>CAYJGM010000051.1:7112-16301 GCA_964369495.1 uncultured Bacteroides sp. | reverse complement strand
ACGGCCTCTTGAACCCCATTCAAGCGCGCTACCAAACTGCGCTACACCCGGATATATTGTAAATATTTTTACAACATTTTTATTATACATATACATTTGTGTTTTGTCAATATAAAAATACATGTATAAAATATGATTTTTTGAGAAAAATATGCAAAGGGAGGTGCATATTTTATGTACGATTATAATGAAAACAAATACAAGTATTTCAGCGAAAGCACAAACGAAAACGACGACACTCAAAAAACACAGAACACTTATGATGACGAAGTTTTAATGCCAGAAGAAGAAGACGACAGCGAGCTATTTTAAAAATGGGCATAACGGTTTTGCATCGTTCTTTAAAAATTACAGGGGGCTTTTTGCCCCCTGTAATTTTTATTGCTTTATTATATTTTTGTAAAATATAAAATATTTTTGCTTAAAGTATTGCAAAATAAAATAAACATGATAAAATAACTTATATAAAACACTTTGATAAAAGTAGGTTGTTTAATTTATGGAAAACATTTTGTATAACACCGCTATCTTGCGACGCCAAAACAAAAACCGAATATTTAGATATATATATAATAATAATGCACAAAGCACAAAACAGATTATCGCAAGCGATTTAGCGCTAAGTTTGCCCACCGTAACGCAAAATTTGCAAGAGCTTGAGAACGAACAATTGATAAACTTTTGCGGTACAACGCAATCTACCGGGGGAAGAAAACCAAGGTTAATTGATATAAACAGCAGTGCTAAATTTTCAATTGGTATATCTGTTACTAAAAATCATTTGCGCATTGTATGCATTAATTTACGAAATGAAGAGATGTTTTTTGAGAAAATACTATTAAAAAACGTTGATTTTTCGAAAATTCATACGCTTATTGCAAACAAGCTTAATTTATTTATTGAAAAAAACGCTATAAATACTAAAAAAATATTAGGCGTTTGTGTTGCTTTGCCGGGCGTTTTTAATTTAGATAAAACTTATATCGAAACCGCACCTACATTAAAATTAAAAAATTATCCGTTAAATTTAATTGTTGATGCAATAAATTTCCCCTGTCATATCGATAATGATGCAAACTTAGGCGCTTTAACAAAAGTAAATGATTGCGAGAATTTTGTGTATTTATCGGTTGATAGAGGTATTGGCGGGGCTATTGTTTTAAATAAAATGCCCTATGCCGGAAACACAGGCAAAAGCGCAGAATTTGGCCATATGTGTATCGACACAAACGGCCCATTATGCAATTGCGGCAAAACCGGTTGCCTAGAGGCTTATTGTTCTATTGATAGAATAAGCGATGATATGGGCTGTTATATTGAAGATTTTTTTGACAATTTACAAAGCAACAACGAAAAATATGTTAGCGCATTTAATTTATATTTAAAAACTTTAGCAAAAGCAATAAACAATATACATATGGCTATGGATTGCGACATTGTAATAGGCGGCACACTTGTGCAATTTTTATCGCCATATTTAATTGTTTTAAAAGATAATATCATGCAATTAGATGCTTTTAACAACAATGCAGATTATGTTCATCTTTCTTCATACGGTTCTAAAACAACATGTATGGGAGCCGCAATATTTTTTATACAAAATTTTATAAATTCCATTTAAATACTTATATTTTTTTATTTTGCGCTATAATATCGCAAAACTTATTGCAGTTTAAATCATACTAAGCACAATTAAATAGTTTCAAAGCTATTTAAACAAAAATACAAAAATTTATAAACGAGAGGTACATAACATGGCAGATTTTTTTAATAATATCCCTAAAATTCCTTACGAGGGGGCAAAATCCACAAATGCGCTTGCATTTAAATACTACGATGCAAACAAAATTGTGCTTGGCAAAACCATGAAAGAACATTTGCGTTTTGGCATGGCATGGTGGCACAATTTATGCGCAGGCGGCACCGATATGTTCGGGCGTGAAACAGCAGATAAATCTTTTGGCGCACAAAAAGGAACAATGGAACACGCTAAGCGCAAAGTTGATATCGGCTTTGAATTTATGCAAAAGCTTGGAATAGAGTATTATTGTTTCCACGATGTTGACGTTATTCCCGAGGGTGCTACAATTGCCGATACTAATGCAAACATGGACGAGATTGCCGAATATTTATTACAAAAACAAAACGAAACAGGAATTAAGCTGTTGTGGGCAACTGCAAACTTATTCTCAAACCCTGTTTTTGTAAATGGCGCAGGTTCATCTAACAGCGCCGAGGTTTTTGCGGCTGCTGCGGCACAAATAAAAAAAGTGCTTGATGTTTTAATAAAACTGGGCGGCCTTGGTTATGTTTTTTGGGGCGGCCGTGAGGGCTATGAAACCCTACTTAACACAGACATGAAATTAGAGCAAGAAAATATTGCACGCCTAATGCGCATGAGCGTTGATTACGCACGCAAAAACGGCTTTAAAGGTGATTTCTTCATAGAGCCAAAACCGAAAGAGCCCATGAAGCATCAATATGATTTTGATGCGGCAACGGCAGTTGGCTTTATTAAACAATACGGCCTTGAAAACGATTTTAAATTGAACATAGAGGCAAACCACGCAACGCTTGCAGGGCACACTTTCCAACACGATTTACGCGTTGCGGCAATTAACAACATGCTTGGCAGCGTTGACGCAAACCAAGGCGATTTACTTCTTGGCTGGGATACAGACGAATTCCCCTCTAATATTTACGATACAACAATGTGTATGTATGAAATTATTAAGGCTGGCGGCCTTGTAAACGGCGGCTTAAATTTCGATAGCAAAAACCGCCGTGCAAGCTACACCGAGGAAGACATGTTCTACGGCTATATTTTGGGAATGGACGCTTTTGCGCTTGGCCTTTTAAACGCCGAAAAGCTTATAAACGATGGCAGAATAGATAATTTTATTAAAGAACGTTATTCAAGTTTTGAAAGCGGTATTGGCGCAAAAATAATTAGCGGCCAAACAAGCCTTGAAGAGCTTTCACAATATGCTATTGAAAAAGGCACTGTACAGCTTCCGGGCTCGGGCCGCCAAGAAAATTTACACAGCATTTTAAACGCGGTGTTGTTTGGCTAAAACTTAATTTTACAATTTGCAATGCCTTTTTTCTTGGGCTTTTGGCTAAATGTAAAACCAAAAATTATATGCGGTGAAATTATCTGTTTTTATAATATTTTAATTTCACCGCAATTTATATGTAATACCTTGTATCATTTAAAAATTTAAAGTAGATGCCCTGATGTTTTTGTTCAAAACAAGGCAGACGAATGAGGAATACTGTGTGTATTCCTATTTACGATGACGAAATCTTGGGGTTTTGGGCAAAAATAGCCGGCAGATATATAAATTTTTAGGTGAGACAAGGTTGTAAGGAGTAAATTATGCAATATGTTTTAGGCATAGATTTAGGTACCTCGGGCACTAAAACTGTTTTATTTGATGAAAAAGGCAATAAAATAGCAAGCGCCTCAGTGGAATACGCTTTAATTCAACCACAAAACGGCTGGGCAGAGCAAAATCCAAACGATTGGTGGCAAGCCGCCGTAAGCACTATAAAATCAGTTTTATTAAAAAGTAAAATTAATGCGCAGGATATTAAAGGAATAGGCATTTCAGGGCAAATGCACGGCCTTGTTATGCTGGATGAAAACGGCGAAGTTTTGCGAAACGCAATACTATGGTGCGATGGCAGAACAGGCAAAGAGTGTGAGGAAATTACACAAAAAATAGGCAAAGAAAAGCTTATTGAAATTACAGCAAACCCCGCTTTAACCGGTTTTACTGCGGGTAAAATTATGTGGGTAAAAAAGAACGAGCCCGAAATTTACGCTAAATGTCGTAAAATTTTACTGCCAAAAGATTATATCCGTTTTAAATTAACAAAGCTTTACGGCCAAGATGTAAGCGATGCCTCGGGTACAAATTTGTTTGATGTTAAAAAGCGAGAGTGGAGCGCAGAGATTTTACAAAAGCTTGATATTGAAACAGATTTGCTTCCTATTTGTAAAGAAAGCGTTGATGTGGCAGGCAATGTTTGCAAAAGCGCAAGTGAATTAACGGGCCTTAGCGAAAGCACAATTGTTTGCTACGGCGCCGGCGATAATGCCTCGGCTGCAATTGGCACGGGCGTAATAAATAAAGGCAAGGCTTTTACCACAATTGGCACTTCAGGCGTTATTTTTGCCCATTCCGATACTCCGCAAATTGATGCCAAAGGTAGGGTACATACATTTTGCTCTGCCGTGCCCGGCGCATACACCGTTATGAGCTGCACTTTAGCCGCAGGCATGAGTTTAAAATGGTTTAGAGATAATTTTTGCACATCTGAAATTGAAGTTGCCGAGCACTTGAAAAAAGACAGCTACCAATTGATGGACGAGGGCGCCGCAAAAATACAAATAGGTGCCGAAAAATTAATATTTTTGCCGTATATAATGGGTGAACGCTCACCTATTTTAGATGAAAAAGCACGTGGGGTTTTCTTTGGGCTTTCAGGCATACACACAAAATATCACATGCTTCGGGCTGTTATGGAGGGCGTTGCGTACTCTCAAAAGCAAAACTTTGATTTAATGCGCGAAATGAACATAAATTTTGATACTATGTACGCTTGCGGCGGCGGCGCAAAAAGCGAATTATGGCGCTCGATGCTAAGCGATATGTACGCAACAGATGTTTTAACACTTCAAAACGATGAAGGCCCGGCTTTAGGCGTTGCAATTTTAGCGGCTGTTTCCTGTGGCATATACAGCGATATTAAAAGCGCTTGTGATGAAATGATAAAAATTAAAACAAAAATAAAACCTAATTTAGAAAACGGTTTAAAATACAATGAACATTATAAGATATATTCAAACTTATATAATAATTTAAAGGAAAGTTTTTGGGCACTGGACAAAATTCAACATTAATGTTTAATTTTTTTGGTATTTTATTATAATTATGTATTATAATTGACATCACGGTTTAAAATATGTTATATTGATATTCGCACCTTTTTTCATTTATTTTAATATTTACGTTTTTCCATACAAAATTAAATTTAAATATTTCACGAAAAAACGGGTGTTAAACATCATAATATATTTAAGAGGTAATAGTAATGCAAAACACACAAAATGAAATATCAAAAAACGCAAAATTATTAAAAATAAATATCATTATTCTTTTAATTGGTGGTTCATGTTACAGTTTGCTATATTTTTTTAGCGCCGATTTTATTTTAGGAATTGGTATTTTACTGGCAACTTTTTCTATGACAACTTTCGGAAAATTATGCCAAACAAAATTCGGCGAGGCCCCCACAATATATTTTTTAACATCGGTTCAGTTCTTAATGATTGTGTTGTTTGGGCTTTTAGGTGGCGAATTTGCAGGCGGATTTACATTAATTATTGGCGTTATAGCATTTAACAGCATTTATTTTATCAAACGCATCATTATTATCCAGTGGGTTATTACAGATATTATTTTAATTGTTTCCTTATTTTTCACAGATACACTTCATAGCAATATCAGCACATCGTTTTTAGTAAGAAGTATTTTAGGCGTTAATTTCAGCATTTTATTCTTAGTTTTACTTTTAAATTGGATATTAAAATTCCAAAATGAATCTATAGAAAAAGAAAAAACCACGCTCGAACTTGTTAGCCAAATAGAAGTTAAAATGAAAGAACAACAGGAAAGCTCGGCAAAAATACAAAATATATTCAACGGTATCGAGCTAAGTTCTGATAACTTAAAAAACACATCATCACAAATGCTTGACATTGCAGGCATACTAAACGAAAACGCCACTAGCCAAACAGCTATTATTACAGATTTAGTAAGCAAAAGCCACGCCATGCAAGAGGAAATAAACTCAACAAAACAAATGGCTGTAGATTCGCACAAAATAGTTGGCGATAATGCTGAAATGCTTGCATCAAGCAATGAAAACATGGCAAGAGCAGTAAGTGCAATTATTGAAATGGAAGAATCATCAAGAAAAATTAATTCTATAATTAAACAGATTGAAGACATTGCTTTCCAAACTAATATTCTTGCTTTAAATGCCGCAATCGAGGCTGCAAGAGCAGGCGCTGCCGGTAAAGGCTTTGCCGTTGTTGCAGATGAAGTTCAAACGCTTGCTGCAAAAAGTTCTCAAGCGGCAAGTGCTAGCAGCATGCTTGTAAACGAATCATTAAGCAATGTTCAAACGGGCGCAAACTTTATAAAACAAGCGGCAAAAAACATGGAAAGCGTAATTACTTCAAGCAATGCCTCTGCGCAAAAAGTTGCCGATATAAAAACAATTATTGAAAACCAAGTAAGTACTGTAGATGAAATTATTTTACAAATGAACAGTTTTACAGATGTTATTTCACAAACTTCGCAAACAGCAGAGCAAAGTGATATAATAGCAAATGACATTGCAAAACAAATTGAGCAAATTAATATTGCAATTACGCAAAATTAACAATAAAAATATTATATTGCTTTTTCATTACTAATTTGATATAATAATAAAAGAAAAGCGTAATAATTACATTTTAATTTAATACAAACTTATTAAGAGCGGTGGAGGGAACAGGCCCTTTGAAACCCGGCAACCTACAATTGTAAGGTGCTAAATCCTGCGGTTTACACCGAAAGATAAGCATTTTTAGCTCGGTGTATTTCACCGGGCTTTTATTTTTGCTTTTAATAAAACAAAGGAGTACACTATGAATAACACAAAATTATTTACATCAGAATCTGTAACAGAGGGGCACCCCGACAAAATTTGCGACCAAATTTCAGACGCTATTTTAGATGCCTTGTTAGCGCAAGATGAAAATAGCCGTGTTGCACTTGAAACAACCGCCAGCACCGGGCTAATCCATTTGATGGGTGAAGTTTCCACCGATTGCTATGTAGATTTTCAAAAAATAGTAAGACAAGTTGTTGCCGATATTGGTTACACAAGGGCAAAATTCGGCTTTGACGCCGACACATGCGCAGTGCTTGCGAATATTAACGAGCAAAGTGCCGATATCGCAATGGGCGTTGATACAGGCGGCGCTGGCGACCAAGGAATGATGTTTGGTTACGCTTGTAACGAAACCGAAGAGTTAATGCCTCTGCCAATAAGCTTAGCGCATAAACTTTGCAAAAAATTAACCGAAGTTCGTAAAAATGATACCCTTAATTTTTTACGCCCGGACGGCAAAAGCCAAATAACAGTTGCATACGAGGGCGATAAACCCGTTAGAATTGATGCAGTTGTTGTTTCAACACAGCATTCGCCCGATGTTAGCACCGAGGAATTGCGCAAACAAATTATGAAACATGTTATAGAACCTGTTTTGCCAAAAGAATATTTACACGAAAGCACAAAATACTTTATTAACCCTACAGGGCGCTTTGTTGTTGGCGGCCCACAGGGCGATACCGGCCTTACAGGGCGCAAAATAATAGTAGATACATACGGCGGCATGGGTAGGCACGGCGGCGGTGCGTTTAGCGGAAAAGCCCCAACAAAAGTTGACAGAAGTGCCGCATATGCCGCACGCTGGGTTGCAAAAAACATTGTTGCGGCAAAACTTGCAAGCCGTTGTGAAGTACAACTAGCATATGCAATAGGCGTTAAAGAGCCTGTTAGTGTACGTGTTGACACTTTTGGAACAGGCGTTATTGACGAAAATTTAATTGAAAATGCTGTTATTAAAATTTTCGATTTAAGCCCACAGGCAATTATAAAAGAATTACAGCTTAAAAAGCCAATTTACAAAAACTTAGCCGCATATGGGCATATGGGAAGAGAAGATTTAAACGTTAAATGGGAAAACACAGATAAAGCCGAAGAATTAATTAATGCGCTAAAATAATATTTTATAGGCTACAGCGGTTATATAAAGAAAGCCCACAGAATAACAAGTTATTCTGTGGGCTTTTTTTAACCGCAATTGTTTTTTTCGAGCAAAATGCCGCAAACTATGTTTGCGGCATTTTATTATAGTTTTCGAAAATTTAAAACTTATGCTGTTGCATTTGCCAAATATTCCTCTAGTGTTAAACCACTTTCTTTAATTAATTGTGCTTGTTCAACCCCAACATATCTATAGTGCCATGGCTCGTATTCAAAACCTGTAATCGCCTCTTTGCCCTGCGGATAGCGAAGTATGAAACCATAGTTGGCAGCATTTTCAAGTAGCCATTTCGCTTCGTCTGTTTGTGCATAATTTATATTGTATTCGGTGTAATCAGTTGCGAAAATGTCTACACCAAGGCCGGAATTGTGCTCTGATGCACCCGGAGGAGCTGTAATTTTTCCGGCTGCAACTTCAGCTTCGGCTTGTGCTACACCATTTTGCAATTGCAAATTCACTTGGTAATTGTAATTTGTTTCTTGGCGCTCGTATGTTCTATAGCCGCTTTGTACAAATAACTGTAGGCCTGTTGCATTGCCATCATCAATCATGCGCTGTAAATCTTCGGCTATTCTTGAATCTACGGGCACGCCGTCTACATCCGCGGTTTGAACTGTGAAATCAGCGCTAAGCACATTAGTGCGATTTACAAGCAACATATACCATTCATTTACAGGCACCGTTACAACAGGTTCAGGCTGAACTTGTGAGGTAACCTGTGATGTTACTTCGCTTTGTGAAACACTTTGAGATGTGCTTTGTGAAACGCTCGGCTGTGATGGGTCGTTTCCTGTCATGTTTGAATAAATGAAATAGCCTGCTACACATATTACTAAAACAGCTAAAACTATTATTACAATTAAAAGTAATGAATTAGATTTTTTCGGCTTCGTATAAACGTCATCACCATCATTATTTAAGCTTTTTTCCCATTCTTGTGGATCGAATTTTTTTACATCATCGTTATATTCTTCTTGTTGATTAAAATCGTCACCATAAAAGGCATTTTCTTGTTGTGAATTTTCATCAAACGCAACAAAATCATTGTTTTCATCAAATACAAAATCTTCATTTTGTGCCTGTGAAAATTCGTCTTGCTCAGCATACTGTTCCCCTTCGCCGAAAACTGTATCATTCATAGGCTCAAAGCTGAACTCATCGCCGCTTTGCTCGAAAGTTTGCTCTTCAAATGCAGGTTGCTCAAAGTTAAAGTCGCCGCTTTGCTCGAAAGTTTGTTCTTCAAATGCAGGCTGCTCAAAATTAAAGTCGCCGCTTTGCTCGAAAGTTTGCTCTTCAAATGC
>CAYJGM010000051.1:0-7012 GCA_964369495.1 uncultured Bacteroides sp. | reverse complement strand
GGCTGCTCAAAATTAAAGTCGCCGCTTTGCTCGAAAGTTTGCTCTTCAAATGCCGGTTGCTCAAAGTTAAAGTCGCCGCTTTGCTCGAAAGTTTGCTCTTCAAATGCCGGTTGCTCAAAAGTTAAACTATCGGCATTTTGTTCACCCATTGGTTGATTAAAGCCAAAATCTGTACTATTATAAAAACTTTCGTTTTCGTTTGAATTAAATGTAAATTCATCATTTTGTACATAATCATTGATTATGCTATCATCTATTTCATTTGTGAAATTGTTTTGTGCGTTAAAATCATCATCAGTATTTTGTATGCCTAAATCATTTTCAAAATTATTAGCATTTGCAATTTCAAAGTTATCTTGTGTGTATGTATCATTGAAATCAACTTCGCTTTGTTTTGAAAAATCATCGGCAAAATAATTGAAATCATTATTGCTATCCTCTTGATTTTCAAGCGGATAATTGCTTAATTCTTCATTAAATTCACTTGTATAAGAATTTGAAATTTGATTTGTAAAATACTCTTTTTGTTCGGATAAACGCTCTTGTTCCTGCTTAAGTGCCTCCTCTTTAGCAGTTTTAAGCGCTTGCATTTTTTGCCTTTGCTCTTGTTCTTTTGCTTCAACGGCTGTTATTAAAACGGGCTTTTCGTTAGCATTAATTGATGAAATCGGCGAGGCAGGTTTAACAACGCCTGTACGAATTTCATCAAGCGCTGAGGGAACAGGTTGAGAGAATAAAGGTTTAAACTTTCTTTCCGATACAAACATCGGCTCTTCTTGTTCGCTTTCGTTTTGCTCCGGCTCTTCTTTATCGGGCACTGCTATATCAAATGCAATCTCGTTTTGTTCGCTATATGAAACAGCACCATCGCTGTTTTCATTTGCAATAAAATTATCATGTACAATATTTCCGGCTTCAACTTGCTCTGAATAGCTATTTATTTGGCCCTCTTGCTCAAAATTCTGCAATGCTTCATCATATAATTCTTGCTCAAATTTTTCGGCGCCAAAATCACCCTCAAAAACATTGTTTGCGGCCGCTGCAACACTGTTTTGGGCAAACATATCATCTTCTTGAACAAAATTATTTTGCGGCATATTATCTTCATATTGCGGTTCAAAGAAACCGGCATTTTGCTGTGCAAAATTCGGTTCATTGCCTTCTTCAAAAAAGAAATCGTCATCGAATAATTGTGTTATTTGCTCTTCAATTTCATGCGCTTCTTGTGCAAACAAATTGCTGTCTTGCGCAATATTTCCATCAGATGCAAAATCATCTATCGGATTAATAAATAAATCATCGTTTTGAAACCCGGAAAAATCTGTACTTTCACCCATATTATTCACGTTTTGGTTGAAATTATCAAATTCCTCTGAACTGTTAAACCCATTTTGCTCCGCACTGAAATTTTGATTATCATCGTTATTAAATATGCCACCGTTAGAAAAATTATTTGTAGCCATAGTTTCCTCCCATTATACAAAGAGTAATTTTATTATATTATAATTAAATCTTTATTTAATTCAATAATTATTCGTAGACAAACTATATTCTTATTTATTTTAACATATAAGCCACTGTTTTTGCAAGTGTTCTTCAAAATTTTACAGCATAATTTTGTACAATTTGTATTTTTTATGCTTATTTTGTAATATTTTAAATTTTTTATATCTTAAATGTTAAACATTTTTGAACTTTTTTATTTGCTATTGAAATTTTTTTAATTTTATTGTATCATTAATTAGCACTCACATATATCGAGTGCTAATTAATGATATGGTTTTAAAACAATATATTTTTAGCTACATAGTTTGTGGCAGAACGGAGTTATTTATGGCAAAAAAACAGTTTAAAGCGGAATCTAAGCGTTTAATGGATTTAATGATTAATTCAATTTACACGCACAAAGAAATATTTTTGCGTGAAATTATCAGCAATGCAAGCGATGCTATAGACAAAATGCATTTTTTAAGTTTAACAAATGATAGCGTTAAAACAAAACAAAGCGATTATTATATACGTTTGGCCCTTGATAAGCAAAGCCGTACAATTAGCATACAAGACAACGGTATTGGCATGGCAAAAGACGAACTTGAAAAAAACCTTGGCACAATTGCAAAGAGTGGCAGCCTTGATTTTAAACGTGAAAACGCTGAAAATAATAATATAGATATAATTGGCCAATTCGGTGTTGGCTTTTATTCGGCTTTTATGGTTGCCTCTAGGGTAACTGTTATTTCAAAAGCATTTGGGCAAGAAAATGCTTACAAGTGGGAATCTACAGGGGCCGAGGGGTATACCATTGAAGAATGTGATAAAGATGAAATAGGAACACAAATTATACTTGTTATTAAAGAGAACGAAGATGGCGAAAATTATGATGAATATTTAGATGCTTACCGTTTACAAAATATAGTAAAAAAATACTCTGATTATATTCGATATCCCATTAAAATGATGGTAGAAAAATCAAAGCCTATTCAAAAAACAAGTGATGATGAATCCGGCGATAAGGCACCTGAATACGAAACATATTTTGAAGATGAAACTTTAAACAGCATGGTTCCGATATGGAAACGCACAAAAAAAGATGTGAGCGATGAAGAATACGCAGCATTTTACAAAGAAAAATTCACAGATTATCAAGACCCCGCAAAAGTTATAAGCAGCAAAACAGAGGGTGCGGCAACTTATAATGCACTATTATTTATCCCAAAAGAAACGCCATATAATTTTTACACAAAAGAGTATGAAAAAGGCTTGCAATTATATGCAAGCGGCGTTTTAATAATGGATAAATGCGCAGATTTACTGCCAGATTATTACAGCTTTGTTAAAGGCCTTGTTGATAGCCAAGATTTAAGCTTGAACATTAGCCGTGAAATGTTGCAACACGACAGACAGCTTAAAGTTATAAGGCAATCTTTAGAGCGCAAAATTAAAAACGAACTTAAAGCGTGGCTTTCAAATAACCGTGAAGAGTATGATACTTTCTTTAAACGTTTCGGTTTGCAATTAAAAATGGGCTGCTATGCCGATTTTGGCATGAATAAAGATGCTTTAATTGATTTGCTTCTTTTCTACAGCGCTAAAGAGCAAAAACTTATAACCTTAGCGGAATACACCGAAAAAATGTCCGAAGATCAAAAATACATTTACTATGCTTCAGGCGAAAGCACCGATAAATTAGCAAAACTTCCCGCCACGGAAAGGGTTTTAGATAAAGGCTTTGATATATTATATTTAACAGAAGATGTAGACGAATTTGTTTTGCAAGTTTTACGCCAATACGGCGAAAAAGACAAAGAAAAAGAATTTAAAAACGTTAGCGGCACGGATTTAGGCATTGATACCGAAGAGGAAAAAGAGCAAATTAAGGCCAAAAACGAAGAAAATAAAGATTTGTTTACACAAATGAAAGATATTTTAAAAGATAAAGTTAGCGATGTGCGTATATCCGAGCGTTTAAAAAGCCACCCCGTTTGTCTAACAAGCGAGGGCGCACTTTCTATAGAGATGGAAAAAGTGCTAAACAATATGCCGGGTAACGAGCAAAAAGTTAAAAGCGAAAAAGTGCTTGAAATAAACGCAGAGCACAATGTGTTTGAGGCATTAAAATCCGCCGCAAAGCAAAATGATGCGCAAAAACTTGAAATGTACAGCAATTTATTATATGAACAAGCGCGTTTAATTGAGGGCCTAAGCATTGAAGACCCTGTTGCGTACGCAAACAATGTTTGCAAATTGATGGTATAAAAAATAGTATAAAAAACCTTGCCCCCTTCATACATTATGTAAAGGGGGCATTTTATGTTTACATCAATTTTCGCATTTGTTGCAAGCCATATTTTATATTTCGCACTTCACCTTGAAACAAGCAATTTTCCAAAGCCGCTTACTCCACAAGAGGAAAAACAAGCGTTTATAGCCTTAAATAGCGGTGATAAATCCGCAGCAGATAAGCTTTGTCGCCATAATTTACGCTTGGTTGCACATGTTGTAAAAAAATATTATACCAGCCAAATTTCACAGGAAGATTTAATTAGCATTGGCACAATAGGCATGATAAAAGCCGTTAATACATTCGATCACACTAAAGGCGCACGCTTTTCAACATATGCTGCAAGATGTATTGAAAACGAAGTGTTAATGCAATTTCGCAGCGATAAAAAAGAGGCAAGCAGCATTTCAATTTACGACACATTAGAGCACGATAAAGACGGCAACAGCCTTACGCTTTACGATATAGTAGCAGATACTTTTGATATAGAACATAATTTCGATAGCAAGCAAGAGGTAAGGCATTTATATAATTTGCTTAGCAATTTAGATGAAAGAGAGCGCCGAATTATTATATTGCGTTATGGCCTTTACGGCAAAAAACCGCTTACGCAAAGAGAAGTAGCAAAAATTTTAAATATCAGCCGCAGTTTCATTTCACGAATAGAGGGTAAAGCGATTTCAAAATTGAAAAAACACATGCAAAAAAATTAAATAGCGTGAACACGAGTGTTCAACCTACCGATTTTGGCATTTTTACTCAAAATCTCTTAGGTTCAAATCATGTCCACACTATCTAAGATAATCAGCATTATTCATAAATATTAAACTCAACATTAATATCGTTTATATATTTGTGCTCTTTTTGCAAAGTATGCCAATTTAAATTTATAAAATCATTATTTTGCATTGTTGTTAGCTGTAAAATTTCTTCACAAGTTTCGCTTAATATTTTATTTGTATAATTAAGCACGGTGTTTTTTTGGCTGTTGTATATTTGGTTTGCATTTTCGTTTACGGTGTGCGCTTTTGCGCTGAAAACAATTTTCAAGTTTCCGTTTTCAGCGGTTATATATTGCGCAAATATATTTTGTGTGTTTATATTATATGTTGTGTCCTCGTGCTCAATTTCAATATCTAAATTTTTCAATTTGCCTGAAAGCAACAACAAAATATCCACAGCAATGCCGTTAAGGGTATGTGTCGGTTTTCCGCTTTTAAAAACCATCAACTGCTCTATTCCTATTACTTTTTCATTTTCAATCTTTAAAATCGGTAAATATCCGTTAAACAAATTTTCTTCATCAAAATTTAACTCTAATATTTTCTGCGTTTTATTTGTGCTTTGCACACTTTTACTGCTAAGTGATTCACACGCTTTAATGATTTCCTGCATGTTTTTTTCTGTTTGCAAAATGGTATCGCTGTTAAAAGGCGTTAAAAACACGCTTAAATTAGCACCCGATATTTCTTCTGTTTTAAAATACGCCAAATATTGTGAAAGATTATTTATTGCATTTTCGCCCAATAAAACCACATTGTTTTGCTCATAAAATGCAGTTTTATTTTGTTGCTCTTGCGCATTTTTTATGGCTTTATCAATGGTTTCATCTTCTGCCGAGTAAATTGCAGCCGTGGTTATAATATCCGCTGTGCCTGCGCCCGGCTCGTTTGTGTAAACTATTACGGATACATGCACATTTCCGTTTTGCAATTCATCAATAAAAATACCTTTAACAAGTGCTCTTTCGCTCACAGAAGTTGTATTTACACAAGATGCAAAACCTAAAGTTACTAAAATTAACAGTGCAAGTTTAATTATTGTTTTCATATGGTTTTCCTTTGTTTTCATTGAATTTTAATTTATATGCAATAAGCGCAAACACACATAAAACGCTTGCAAATAAACTTGTGATATAAATTGAAATATACGATATAATAATTAATAATATTGCCAATGTGCAAATAACAATTGAAATTTGCATTGTTTTAGTTTTATCTTTTAACAAAGGTTTTATAGCAAACAGCGCACCTAATAACAAAACAATTGTTTTTATAATTATTGCAAACATAAAAATGAAAAAGTAAATTGGCTCGAAATGTTTAAACACCGAAATTTGTGCCGTTATTGCAAGTGCATAAATCGGCTGTGAATATTCTTTTATTGAACCTGCAAATACAAGTTCGCTAAAAATTGCTAAAATAATTTGCAATGAACAAAACGCCAAAATTGCAGGCATGATATTGCGTTTTACCGTGATTATCTCATTCGACGGCGCAACAGTGAAAAGTAACAATGCTGCCGGAAAGCGAAATGTCATAAACGCGCACACCAAAGCGCCGTTTGTAGCTTGCCATGCGTGGCTTAAATTTGTTAGTTTTATATTTTGCCAATTAGCAATTAATAAAATCGCCGCTAAAAACAAGAAAATTGCAATTAACACTGTGCAAATTGCCTGCAATGTGTGCTCGGCACATTTTAGTGCATATATACATATTGCCAAAATTAGCGCAACTGTTAATAAACTAGAGTATTGCGCTTCGTTTGCAAAACGCATAAATTTTTCGCCATCGTAAAGTGTGCCGGCCCCGTTAAAGCAAAGCGCAAAAAAAGCAGTAACGCTAAATATAACGCTTTTATGCAAAAATTTTGTTTTATTTAAAAAAATATATGCAAAAATTATAACTATTGCCGCATTAATTATTGCCGCAACAACTTTTTCGTGTGCAGTAAACCACACGCCTGTATTAAAATATACCAAAATGGCATCTGCAATTAAAGCAGAAAACAGTAAAATTTGTACTTGGTTTGTTCTAAGTGCATGTTTTGCTGTTTTGTTGTTTTCATTTACTTTTTCCGCCATTTTATTCCTCCGTTTTAACCCAAATACTATCGTTGTGTTTTTGTAAATTGCTCCACTTTGTGCGCAGAACGCCATCTCTTAAAGCCTGCTTTGAAAAAGGAATAAGCGGCGCTGTAAACGGTATGCCAAAAATTTCTATATTGCTAATATTTATTAACATGAACAATGTTAAAATTAATATGCCAAAATGCCCAAACAAGCCGCCGGCTAATATAAACAAAATTCTAAGGCTTATAATCGGCTCGTATAATGTTGGAACAACATAGCCACAAATTGCCGTTATAGCAACAATAATTACAATTGGCGCACTTACAAGGCCAACGCTTATTGCCGCATCGCCAACTATAAGTGCCGCAAGCAAACTTACG
>CAYJGM010000050.1:0-16810 GCA_964369495.1 uncultured Bacteroides sp. | reverse complement strand
GCAAAACCTAGTCTTTTCACGCTGAAAAGTAGGGCGTTTCAACGAAACCAGCTTTAACAATCAATAAGCACTGATAAAAACGAATTACTAACTTTGTTTTGCTTAAAATAATTAATGTTTTAACTACAGGTTATTTATATAATAGTGAGGAGTATTTTCGTGGAATTGAGGAATATTGAATTAAACGAAGTTGATATAGCAATGAGTATTATTGATGATGCCAAAAAACATTTGAGGGAACAAGGAATAGATCAATGGCAAACAGGTTATCCGGACTATGCATGTATAAAAAATGATGCATTAAACCAAACAGGATACTTTATCGTTGATTGTGACGATATTTTGGGATATTTGTGCATTGATTTTAACGGAGAGCCTGCATATGAGAATTTAAACGGTACTTGGGCAAGCAATAATAAGTATGTTGTTATTCATCGGATGGCGTTTGTTAAAGATTCAAGAGGGAAAAACTTGTCTAGCGTACTTTTTAAATTAGTTGAGGACATAAGTAGACAAAAAGAGATTTATTATTTCAGAGTTGATACAGATGCGGATAATTTAAAAATGCAACATGTTCTGAAGAAAAATGGTTTCGTGCTTCGAGGAACAATATGGTTTGATAACAGTGAAAAAATAGCGTTTGATAAAGTGTTCTAACTATATTTTTACACGTTATGACGATAATCCACAGCGAAGCCGCACCATAGCCAATCTCCGAAAGGGATATTATAAGCATTTAACAATGTGTTGTTATGCAATTACCAAAACGAAAAAATATAAGATTAAAAGATTATGATTATTCACAAAACAGCGCTTATTTTATTACGATTTGTACCCACAACCGAGAATGTCTATTCGGCGAAATTGTTGTATTTGTAGGGCAAGGGCTCTGCTCTTGCCGTTTATCGCAGATTGGAAATATTGTAATGGAAGAAATAGATGCGTTGTTATTCAATTCCCAAAACGAAAGGAAAAAAATATGAAAAACATGATATGTATAGTATGCCCAAAGGGTTGCCGCTTGCAAATTGATGAGCAAAACGGCTATAATGTAAAGGGTAACGAATGTAAACGAGGCGAAGATTACGCAAAGGCAGAACTTACAGCACCCGTTAGAATGTTGACATCTACCGTTGCCGTAAGCGGCGGAATTTACCCGCGCATTAGCGTTAAAACAAGCACATCTATACCAAAAGGCGAAATATTTAACGCCATGAATTTGCTAAATAACGTTAATTTAACAGCGCCTGTGGAATTAGGGCAAGTTATAATTAAAAATATTTGCGGCACAAATGCCGATATAATAGCAACCAGGGCTATGAAAAATAATTAATTTTGCGCCGCAAAACGGCATAAGGGAGAAGTATATGGCACGTTATATTTTATCGTTAGATCAAGGCACAACAAGCTCACGCGCTATCTTGTTCGATGAAATGCAAAACATTGTTGAAATTGCACAACGAGAGTTTGCGCAAATTTATCCGCACGAGGGCTGGGTAGAGCACGACCCAATGGAAATTTGGGCATCGCAATATGCGGTTATGATGGAAGTTATAGCAAAAAGCGGCATAAGCACAACAGATATTGCCGCAATAGGCATAACAAACCAGCGTGAAACCGCAATAGTTTGGGATAAACAAACAGGCCGCCCAATTTACAACGCAATAGTTTGGCAATGTCGCAGAACGGCAAGCATTGTAGACGATTTAATCGCAAAAAACTTAAAAGAATATATACAAAAAACAACAGGCCTTGTACCCGATGCATATTTCAGCGGCACAAAAATAAAATGGATTTTAGATAATGTGCCCGGCTCAAGAGAGCGCGCGCAAAAAGGCGAAATTATTTTTGGCACGGTAGACACATGGCTGCTTTGGAAATTAACAAACGGCGCTGTTCATTATACCGATAGAACAAACGCAAGCCGCACAATGATATTCGACATTCACAAAATGGCATGGGATGAAACCATGTTAAAAGAGCTTGATATTCCTATGCAAATGTTGCCCGAGGTTTTATCTTCAAGCGAAATATACGGCATGGCGAATATAGCAGGCACAAACATACCCGTTGCAGGCATTGCCGGCGACCAACAAGCGGCGCTTTTCGGGCAATGTTGCTTTGAAAAAGGCGATGCAAAAAACACTTACGGCACAGGGTGTTTTTTCCTTATGAACACAGGCGATGAGGCATGCATAAGCAAAAACGGCCTTTTAACAACCGTTGCGGCAAGCGAATCGCACGAGATTAATTATGCGCTTGAGGGCAGTGTTTTTGTTGGCGGCGCTGTAATACAATGGCTTCGTGATGAAATGCGCTTTTTTAACGAGAGCAAAGATGCCGAATATTATGCGCAAAAAGTTAAAGACACAGGCGGCGTTTACATAGTGCCGGCATTTACAGGCCTTGGCGCGCCCCATTGGGATATGTACGCAAGGGGCACAATTGTTGGCATAACCCGTGGCACAAAACGTGAACATATAATTCGTGCCGCACAAGAGAGCATTGCATACCAAAGCGCAGAGCTTGTAAGGGCAATTGAAAAAGATACAGGCACACCCATGAAAGAGCTGAAAGTTGACGGTGGCGCAAGCCGTGATGCCTTTTTAATGCAGTTTCAAACCGACATTTTAGGCGTTGATATTCGCCGCCCAATGATACGTGAAACAACAGCGCTTGGCGCGGCATACCTTGCAGGGCTAGCGGTTGGCGTTTGGAAAAACAAAGACGAAATAAAAGCCCTTTGGACACACGATGTAAAATTTACGCCAAAAATGCAAGAGCAAGAGCGCAATAAACTATTAAAAGGTTGGCAAAAAGCGGTTGGCCGCAGCTTAGATTGGCAAGAACACGAATAAAAATATAAATGGCATATGCAAGCCGCGCCGATTAAATTAGGATAATTTTAATGATTAAAAAAATATAGACATTATTAAATATGGGTAGAATAACAGCAGTTATAAATAGCGTTTGCGCTAGTTATAACTGCTGTATTTTTTTGCTTATTTCATGAAACTTTAGTGGTTTTTAGTGCGGCTGTTTTTTCACACAAACAAACCTTGCCAAACCGATATAATAAAAACCTGCCTGTTTTGCCAAATTTATGCGCTATTGTGTGTTTTCTTCACTTGTGATAAAAAATATTGCTTGCTTTGTGTGGTGGTATAGCACAAAATTTACACAATGCTTTTATCGCCAATTTTGCAAATGTGCATCGCCGCTCACAGCATTAATGCTTATTTGTATTGCGTTTGCATCGCTGTTTTGGTTCTCGTAATCATCATCTACATCGCCCGAAACTGCGTCAAAATTAATGTCGTACTTTGCATCATCTTCAACTTCAATTTCAACATCGCCGCTAACGCCGTCAAAATCTATGCTTTTGGTGGCGCTGTTTGCAACTAGTTTAACATCGCTGCTAACGCAATCTATGTCTATTTGTTCATATGCCATAAAAACTTCAACATCGCCGCTTACAGTATTTATATTAAGTTCTTCGCCGCCTTGCATAATTTCAATTTCGCCGCTTACATTATTTATTTTAAGCGTATTTTTTATCGGTGCATCAATATAAATGTCTGAACTTGCGCTATCTATTTCATATTCTATTTGTGTGCCTTTTGGAACTTCAATAATAATATCGCCTGTTATTCTTATAAAATTAAATCCGATATTCCAAGTGCCGCCTTGCGTAAAAGTAAGTTTGCCGTTTTTAAATTCTACCGTGTTATCATCATTGCCGCCAATGCCTATTCTAAACCCCTCTTTTTGGGTGTTGTCGTACAAAGTTACAATGTTAGAATCTGTTTCATAAATTTGCACATCAATGCTTGCAAGGTTAAGCTTTATTTGCTGTACATCTTCAAAAGTTTGCACTTTTTGTGCCGTTTGCCCAAAAGAACTTTCGCTTGAAAACAAATTTTCGCTAAAAGTATTACTGTAACCGTTAAAGGCTATAATTGCAAAGGCAACGAAACTAATTACCAATAAAAGTAAAATTAGTACAATTAATTTTATAACTAAAAGTGTTTTTCTATTCATCGTCTTGCCCCATTTCAAAAATAGTATTGATAATTGAAGATAAAACGCCCGCTATAGGCCAAATTATCCATGAAACGTTCCAAATGCCAAATATAAAGCTGATTATAAAGTAAACAAGTAAAACCACGCTCCAATAAATAGACATTATGCCATCGTGCAATTTATTTTGTTTTTTAATAAGTGGTTTGTTGTTTTCTATTGCCCTATAATCTTTGTGCGATTTTGGCACGCTTGCATGCGCCCAAATTTGCAAAGCGGCAATTATAACCCCAAAAAATAAAAAGCCCAAAACCCCCGAAAGCCCTAGTATATCCTCTATAAATGTGTTGCTGAAAAGCTCTGACACAACCCCTAAAATTACAACACTGCTAATGGCAAAAAAACCTAAAATAACTGAAATTATGTTAATAACGGTTTTTTGTTTTCGCTTTTGTGCGCCTTTTCAATAAATTCGGCATCGGGCTTAATATTTTCAAGCATTTCGTCAATATCGCCCATACTGCTAACTGCCATGCTATATGCCTGCGTTTCGCTCATTCCTTGTTTTATAAAGTCATCAAACTTATCGCTTAAATTCGAAAGAACTTCCTCTTTCATTTCAATGGCTTTGTTTGTTCGTGGAATATCTGAAAAAAGCACATCTACGTAATTTTTTATTTTATTGTTCATATATTACTCCCCTTGTTTCAATAAATTTTCTATCATCATTTTGGCCCGTTGCCAATCGTTTAAATTTTCAATATAAAGGTTTTTACCCTGCTGTGTTATTGAATAATATCGCCGGCGCGCGCCTGTTTGTTCATCGCCCCAATACGAAATTATAAAGCCCGCTGTTTCAAGGCGCCTAAACGCCGTGTAAAGCGTTGCCTCTTTAAGTTCAAACTCGCCGTTTGTTGCAATTTGTATGGCTTTGTTAATTTGGTAGCCATAGCTATCTTTATTATAAAGTTGCGCTAAAATAATAGTATCGGTATAACCTCTTATAATATCGGGTACATAAAGCATAAAACACCTCCTGTGGCTCTATAATACAACAAGATACCTCGCCTGTCAAGGTATCTTGTGAAAAAATATATATAATTTTTATCTTTCGCATTAATTATGTTTATTATTTTAAAGTAAAAAGCTATATCAAAAGTTTTACTTTTGAGATAGCTTTTATAATTATTAAAAAATAAATTAAGTTTTCTTTAAAATTTATTTTAAATGAAATTCACTTTTCTTGATTGTTTTTTTGTTTTCTTATTAATATAATTTTTACTATGGTAACTGCAATAGATACAAATGCCAAAAACAATAGTATCCATGTTGCCACAATAAATGATTGTGTTATATTTTCATTCGTGGTGTTTCTAAAAAAATACATTGAAACAAATATAACCCCTGCGAGTGAGAAAACGGTGATTTTAATAATTTTGAGTATCCTATCAACTAGCTTAATTGCATTTTCATAATTCATTATAGCTATACTCCTTTATAAAGATTATTGATAAAAACAATTGAATATTTCTGTAAAAATTATAAGTTTTTAAGACATTGCTATCCTCTTTTTTGTTATTTAATATAATTTATTTTAACATAATCATATTTTATTATCAATATTTACCTTTTGTAATGCTTGAAGTTAAAAAACACATAACAAAAATTATGCAAAGCTTACTTTTGTTTTATTATCAATATTTTAAATGATGTTTGCTGTGGCAAACAAATTAAAAAAACTTTTGTATAATAAAAGCTATACTCACAATTTACAAAATGTTCATAAAATGTTAATCAAACAAAATATTTTATATGCCATAATAGTTAAGTAAACTAAACTATTATGCAAAGGGGGCTTATTTTGCAAACAGATTACAATAGCATTCCCACTGTAGAGTACTGGGAAATTACACACACTTTTATAAAAAATTGGATGCAAGTTTTTAAAGACACAGGTTTAAAAGGCGCGGAAATGCAAACATTAATGATAATTGCATATTTCGGCGGAATTTACAATATAAATACCGAGCCCGTGCCTGTTGGTGCGCTTGCCGCAAAGTTGGAACTTAGTAACCCCGCAACAAGCCAAAAAATATCGGCCTTGGAAGAGCATGGTTATATCGAGCGCACATTTTCAAAAAACGATAAAAGGGCTGTTTGCGTGTGCCTTACAAAAAAGGGCAAGCAAAAAGTTTTGCAAATTAGAAATAAATTTACCACGATTTTGCAAAAGGCAACGTTAAAATACGGAAAAGAAAAATCTCGGCAATTGTTTAACTCTATGCATGAATTTTGCAATGTTTTAAACGATATAAAAAACGAGGAGGATATATAATATGTGGAAAGTTAGGCAGTATTTAAAACCATATATTTTAATGCTTGTAATTGGCGTTGCACTGCTTTTTGGGCAAGTTATGCTAGAGCTTCGCCTGCCGGCGATTATGAGCGAAATTGTAGATACAGGCATACAGCAATCGGGCGTAACGGATATTGCACCGCTTGCCATAAGCGATGAAAACATGGCATTAATGCAAATTTTTATGAGCGAGCAAGAAACGCAGCTTGTAAACACACATTATTCGCAAAGCCAAAATGCAGATGAAACGTTTCCAAATTCAAACGAAAACACGCTTTATTTAAACGAGGTAGACGAACAAACTCTAACCGGGATAAATAATGCGTTTTCTAATGCATCTTATGCATTGATTACCGCATTGCAAACAATAAGTGCACAAATGCCGGAAGATAGCCAAGCCCAACCGCAAGCCGATAGCGCCGAAGAAGCCGAAATTGATTTAGCGCTTTTGCGTGAGCAAATTATGCCAATGGTAATTAGCAGCAGCCAAAACCCTTTGGTTGCCGCAATTGAAGATGCTAAAAACATCGCCCAAAACACAGATGATTTAATAAAATCTCCAACGGCATCTATCTTCACAATTGCAATCTACGAGGAACTGGGCGCAGATTTAGGAGCAATGCAAACTTCTTATATTTTCTCGCAAGGCGCAACAATGCTTATTGTTTGCCTTTTAATTTTAGCGTGTGCTTTTGGCGCCGGCTATTGCCTTTCTAAACTGGGCGCAGGCGTTGCTAAAGATTTACGCCTTGATGTATTCAAGCGTGTTTCTACCTTTACAAATAAAGAGATGGATAAATTTAGCACCGCAAGTTTAATAACACGCACAACTAACGATATAACGCAAATTCAGATGTTCTATACAATGGGGCTTCGCATTCTATGTTATGCGCCTTTAATGGGCATTGGCGGCTTAATTATGGCAATAAGCCAAAATGTTTCTATGACATGGGTAATTGGCCTTGCCGTTGGAATTTTAATTGCAATTATAGCCTCGCTGTTTATAATTGCAATTCCACGCTTTAAGAAAATGCAAATTTTAATTGATAGGCTAAACCTTGTAAGCCGTGAAAATTTAAGCGGCATGATGGTTATTCGTGCCTTTGCAACGCAAGATTTTGAAGAAAAACGCTTTGATGTTGCAAATAAAGATTTAACCGCAAACACATTATTCGTAAGCCGTGTTATGGTTATTTTAATGCCTGCAATGATGCTTTTAATGAATATAACCATGCTTTTAGTTGTATGGGCAGGCGCAGATTTAATATCGCAAAGCCAAATGCAAGTTGGCGAAATGATGGCATTTATGCAATATGCATTGCAAGTTATAATGGCATTCTTCTTCGTTAGCATGATATTTATTATGTTACCGCGCGCCAGCGTTTCGGCCGAGCGTGTTATGGAAGTTATAAAAACGCCCACAAGCGTTAAAGACCCAAAACAGCCAAAAAATCTAACCAAAAACACATTTGGCGAAATTGAATTTAACGATGTTTCATTTTGTTATCACGGCGCAAAAGAAAAAGTGCTTGAAAACATAAGCTTTACTGCAAAGCCCGGGCAAACAACGGCTATAATAGGCTCTACGGGTAGCGGCAAAAGCACGCTTATCAACCTAATACCGCGTTTTTATGATACAAGCAAGGGCAATATTACCATAGACGGCGTTGACATTAAAGACATAACACAACACAATTTACGTGAATTAATAGGTTATGTTCCGCAAAAAGGCATGCTGTTTTCGGGCACAGTTAAAAGCAATGTTCTTTACGGCGATGAAAACGCAAGCGATGATGTATTGAAAAATGCCATAGAAATAGCACAAGCCAGCGAATTTGTTGATAAGCTAGACGATAAATACGACACCACAATAAGCCAAGGAGGCACAAATGTTTCAGGCGGCCAACGCCAAAGGCTTGCAATTGCAAGGGCGCTAGCAAAAAAAGCCCCTATTTATATTTTCGATGATACTTTCAGCGCGCTTGACTTTAAAACAGACGCAAACCTTCGCAAAGCGTTAAAAGGCTACACGGAAAAATCGACGGTTTTAATAGTTGCACAGCGTGTTTCTACCATTATGAACGCAGAGCAAATTATAGTGCTGGACGACGGCAAAATTGCCGGCATAGGCACACATAAACAATTGCTTGCAAATTGTAAAACTTACAAAGAAATTGCACAAAGCCAACTGTCGAAGGAGGAATTGGAATAATGCCTAAAAATGATAATACAACTAAACGCCAAGGCCCCGGCGGCCCAGGCGGCGGCAGAGGCCCGGGCGGCGGCCCCGGCGGGCCCGGCGTTATGATGCCCGGCGAAAAAGCAAAAAACTTTAAAGGAACAATTAAAAAACTTTTAAAATATATGCGCGCATATATGGTGCAAATTATAATTGCTTTAATTTGCGCAATTGCTTCAACTGTTTTTGCAATAGTTGGCCCTAGCATTTTGGGCAACGCCACAACAATTTTGTTCGAGGGCGTAATGTTAATGATATCGGGCGCAGGCGGCATAGATTTTGATGCCATTGCAAATATTTTGCTATTCTTGCTTGCAATTTACCTTATAAGTGCCGCGCTTTCGTATATTCAAGGTTGGGTTATGGCAAATGCCGCAACAAAAATAAGCTATGTAATGCGCAAAGATATAAGCCAAAAAATAAACCGCATGCCGCTTTCTTATTTTGATAAAACCCCACAGGGCGACGTTTTAAGCCGTATAACAAACGATGTAGACACAGTTGTAAACACATTAAACCAAAGTTTATCGCAAACAATAACAGCCATAACAACGCTTATTGGTATTTTAATAATGATGCTAACCATAAGCCCTACTATGACGCTTATTGCGCTTTTGGTTTTACCGCTTTCGGCATTTAGCGTAATGTTTATAATTAAACGCAGCCAACCGCTTTTTGTAAAACAACAAAATGGCCTTGCAGATATAAACAGCCATGTTGAAGAGATGTATGGCGGCCATGTGGTTGTTAGGGCGTTTAACGGCGAGGAAAAAAGCATTGAAACCTTTAACGAAATAAATGAAAAACTTTATGAAAGCGCATGGAAAAGCCAATTTTTAAGCGGCCTTATGATGCCCGTTATGAACTTTGTAAGCAAATTAGGCTATGTTGCGGTTTGCGTTGTTGGCGGCTTTTTGGCGCTTAACGGTTCAATTACCGTTGGTAATATTCAAAGTTTTATTCAATATATAAATCGTTTCACACAGCCGCTACAACAAATAGCCAGCATAAGCAATGTTTCGCAGCAAACAGCCGCGGCCGCAGAGCGTGTTTTTGAGTTTTTAGAAGAGGCAGAAGAAGTTGCCGAAACCACAAAACCTGTTAGCACACAAGCAATCGACGGCACTGTTAGCTTTAAAAATGTAAATTTTGGTTATGTGCCCGAAAAAACCATTATAAACGATTTTTCAATAGATATTGAAAGCGGCAAAAAAATAGCGATAGTAGGCCCCACAGGCGCAGGCAAAACCACAATTGTTAAACTTTTAATGCGCTTTTACGATGTAAACAGCGGCGCAATTTTGTTAAACGGCAACGATATCAAAGATTTTAGAAAAAATGAACTTCGTGATAGCTTTGGCATGGTTTTACAAGACACATGGCTTTACAGCGGCAGTATAATGGAGAATATACGCTATGGGCGCCTAGACGCAAGCGACGAGGAAGTTTTAAACGCCGCAAAAGCCGCACAGGTAGACCACTTTGTGCAAACCCTGCCCGATGGATATGACACTGTTTTAAATGAAGAGGCAAGCAATGTAAGCCAAGGGCAAAAACAGCTATTAACCATTGCAAGAACAATAATTTCAAACCCGAAAATCTTGATATTTGATGAGGCGACATCAAGCGTTGACACAAGAACAGAGCTTGCGATACAAAGCGCCATGGATAATTTAATGCAAGGGCGCACAAGCTTTATAATTGCACACAGGCTTTCAACAATTAAAGATGCCGATATTATTTTAGTTATGAAAAACGGCGACATTGTTGAAACAGGAAACCACACAGATTTGCTTGAAAAAGGCGGCTTTTATGCCGAACTTTACAATAGCCAGTTTGCAAACGCAAGCGATAAGGCAGTTTAAGCATAAATACAAAAAAACCAGGGGCGGTAATAAAACCGCTCCTGGTTTTTTATTGTTTGGCGTTATATAAAACGGGTTTGTATTGCAATTGGTTTGGCTAACCAACAGAGTTTGCCTGTGTTGCCTCGTTGCTTTGGCTTTCTCTAAATTGCGTGGTTGTCATTTTATATTTTCTTTTAAAGCAAGTGCTAAAATAATTTGGGTCTTGTATTCCTATTGCGGCGGCTATTTCATAGTTTTTCCATTGCGTTGAAAGCAAAAGAATTTTACTTTTTTCAAGACGTAAATCTAAAATATATGCACGAAAAGTTGTGCGAAACAATTTTTTAAACAGTTGACCAAAATAACCATCGCTAAAACCAAACAGTTGCGCCATGCTTGAAAGGCTAAGGGTGGGGTCTGCAATATGATCATGCAGATAATTTGCTATGCCTGTTTTCTTTTTATCCGGCATCTCTTGCTTTGTGTTTGAGGGCGAAATGTAATTTGATAGTTGCAAATTGCTTTTTTCGCCTTTGTGTATGTCTATAACTTTTGTAAGTACATCGATGATATCCGTGCGGCTAAGCGGTTTTAATATATATTCATCTGCGCCAATCTCAAGCGCAGAAATAGCATAATCTAAATATTCAAAGCTTGCACAAAGAATTATTTTTATGTTTGGGTAAAGCTGTTTTGTTTTTTTTGTAAATGTTATGGCATCAAACTTTTTTATATTAACATCAACAATTGCAAAATCAACCTTGTTTAATGCTAAACATCTTGATGCCTCAGAGCCCTCTTTGGTTTTTAAAACATTATCAATGTTTAAAAACTCACCTTTTGCAAGTAATTCAATATTCTCGGTAATTTGCTCGTCGTCCTCAAGTATAAGCAAAGTAAGCATTACGCACCTCTTAGCAAATTGCACAAAAAAACTTCCAAAAATATACAAATAGTTGCATATTGTTTTTTTGTCGTACAATCGTTATTTTAATATCAATGTAAATTCTGTTAAATTTAATAAAAATTATTGTTTTAATAAAAATAACACAATAACAACATTAATTATTTAAATAAATTGTACTATATTTTTATAAAAACAGCAACAACAAATTGCATTTTTTTACAAAATTCTTGAAATATTATGCAAAATGTACAAAATGCGTTATTCCTTTGTTATAAGTTTACCAATGTTTTTTTCAACATTTTCTATTTCTTCAAGCAACATTTTAGCGCTCATTCTTAATGCGCCATGCCCAAGTATAATTATTTGCTCTAGGGCATCGCTTGTGGCAACACGCACAATATGTTGTTTTGCTATTTTGTTTGTAACTTTTTCAATGTACATGTCGGCAGTTTCTGCCTCTTTTGTGTAAACAACATTTATATTATTCACCGTTTCGTTTGCGCCCTGCCCGTTTTTTACACGGTAGGCATCAAACACTAAAATTATATGCGCATTTGTTACGCCGCGGTAATTGCAAAGCCTATCAATTAAATATTTGCGTGCACTTTGTAAATTTTCGTTTGCCAGTGCCTTTGTTACCTCCCATGAATATATAATATTATAGCCGTCTACAAGCAAAAAATGCTGTTTATCGGCGGCGTTTGAATATATTGTTTTCTTGTTTTTGTTTTCGCTTTCGCTTTGGGCTTTTACTAGTTTAGGCGCTGTATATTCACGCTTTTTTATTTGCCCATAAGTGCGCTCGTAAATTTGCATAAGCTCTTTTTCGCTTGCGTTAATGCTTTGTTGTTTTACGGTTTTTATATTTGAATAATCTTGGTTATTGTTTAATTTTTGCCGCTCTATATGCATGTGGTTTTCGGCTTCTTGCCACGGCACAGTATAGCCGGCACCATGTGTGCAAAATACGCTATCGGCTGTGTTTTCTATGTCGGCATCGGCGTTATAGGCTGTGTTTTGCACAATTTCCTGCTGTTTTTTGCAAGGCGCATAGCCTGCAAAAGTACACGTAAATTTACCAAGCCCTTTTGTGTATCTAACAACTTCGGCCGCATATTCAAAACATTCGCTTACGGCCACATTGCCCGTTAAAATAGCATTTTCGCCAATGTTTTCGGGTGGGCTTACCGTGGCGTTCATGCGCTGTAAATCTGCCATGGCTTTGCCTGTTTGCGCAATTGGTATTTGCAATTTGTAATTGTAATGCGGCTCTAACAAAACGGCATCTGCCTCGCTGTGCGCTTTTCTTAAAGCACAGCGCACAGCACGGTAGGTTGCTTGCCTAAAATCTCCGCCTTGCGTGTGTTTTAAATGTGCACGCAATTCTAAAACAGTTATTTTAATATCTGCTATGCCTGCGCCAATCAATGCGCCTATATGCTCTTTTTCACGTAAATGCGTTAAAATTAATTGCATATAGCGTATGTCTTGGGCGTTTTTACAAGGCGCTGTATCAAAAACTAAGCCTGCGCCTTGTTTTAAAGGCTGTAATTTTAAGTAAACCTCGGCATAATGGCGAAGCGGCTCGAAATGCCCAACGCCCAATGTAGTTTTCGAAATTGTTTCTTTATAGATTATTTTCGGGCTTTCAAAACTTACAATATGCCCAAAGCGCTGTTTTATACGTGTTTGTAAAATTTCAAGGCCAACTTCGCCCATTACCCCAACTTTAATTTCGCCTGTAAGCTCGCTGTAATTAACCTGCAAGGCGGGTTCTTCCTCTTCAAGTTGCTTGAAATCCGCAAACATTTTCGCCTTTGGTATATTAGATGAATAAACCACTTTGTATGTAAAAACGGCTTGTGTTTTAGCGTTGTTTTGAATAATAGATTCGCCAAAACAATCGCCAATTTTTGTGTGCGATAGCCCTGTTGCAACACACAACATGCCGGCTGCGGCATGTGAAAGCGTTTTGTATTTCGCGCCGGAATAAAGGCGCAATTCGTTAATTTTTTCATCGTGTTGTTCGGTTTTAAGCAAACCTTTAACCGCTACATTTCCGCCGGTTATTTTTAAATGTGTAAGGCGCGCGCCTGTTTCATCGCTGTTTATTTTATAAACATATGCGCCGAATTTTTGCGAATACAAAACAGGCTTAACCAAATTGGTAAAACCGTTTAAAAATTCGCTTATGCCGTTAAATTTTAAAGCCGAACCAAAAAAACACGGCACTAAAGCGCATTGCATAATTGCGTTAATCACATTTTCTTTTGAAATTGCGTTGTTTTTTAAAAAATCATTCATAAGTATTTCATCGCAAAGCGCAAGTTCTTCTGCTAAATTGCCGGTGAAAGCCGTGTAATTTTCGGCGCACGTAAAATCAACGCACTGCGGTGCACAGTGCGTTTGAAATTCGCCTATAAGTTCTTGCTTGCTTTTGCTGGCTAAATCTGTTTTATTAAAAAACACAAAAGTTGGCACATTGTTTTGCTGTAACATTTTCCAAAGCGTTATTGTGTGGCTTTGCACGCCCTCGCTTGCGCTTAAAACAAGTATGGCGTAATCCATAACAGGTATTGCACGCTCGGTTTCGGCGGCGAAATCCACATGGCCGGGGGTATCAAGCAAGGTGAATTGAATATCACCTTGAGTAAAAACTGCTTGCTTTGCCACAATTGTAATGCCGCGTGTACGCTCTATTTCATCGTTGTCTAACAGCGTGTTTCTCAAATCTACCCTGCCGGCTTTTCTAAGTGCGCCAGCGGTATAAAGCAAAGCTTCGCTCAATGTGGTTTTGCCTGCATCTACATGGGCTAAAACCCCTATTGTTAAATAGTGCAAAACATCACCCATTTATTTTTCCTTTGTATCAACATCATTTTTAACTTGTGCAATAAATTCGCCAAGGGTTTTTGTGCCGCCTTTTTCCTCTTTGCGCGCCCTTACGCTAACATTGTTGTTTTCTGCCTCGTTTGCGCCAACAATAAGCATATAAGGTATTTTTTCAAGCTGTGCTTCACGTATTTTATAGCCCATCTTTTCGCTTCGGTAATCTGCGCTTGCACGTATGCCAACCGAATTAAGTTGATTAACAATTTGGCTTGCATATTCGTGCTGGCCCTCGCCAATTGGAATTATTCTTGCTTGCTCGGGGCTTAGCCAAACGGGCAGCGCCCCTGCATAATGCTCTAACAAAAGGGCAATTGTGCGCTCGTAACAACCAAGCGATGTGCGGTGGATAATATAAGGGTGCACATCTTTGCCGCTATTGTCTACATATGTCATGCCAAATTGCTCTGCCAAATATGGGTCTACTTGCACGGTGATAAGCGTATCTTCCTTGCCGTAAACATTTTTAATTTGAATATCAAGCTTTGGGCCGTAAAATGCGGCTTCGCCGTCTGCCTCAACATATTCAAGGCCTAAATTATCAAGCATATTACGCATTACGTCTTGCGTGTTTTCCCAAACCTCTTTTGTGCCTATATATTTTTCTTTATCGTTTTCGTCCCACTTTGAAAGGCGGTAAGTTAGCTTATCAATAAGGCCGATGTCTTGCATAACTTCTTTTGCAAGTTTAACGCAATTACCAAATTCTTTTTCTAATTGATCTTCACGTAAAATTAAATGCCCTTCGCTAATTGTAAATTGCCTTAGGCGAATTAGGCCGTGCATTTCGCCGCTTGCTTCGTTTCTAAAAAGCGTGCTTGTTTCGCCATAGCGAATTGGAAGATCCCTGTATGAATGTTTTTGCGAAAGATAAATTTGGTATTGGAACGGGCATGTCATAGGCCTAAGCGCAAAACATTCTGCGCTCTCGTCTTCTGCATCGCCCAAAACAAACATGCCATCACGGTAATGTTGCCAGTGGCCGCTAATTTTGTATAAATCGCTCTTTGCCATAAGCGGCGTTCTTGTTAAAACATAGCCGTATTCATTTTCCTCTTTATCTTGAATATAGCGGTTTAATATTTGAAATAGTTTTGCGCCTTTTGGCGATAAAAGCGGCAAACCTTGGCCTATTAATTCCGAAGTTGTAAAAAATCCTAGCTCACGGCCAATTTTATTATGGTCGCGTTTTTTTGCCTGTTCAACCGCTTCAAGGTATTCCTCTAGCTGTGCCGCCTTAGGAAAAGCCGTGCCATATACGCGCACAAGCATTGCATTTTTAGCATCCCCGCGCCAATATGCGCCTGTGGCACTTGTTAGCTTTATGGCCTTGATAACGCTTGTATCCATTAAATGCGGGCCTGCGCAAAGGTCTGTAAAATCTCCTTGCGTGTAAAACGAAAGCATTTCGCCTTTTTTTGCAAGTTCGCTTATAAGCTCTAGCTTAAAGGGCTCATCTTTCATTAAATTGTTAGCATCTTTCTCGCTTAAAAGCTCGCACGTGGGCTTTAGCCCTTGCTTTGCAAGGCTTTTCATCTCGGCCTCAATTTTTTGCAAATCTTCGGCTGTGAACGGTTTTTCCACTTGAAAATCGTAGTAAAAGCCGTTATCAATTGCAGGGCCTATGGCAATTTTAGCGCCAGGGTACAATTTTTTAACCGCCATTGCCAAAATATGGCTTGCGGTGTGCCTAAACGCTTTTTTGCCGTCTTCGTCTTCGAATGTTAAAATTTCAAGCGTGCAATCGCTTTGTAAAATGGTGCGCAAATCGCACACATTTCCGTTAATTTTTGCCGCACACGCATTTCTGTAAAGCCCCATGCTTAAATCTTGTGTAAATTGCGCAACACTAATACCTGCCTCGCAAGGTTTAATATCGCCGTTTTTAAGTGTAATATTAATCATATTTATCTCCTTTTATAAAACTAAAAAGCTCACCCCACAAAAGGCCAACGCCTTTGCGGGGTGAGCTGTAATGCCCACGGTTCCACCCAATTGCACAAAAAAGTGCCGCTCGTTAAGCAATAGCGCAAAACCTGTTTTACAGGTAAAATATGCACTATGCAAAAGCTATAACGTGCTTTAAACGGCAAAGGTTTTTAACCCCCTTGCAACTCGGCGGTGGTAGTGCAAAATTTCGGCAAGGCCGCTTTCAGCCCGGTTTTACCGTGCAGCCCTCTCTTGTGCTTTAAAAAATGCACCATGTTCGCTTCAACATTTTATTGTATAAACTATTCAGCGTTAAAATGCTAAACGTATATATTCATTTTATATCAAATTTAATAAAATGTCAAATGAAATATTTTGTAGTTAATATTATAGGTTTTGTGCGTTGAATTTTTAAGGTAAAATGAAAAATTTGTTTTATAATCTTATGTAGGGACAGCCCTTGCGGCTGTTTGCATAATAAACAAGGCGGTTTGCCTTGTTGTAGGGGCGAGGTTTCCTCGCCGCCCTTTTGTTTCCCTAAAAGCAAATGCCTAATATCAAGGCTTTTTGCATTGTGTCGTTCTTCTTTTCAGCGTGAAAAGAAGCAAAAGCGCCGGGGGATT
>CAYJGM010000049.1:0-16967 GCA_964369495.1 uncultured Bacteroides sp. | reverse complement strand
TTTTGTTTTAAATTTTCATCATAGCCATCTTGAAGAAGAAATGAAAAGCTGTTTTGCAAAATAGAAGTAAAAGCAATTATATCATCGTCAAAAACGCCTTTGCCAAGTTCAATATCGCCTGTAATTTCTTTTATGCGCTTTGTGTTGCTTTTAGTAAGGGGTAGCCTAATTTCTATAAGTTCTTTTGCAAGATGTGCCGGTTTTCTTGAAACAATATAATTAAAAAATGCTCTATACTGTGGGTTTTCGTTAAAAAATTGTATCCTTGCTTTTACATTTTCAGTTATTGCATCGGTTATTGATGCGGTATTTGTCAATTTTACACTTAGATATTTCATATATTCATCAATGCACAGCTTTGCACAATATAAATATAGCTCATCTTTATTTTTAAAGTAATGATATAAAATGCCTTTCGATAATTGTGCTCTATTTGCAATATCACTTATAGATGTGCCTGAATATCCATTAAGGTTGAAAAGCTCGATTGCACTTTTCACTATTTTAAAAACTGTTTCATTGTTTATATTAACTTCTTTCATGGTTTTTCTCCTAATTCACATTCATTGACCGATTTTTCAATAAATATACAATATCACATATTGAACGATTGGTCAATGAACATTTTGTGAATGTTTGGTTAAAGATATATGAAACTAAGTTTAAATTGACAATGCAAAAAAACAAAATGTGACAAAATTTGAAAAAGGTGTTTGCGTTTAAACGCTTTTATGTGATTGATGTAACTTATTCAATTTGCAAAATTCTTATATTAGCATAGGCGCTTAGGCTGTATTGCAAGCGTGCATTAAAGCAACATTTGCGTAGTGGGTTTAATAAGTTAGCCTTGTAATAGCAAAAACGTGAAAATATTTAGGTTTTCCGGATTTGATAAGATAATTAATAAATGCAATTACTATATTCAAAATCGCAATTTCAATAATGTTTTTTATATGATATTATAAACAAAATAGTAAAGATGCTAAGAAAAATAACAATTTAAAATATAAACAGCTATTATTGAAAAGTATTTTATTCAATATGATATAAAATTATGCTGGATTAATATTTGTTAAAATGATAAATAGATTTAAGATAATTTTAACATTTGCAGAAAGGAATTTAATTGATATGAAGAAAAATATTTTAATAATTTGTGCTGACCAAATGAGGGCAGATGCGCTTTCGCATCTTGGTTGTGAAGCTTCAAGCACACCAAATCTTGATGAAATGGCATATGAGGGCGTTTCTTTTAGCAATGCTTATTGCCAAAATCCTGTTTGTACGCCAAGCCGTTGTAGCTTTTTGAGTGGACTGTACCCCCACACTTTAGGGCACAGAACGATGACTCATATGATACATGAACATGAAAGCATAATACTTAACGAAGTGAAAGATAACGATTACTACGTATGGATGAACGCTAGAAACGATTTTCTTCCTGCACAAAATCCTGATTTTGAAAAGCGTTATGCCGACGAAGTTGTAGAAAATTTGCAAAGCGGTAAACCCGTGCGAGAATTCAACCGTGGCGAAAAAGGAAGTAAACATTATTATTCGCATATGGGCGGTGTTAATCACAATGAAGAATTTAAAGATATGGATAGGCTTGATTGTGATGAACTGTTAAATTTTATTGATAATATGCCACAAGATAAATCCAGTTTAATGTTCTGGGGGCTACACAATCCTCATCCGCCATATATTATGTTTGAAAAATATTTAAACAGAATTGATGATAGTAAAATACATATTGAAGATAGATTTGAAGACCTGAATACAATTCCTAAAATGTTCAGCCAAATATTGAAAATGCAAAACATGCAAGAGTTTTCTATTGAAGATTTAAAGTATATTAAAAAAATATATCTTTCAATGTGTGCTTATGTTGATGACCTTGTTGGTGAAATAGTTGCAAAATTAAAAGAAAACAATCAATACGATAATACAGCAATATTCTTTATTTCAGACCATGGTGATTTCACCGGCGATTATGGAATTGTAGAAAAAGCACAAAATCTGTTTTATGATTGCTTAACTAATGTTCCTTTAATTTACAAGCCGATTTCAGGCACACAATTTGTAAGCGGAGTAAATGATAATCTTGTTGAACTCATTGATATGTATGCTACAATTTTGGATATCACCGGTATAAAAGAAACACATTCGCATTTTGGTAAATCACTTAATAGTGCGATAAATGGTGAACAGAACTTTAGAAAAGCAGTATTTTGCGAAGGTGGCAGACTGAATGAAGAGGAACATTGTATAGAGCTACAATTTGGTAAAATTACAGAGCAAAGCGAATATTATCCAAGACAATTAGCACAATCTATGAGCGATGGCACACACACAAAAGCTACGATGTGCAGGACACATAATTTTAAATATGTAAAAAGATTGTATGAGGATGACCAATTTTTTGATTTAAAAGCAGATAAATGGGAAAGAAATAATCTTATTCATGACACTAACTATGCGAAAGAAATTGCAAGGCATAAAGAAATTATGCTAGAATGGTATCAAGCTACTTGTGATATAGTGCCGCTTAAAGGAGATAGTAGATTTTCTCCAAGTAAGCTTAAATTAATTTTAAAAGCAATGGGCATGGAAGAAGTGTTCAACACAATGATACAGCCACAGTTAGATAATGGTGTAAGCATCGAAAGCATAATGGGTAAATTTGTTGGTATGAATAAAGAAAATTAGATAATTATATAATAAAAAAGAGGATAATTATGAGTATTTATAAAGATAAAAACTATAGTGTTGATGAAAGAGTTAGCGATTTGATAAGCCAAATGACGCTAAGTGAAAAAGTAGGGCAGCTGAAAGCAAATATGCCTAATAACTTAGTGGATTTCGACGGAACTGTAAATTATGAAAAATTAAAAAACGCAGTTGATGTGGGCCTTGGGCGAATAGTGCAATTTACAATGATGCCGGGAATATCTTCAGTAAAACTTGCGAAAATATATAATGAACTACAAAAATATTTCATTGAGAACACACGGCTTGGCATTCCATTTTTAACGCAAGTTGAATGCATGACGGGGCTTGTTCTAAGTGATGCAACAGATTTTCCATCACCGCTTTCGTTAGGTGCATGTTTTGATGAAGAGTTAGTTCATGAAGTTGGAAAAGTAATTTCTGATGAAATGAAAGCAGTAGGCTGCCGATTAGGGCTGGCGCCTGTTGTAGATATCTCTCGTGAAACAAGGTGGGGAAGAAATTACGAAAACTTTGGAGAAGATGTATTTTTGACATCGAGATACGGTGTTGAAATGGTAAAGGGTATGCAAGGGGAGGATGTTAAGGATAATGTAGCTTCTTGCGCAAAACATTTTCTTGCATTTAGCGCGCCGCTTGCGGGAAAAAACACTGCATGCGTAGAAATTGGTGAAAAAGAATTAATTGAAACTCATGCTACGCCATATGAAGCTATGATTCAAGAGGCGAACTTGCAAGGGCTTATGTGTACCTATTCAGCAATAAATGGTGAGCCTATGAGTATAAGCAGAAAATATTTAACAGGGCTTTTACGCGATAGATTAAATTTCCAGGGTACAGCTGTTTGCGATGGAGGCTCGATTGAAAGAGTGTTCGAGCGACAAAAAGCTGTTAAATCATATAAAGAAGCCGGAATAGAGGCAGTGAAAGCAGGCTTGTGCTCTGATGCTCCAAAAACAAATTCATATCATTTTTTAACACAAGCGGTTGAAAACGGAGAACTCGAAGAAAAGTACATAGATGAGCAAGTAAGGCTTGTATTAAAACAGAAATTCGAACTTGGGCTATTTGATAATCCTTATATTGACGAAAGTAAAGTTGAAGAAGTTTACAAAAATAGTGAAAACGACAAATTAAATAAAAAAATATGTGATGAATCTCTTATACTATTAAAAAACAATGGAATTCTTCCACTTCAAAAAGGAAAAAAAATAGCGGTTATTGGGCCGTTTTCAAATAAACTAAGGCACCTGATGAGCGGATATACATATACTTCTTCGCTTGAAATGATTCTTGGAATGGTTCAAGGCAATATGGGTTCAATGATGGGCGTAACCGATAATGCAGAAAGCAAGAAGCCGGCAGGGGGATTTGATTTATCAAAAATTTCACCATTCTTAATTAAACTTGCTTCCGGTGCATTTACAGGAACTGATACGGTTGAAGAAATTATTAAAGAGCAATATAACGAACCCACTATTTTTGAAGCGCTAAAAAGCATTTATGACGGTGAAGTGTGCTTTGAAGAAGGCTGTGATTTTGTTAATATAACAGATGAACAAATTAGCAAAGCGGTAGAGCTTGCTAAAAATAGTGATATAGTTATTTTCACAGGTGGCGAAAAAAATGGCTGGGCAGTTGGTTCAACCAGTGGCGAAGGTAAAGATAGCACTACTACAGAAATGCCGGAATCAATTAAAAAACTGTTTTTTGCAGTGAATGATTCAAATAAAAATATAATTTTAACATTAGTTAATGGCCGGCAACTTTCATTACCAATAGAGATGCAAGAATGTGCTGCAATTATTGAAATGTGGCTACCTGGTGCAAAAGGTGGAATGAGCCTTGCAGATACTATAGTTGGCAATAATAATCCATCGGGAAAATTAACATTATCAATACCAAGAGATGCAGGGCAATCGCCAATTTTTTACAATCATAAAAACGGCGATAGCTATACCCACGGAAGATCAAATGAAGGCCTTGAAGCTATGTTTGGCGGCGAATATGTTAATATATCTTCAACCCCTCTTTATTTCTTTGGAGAAGGGCTATCCTATACAAATTTTGTGTACTCGAATATGAAAATTGACAAAAAAGAGTACAAAGCCAGTGAAAAAATAAAACTTAAATTTGATCTTGAAAACACGGGCGAAGTGCAAGGTAAAGAAATATGTCAAGTTTATTTATCCTTGTATGGCACAAAATGCGTAAGGCCTGTTAAACAATTAGTAAGCTATAAGAAAGTCGACCTTAAAAAAGGAGAAAAAGTTACCCTTGAAACAGAAATTGACCTTTCAAAAGTAGCGTATCTTAACGATGAAATGCAGTATATTTTAAATGATTGCCAAGTAGTAATATCAGTAGGAACAAGCTCGAATAATTGTGATTTAACTTCAGAATTTAATATCACAGGTGGCGAATATCACTTTAAAAAGCGAGACTTTTCTAATGATTTTATAATAACTAATATTTAAAAAAATTAAAAGGAGAATTATTATGACTTTAGACAACAAATTAAGCGAACTTATGGAAAATCCACAGGCACTTGCAGTTTTGAACAAACACCTAGGAGACTTTACAAGCAACCCTATGCTTAGCATGGCTATGTCAATGTCACTAAAGCAAATTGCCAATTTTGCTGCTGGCAAAATTTCAGAAGAGACACTTGCAGCTGTTGAAAAAGATTTAGCTGAAATATCAGGATAATTCGCAAAATATTAGCAGGGAGGAAAATAAATGAAAGCAATTATGATAATGTATGACTCGCTAAACCTGCGAATGATGAGTCCATACGGCTGTGATTGGGTAAAAACACCGAATTTTGACAGATTAGCTCAAAAATCTGTTACATTTGATAAGAACTACGTTGGAAGCATGCCGTGCATGCCGGCACGCAGAGAGCTACATACAGGTAGATATAATTTTTTACACAGAAGCTGGGGACCAATGGAGCCATTCGATGATTCTATGCCTGAGATACTAAAGAAAAATGGTGTGCACTCCCACCTTGTTTCCGACCATCAGCATTATTGGGAAGACGGAGGTTGCACATATCACACTCGTTACTCAACTTGGGAATGTGTTAGAGGGCAAGAAGGCGACCCATGGAAAACAGATTTAACAATGGAATTTAATTTTGAAAATGGGTTCAAAAGCAATATGCCGAAAATACCAATTCCGGAAGTAGCGGATGTTATGTCTAACATGAAAAAGAATGACTGTATTAACCGTACATATATGGATACAGAAGAAAAGCAATCTCAAGCTGTTACGTTTAATCTTGGGCTTGAATTTTTGGAAAAAAACCATTCAAGCGATAATTGGTTTTTACAAATAGAAACTTTTGACCCGCATGAGCCGTTTTACACCATGCAACACTTTAAAGATATGTATCCACACGAATATGATGGCCTAATTGCCGACTGGCCACCTTATTCCGCTTGTACTGAAGATGAAAAAACTGTAAATCATGTAAGGCTAGAGTATGCGGCATTAATGACAATGTGTGATAAGTATTTAGGAAAAGTATTGGATTTTATGGACGAGCACAATATGTGGGAAGATACAATGCTTATAGTAAATACAGACCATGGATATTTATTGGGCGAACATGGCTGGTGGGCTAAATCTACAATGCCGCTTTACGAGGAAATTGCACACACGCCGTTTTTTATGTATGACCCAAGAAATAAAATTCAAGGTGAACGTAGAAATCAGCTTACGCAGCCCATTGACATTCCTGTTACATTATTAAACTTTTTTGGTCAAAAAGTACCAAAAGACATGCAGGGCAAAGATATGCAAATTATTGTGAACGAGAATAAACCTGTTCGTGATTATGCAATGTATGGCTTTCATGGAATGCATGTAAACATTACAGATGGTGAATATAGCTATATGAAATCGCCTGTTGGCTATGAAAACAAGCCTCTTTTTGAATACACATTAATGCCTACGCATATGCGAAATATGTTTGCGGTGAAAGAGCTTCAAGATTTAGAACTGACAGAGCCATTTGAATTCACAAAAGGCTGTAAAGTTTTAAAAATTCTTGCCGGTAACACTGGAAGAACAAATGCTTGCAATTATGGAACAAGGCTATATGATTTAATTAAAGACCCGCATGAAGAAAACGAGATAGAGAACTATGAGGTTGAAGCAAAAATGTTAAAACTTATGGTTAGAGCTATTAATGAGAATGAAGCGCCGCAAGAACAATATGTAAGGCTTGGAATAACCTCGGATGTTAACGAGATTGATGTTGAATATATTAAAGAAATGCGAGCGCAAGAAGAGAAAACTCAAATTCCGCAAATTTTAACAGATCACACATGGTCGAAACCCTCTATAAATATGTTTAAAGCGCTTTCAGGGTTTGTTCCTGCACCGATGGCAGAAATGTTGATATCAGGCTTTGTTAAATATGTTGAAAATAATGTTGAATCAAAAGAAATTACTGCAGATGTGGTTAAAGCATTTACTTTAACAGTAATACCTGAACCTATGCAAGAGATGATTAATTATTTTTTGGCAATAAGCGAGAGAACAAATTAAATTAATTTAATAAAACTCTTCTGTATGTTATAATATAGGAGAGTTTACCTTTAGTGGTAGGGAGAAAGAATTAAATGAATGTTTTGTTGACTGGAGCAACAGGCTCAATGGGGCAAAGCGCATTAAATGAATTTATAAAGACGTCCCATAGAGTACGCGCGTTTTCGCTTGATACAGATGAGGATAAGAAAATTCTGAAAAAATATCAAAAATATCAAAACATAAAAACAATATTTGGCGATTTAACGAAATTTCAAGATGTGAAAAAAGCGGTAAAGGGCGTTGATATTGTTTTACATGTTGGGGCATTTGTATCCCCGGCTGCAGATTACCATCCAAAAATTGCGATGAAAATAAATTATGGATCTACTGTAAATATCATAAATGCAATAAAAGAAACAGGACAAGAGCAAAGCACAAAACTGGTTTATATTGGAACAGTTGCACAAACAGGCGACAGAATGCCACCAATACACTGGGGAAGAGTAGGAGACCCAATAAAGCCAAGTGTTTTTGATTATTATGCGGTTTCAAAAATTGCAGCAGAAAGAGCTGTTGTTGAATCGGGATTGAAATATTGGGTATCCCTTCGTCAAACGGGCATGATATCAAAAAAAATGCTGTCGATAGATGATGCGATTGTATATCATAATTGCTTAGATAATATTTTAGAATATGTAAGCGATAGAGATAGCGGTAGGTTGCTGAAAAATGTTTGTGAAGATGTAGAAGAGGATTTTTGGGGGCATATATATAACATTGGAGGAGGAGAAAGTTGCCGAATAACAGGTTATAATATGAATGCACGCATTTTTAAATTGATGGGTGTTGATGATTTATCCCTTGTTATGGATTCAAAATGGTATGCTATAAGAAATTTTCATGGGCAAAACTATCTCGACGGCGATAAGCTGGAAAAATATTTAAAGTTCAGAACAGACAGTATTGAATATATGTTCGACTTGCAAAAGAAAAAATTGGGATTAACACGTCATATATTAAAGCTATTGTGTAAAAACTCATTTATTAAAAAAATAATTACAGAAAACATAAAAAAACAAGTTTCAAAAAATCTAATGGATGAGCATGGTACTATGAATTTTATTAGCAATAATTTGCAAGACAAAATATCAGCTTATTTTATATCTAAAGAACATTGGGAAAAAATCCCTCCAATTGGAGAAATGGACTCATTTAAAAATTGGGATAAGGTTATTCATATTGATCATGGTTATGATGAATCAAAGCCTGAGGCAGAATTGAATTTTGAGGATATGGCAAACGCCGCTGAATTCAGAGGTGGAAAGTGTCTATCATCCCAAATGAAAAAAGGCGATTGGAGCACACCGCTTAGCTTTGAATGTGCATTTGGTCATAAATTCAAAGCATCTCCAAGATTGATATTGGAAGGTGGGCATTGGTGCGATGAATGTGAACGTGAAAGTTGGAACTACCATGAAATTGCAAAGGTAAATCCGTTTTTTGCACAAGTATGGTATCCGTTGCATGATAAAAATGAAAAAAGTATAAAATATAAAAAGCTTGTGTCGGAGTTTGATGTGATAATTGAATGAAAAATGCAATGAAACATTTTGCAGGGTTTATAAATGTAACACGTCAAATAAAAATAAAATAAAAATTCAAGAATTCAAAGGAAGGAAAGAGATTATATGATAGCAAAATATAACAAAAAGGCAGAAGAATTGGTTTTAAAAATGACGCTGGAAGAAAAAGCTAGTTTATGTAGCGGAAAAGACTTTTGGAATTTAAAGGGAATTGAAAGATTAGGGCTTTGCGAAATTATGCTTACTGACGGGCCTCACGGGCTTAGAAAACAAGAGGGAAGCAGCGACCATTTAGGGTTAAATAAATCTGTGCCGGCGACATGTTTTCCCACTGCGGTTTTAACTGCAAGTTCTTTCGATAAAGAGCTTTTAACTGAAATGGGTGAAGCACTTGGACAAGAATGCTTAAAAAACCAAGTTTCGGTTATTTTAGGCCCCGGTGCAAATATAAAGCGAAATCCACTTTGTGGCAGAAATTTCGAGTATATTTCTGAAGACCCATATGTAGCCTCAGAAACAGCTGTTGCAATTATCGGGGGAGTACAAAGCAAAAATGTTGGTGTTTCAATGAAACATTATCTTGCAAATAACCAGGAGTATGCAAGAATGGCCAGTGACAGTGTTGTAGATGAACGCGCACTAAGAGAAATATATATGCCTGCATTTGAAAATGCAGTAAAAAGGGTTCAACCTGCAACACTTATGTGTGCCTACAACAAGATTAATGGAACATATGCCTCAGACAATAAAGAATATATGACAGATATCCCACGTGGCGAATGGGGCTATGAAGGCTTAATAGTGACAGATTGGGGTGCAATGAACGACCGAGTAAAAGCCATAAAAGCAGGCCTTGACCTTGAAATGCCTGCGAATGGTGGAATTAACGATGAAAATATAGTTAATGCAGTTAAAAACGGAGAGCTATTAGAAACAGATGTTAATAAGTGTGCAATTAGAATTGTTTCTCTTATTCTTTCAACGCAAGATAATAAAGTTGAAGAATTCGACACGGAAAAGCATAATGAGCTCGCAAGAAAAATTGCAGCTGAAAGCGGCATCCTTTTGAAAAACGAGAATATATTGCCACTTGCAAAAACCGACAAAGTGCTTGTATGCGGAGAATTTGCAAAAAGTCCCAGATATCAAGGCGCAGGAAGCAGTAAAATTAATCCAATAAAAATAACAACGTTTATTCAAGAACTTGAAACTCAAAAAATTAACTTTGAATATGCACAAGGATATGAAAATAAAAGCGATATGCCAAACGATGTTCTTATCGAAGAAGCCGTTGCAAAAGCTAAAGAGTGTGAAAAAGTTGTTTGTTTTGTGGGTCTTCCTGATAGTTATGAATCAGAGGGTTTTGATAGGGCACACATGAATATGCCACAAAGCCATAACAAACTTGTTATGGAAATTGCGAAAGTAAATCCAAATGTAGTTGTTGTTTTGTATTTGGGAAGCCCGGTTGCTATTCCATATGTTAATGACGTAAAAGGAATATTAAATATGTATCTTGCAGGCCAAAACGTTGGTGGTGCAACATTTGATTTATTGTTTGGTGATGTAAATCCATCTGGAAAACTGGCTGAAACTTTCCCTAATACATATGATGATGTTTCAAGTAAAAAATGGTTTGCAAAAGATGCAAAAATAGTTCCATATAAAGAGAGTATCTATGTGGGTTACAGATATTATGACAAAGCAAAAAAAGAAGTGTTATATCCATTTGGATTTGGGCTTTCTTATACAAGTTTTGAATACAGTAATATTAAAACAGATGGAATGAAAGTGTCGGTAGATGTTAAAAATACCGGCAATGTGTTTGGTAAGGAAGTTGTTCAACTTTATGTTTGTCCGCCAAAATCTAAGATATATAAAGCAGAGAGAGAACTTAAGGGCTATGAAAAAATATCCTTGGAAGAAGGAGAAACTAAAACTGTTGAGTTTACACTTACAGATAGAAGTTTTGCATACTGGAATGTAAATACACACGACTGGCATGTAGAGAGCAATGAGTATAAAATTGAAATCGGGGCAAGCAGCAGAGACATAAGGCAAACAACAACAATCAATGTTACAGGTGACAATAGTATTGAAGTTCCGGATTATTATAGCACTGCTCCCGAATATTATAACTTAACAAATAAAGAATTCGATATTTCAGATAGTGGGTTTGAAGCTGTTCTCGGTAGGAAAGTCATATATCCTAACATCGGTAAACCATTTACTATTTCGAGTACATTAGGCGATGTTCAATGCACAAGAACCGGAAGATTTCTTTATAAAAAGATAACAACGAACATGGAAAATACTTTTAAAGAAGGAAGTAATGACGATTTAAAAGCGATGATGAATGCTATGATAAGAGATCTGCCACTCAGAGCACTTGTAATGTTATCTCGTGGTCAAATATCGCTAAACGTTGTAAATGGTATGATAGAATTAATGAACGGGCATCCATTGCGTGCTTTAAAATCTATGAAAAAGAAATAGACAAATTAGTTTAATTAAAGCTCTAAATAAAATGCAAATAGTATGTATTTGCTATGGTGGCTACGGCTTTAAAAATTAACTTAAATAAAGATAAAGGAATAGCACTTGCAACAAATATGTTTGCAAGTGCTATTCCTGTTTATACATACGAAAAATAAAATAGTAGTTAGCATGAACGCTCAAAGTATTTACGATATAAAAAGAAATCTTTCGGCAATTAGTAAAAAAAATCCTAAAGTTGTAAGCACTGTTCCGGTTGCTTTATTTAAAACCATAGGTTTAGATTTGTTTGCAAATTTATGTGCTTATACAACTTTTAAAATGTATTTTTCCGTTAATGATTGAACAATATCAGGGTGATTTTTTGAGATATCGTCTAATTCATGTGGATCATTTAATAAATTAAAAAGTTTTGGCTCTTTGTATGATTCAAGAATAAGCTTGAATGTTCCGTCGGTTATTGCGCCTGTAGTTCTTGTGTCCCAAATGCCTGCTGCAATTTTAGCATCTATCATTTTTTTAGCAATTTTATCAACACCGGGCAAGGGTAGCTTCGATATTTTACTTGAAACATCTGTTGGGAATTTTGAAACAGTTGAAATTGCATAATTGCGTGTTTTTTCAATCTTGCCATCGACAATTGGTTTTATTGAGATTGAGTCGTTTTTTGAAAGTGGTTGTTTTCCAATGTAATCAAGAAGGGTAGCACCAATATCTTGTAGCTCTATTGGAGCGGTTGAAACAATATTTTGCCCTCCTCCAAAGCGACTGGCATCTATAATAAAGGGTATTCTTACACTGGCTTGCTCTGATGTTGTTTTTCCGTATTTGTCAAAGTCGCCAAGCATTTCACCGTGGTCTGCTGAATAAATTATTATGGTGTTTTCAAATTGATTTGTCTCTTTTAAATGGTTGATAATATTTGCACAACAGTTGTCTATGTTTTCAAGCATTGCAGCATAGTTTTGGCGTATTTTATCATTGTTGTCATCAAGTGTATGGCGTATTGCTTTTGGAAAATCTCTATTTAAGTAATTTTCATGCATAGTGTGTGTAACATCGTATGGGTCGTGTGGGCAAACAAAATTAACTTGCATAAACCATGGTTTGTCCTTTTCAAACTCATCAATGGTTTTAATACAATTTCTTGTTATCCAATTGTCGCAATAATCTTCTTCATCAAGAGGAGTAGGGTGAGTTTGTTTTCTTCGCAACAACATGTCCATTTTATGTGTATCTGCTAAATTTTTGCTTCTCAGATAGTCCATATAAGGGCCGCCGGAATTTGACAATTCAGCAAGTACGGCATCCATTTTGCCCTCGTTATCAATAGCGTGAGTGAATCCCATTTTCTTTAAGTGCTCTCCGAACCCATTTTCACCCCAGTCAAAATCGGCCTTGTTTAAGTCGAACTTACCAACGCCACCAACTTGATAGCCTGCTTCATTTAAATCGGAATAGAATGTCCTAAGGCTGCTATCATAATTTATAAAATTACCGGCAACCCTACAACTATCATATCGCATTCCTGATGCTAAGCATGCTCTTGCAGGAGCGCAAAGTGGAGAAGGGCTATAACAATTTATAAAAGTTACACCGTTATTCATAAGCGCGGCAGTATTTGGCATAGTTAAATTTAGGTTTTCATTGCCGAGTTGCTTGTGTATTTCAGACGAATAAGGCAAATAATCCCCACGATGTTGATCTGCTAGTAATAATAAAAAATTAGGTTTCACAATAAATCACCCCGTATAAATAATTTTGATTTAGTATAACATGTATGCAACTTTAAGTGAATTGCATAATTGAATTTTACATTGCTTAAATGAATATGATAATTTATGCAATCATGTGTTTCGTTTTTGTAATTTACAGTGATTTGGTTTTTTGATAATATGGTTTTACATTGAAATTTATATATAATTTTGCGTGAAAGTTGAAAGAAAATTGTACGTAGTGATTATCTTATTGAAAAATTGCGAAAGTAAAGATGCAATATATTGCAAATGCAATAAAAGATGAATAAAATGGAAAAACTTTAAATAACTTATATCTTGCGTAAATAATAACGTAATTGTGCTTGCGTTTTTATAATTAAAAAATAGGAAGAGGAAAAACAATGGAAAAAGAAATTAGAGTCTCTCAAAGAGTTGAAGCCAAAGGTAGATATTTGTTTATGTTCCAATCGGGAAATTTAGCGCAGAATTTGTTGTTTGTTTTTATTAGCACTATGCTTACATATTTTTATACTCAAATTGTTGGGTTATCACCACTTGTGGCAGGCACGATATACATGGTTGCTACAATAATAGACGCAGTTATTGACCCATTAATTGGAATGATAATGCAAAAAACAAATAGCAAGTACGGAAAATTTGTGCCATATTTAGCTATTTTTGCACCTGTATCAATTGCAGCGTTTGTATTAATGTTTATGGCGCCAGAATTAAGTGATGCTGGTAAAATTTTCTATAGTTATACAACGTACATTGTGTTTTGTCTTTCTAGATCATTTGTTCAAATTTCATTTCAGTCACTGGCTGTTTTAACATCATCTAACGTTCATAGGCGCCAAAAATATTTGATGGTAAGAAATGTGTTTGCTAAAGTAGCACAACTTTTGGTTACAGTTGTTGCTGTTCCACTGTTGAATGCTTTAGGTGGAAGATCTAACCCGGAATCATGGCGAACACTTATGGTTATATATGCTATAGTATGTTTAATATCTTATGTATTTTGTGTTAAGGGTGCAAGGAAATTTGACCTTCCTGATAAAGTTGTTAAAGTAAATGAAGATAAATTAACACCAGAAACAAAATTTCAAAATAAACCTACTTTCAAGAATCAAATATGGACATTTGCAAGAAATTTACCATTGATTTTGCTCATCATTGGTTTTTCAACAGATATGTTTGCAAGCGTAATGGTTCAAAGCATTAATTTGTATTTCTTCGACTATAATTTAGGTGGAAATGACGCATTATATTCCTTAGTAAATTTTGGGGCACTTATTGTTGGGTTTGTTCCATTTTTTGTATTGCCATTTTTACTAAAGAGAGTAAGCAAAAAATGGTTGATGATAGTTTTTGAAGCCCTTGCGATTGTTTTTCCGTTAACTATGTGGTTTGTTGGCTGGGAAAACATTACTCTTATTGCGGTAAGTTCAATAATGGGTGGGTTATTTGGTGGCTTTACAGGTATGTGTGCTTGGATGTGTGTTCCTGACTGTGCTGACTATGCCGAATGGAAATACGATACATCTGTCGCCGGTTTATCAAGTGCGGTTGTGGGCCTTTCTAACCAATTTATGCAAGCAATAGCAGGTTTTGCTTCAGGCGCAATACTAACAGCAGTTGGCTTTCTTCAGCAAAGTGCAACTCAAAGCATGGAAGTAATGGAAGCGATATTTGCTATGCGAATTTGGTTCCCGATTGCAGCATTTGCAATTACAATTATAGCAATGTTGTTTTATCCTCTAAACAAGAAAACTGAAGTGCAAATGGAAAAAGAATTAACTGAAAGGCGCAAAGTAAGGATGGACGCAGCAACTGCTTTAGAAAACAGTTAAATATAAAAATATAAAAGAAAGATGCTAATATTAAAGCAAAGCTTTTAATAGTATTAGCATCTTTCGTTTATTTATGTTCTACCAAGAATTTGTTGCTTTTCGAAATTATTTAGCTGTAGAGATTTGCAAATATAGTTTTATAGTAGTACAATAAAACTTAAGAATAGCAAGAACTAGGAGTTGGTAATATGAAATTAGTATATTTCTATTTTGGCCAGTATCAACGTGCAATTGCAAATAAAAATATAGAACATCTAAAAAAGAGAGACCTAATAATTTTCTTTGAAAAATCCGGTATATTTAATGATAGTGACAAAGCATTTAAAGAATTTATGTATATATTAGTTTCTGTTTCAGCAATAAGCCTTATGAAAATTGGAATCAAAGTAAAAGATATTGGGCTTTTTAATTCAACAATGTTTGATTTAGTGGAAAAAGGTCATTCTTATTCATGCTACATGAATATTTTAGAAGAATTGTATGCTAGTGTAATAAATATTATTTCTAGTTATTCTTTTACTAGACATGAGGAAATTATTGTACAAGCTATTGATTATATCGAATCAAATTTACATAATCCACTTACACTTAAAGATGTGGCTAAGCAAACGAATGTCTCCGAGCAATATCTTGCGTCAAAATTTAAAAGCAAATTGAATATCACTGTAAAAGATTATATTATAAAAGAAAAAATGAAATTAGCAATTGTTAGAATTGTACGAAATGACGTAAACTATGAAGAAGTTGCATTTGAACTTGGGTACGATTCTTATACTACATTCTATAGAACTTTTAAAGGTTATTATGGCATAAGTCCGAAAAGTTATTCAAAAGACTTTGAGTCAAAAGTTAAAAACCAAATATAATAATTTGTAGATTTTATCATTAGCGTTAAAAATTTTGAGATAACGAAATTAATTAATTTTGTTGAGGAAATAGAATTTTACTTATTCAATAAAATCATACTCAAAAAAAACCGCCCCCAAAGTTTAGCCGCGTCATGCAGTTGAATTTAGGGGGAATTTTCGTTAATTACCGTTAAAATATTACTTTAAAAATTATATTTCAAAAAATATGCTTTCAGCACGGTATATTAAGCATAAGTTTTTCTATGGGTGATTTTTTTAAATGTTTCAAATTTATGTTTTTCATAATTCAATTTATTTTACTGTAATATTCGCCGCCACTCATTAATATGCACTTTTAAATCTTCGGGAAATATTATAATAATTTTTTAATTATACAGCTTTTACCTATGATGTTTTGCATACTGTTAAAAACATAAACCCTTGCGAATAAGAGAATATTCAAATAAGAATAATCAAGATAGTTTCAAATTCGAAACCATATTGACCTTTGCTTTCATCTGTGATATAATTTCAATATTGAAACTATTTGAAACGAGGTATAATATGAGAGAAGCATATTTTAAATTTATGAGTGCAGTAGATATTGATTGCTATAAAAGTATTCGTGAAAGTGAAATTGGTAGCACTTTGTCGTATTCTGACGTTTTGCAATTATTCATTATAAACCACAAGCAGAATATGACTGTAAGCGAGCTTGCAGATAGGCTTAATCTTTCTAGGCCTGCAACAACTCAAAAAGTAAATGAGCTTGCAAATAAAGGTTTGCTTGTAAAAACGGGCTCAACCGAAGATAAAAGAGTTACTTATCTATCGCTTGCTGAAAGTTTAATTCAAAATAGTAACGATACAAAGTCAGCCTCTCTTATGGACGCAGTTGATGAAAACTTTTCAGAGGATAAAAAAGCAGTGTTTACGGAAATACTAAATTTTATGGCAGATTATCTATTGGAGGGCAATATTTAATAATGAGAAACGAATTTATAAAAATCGCCGGTGCTAGGGAAAACAACCTTAAAAATATTTCGGTAGAAATACCAAAATATAAACTTATCGCTTTAACAGGGGTATCCGGAAGCGGCAAGAGTAGTTTTGCTATGGATATACTACAAAAAGAGTGTCAGCGTCAATATTTAGAGTCGATGGGAATGGTGACAGATGGGCTTAATAAACCACAGGTAGACA
>CAYJGM010000048.1:0-17051 GCA_964369495.1 uncultured Bacteroides sp. | reverse complement strand
TTTTTCAAGCGCATCTTTTAAATCGGGGTATTTTGCGCCGTCTGCCGGGTAAATGCCGCAAAAAACCATTGGCACAACTTCACGGTAGCCCGAAAGCGCATTGCTTGTTGGGCGCTGTGCGTCGGTTACGGTATCGCCCACTTTTGTGTCTTCAAGGGTTTTAATGCTTGCGGTAAAATAGCCAACTTCGCCGGCTTTAATTTCTTCGCACGGCATTAAATCTATTGCGCCCATATGGCCAACTTCAACGGGCGTAAATTCGGCGTTTGTCTGCATCATTTTAATTGTTTGGCCAACTTTTAATGTGCCCTCAAACACGCGTAAATAAACAATAACGCCCTTGTATGAATCGTATATTGCATCAAAAACAAGCGCTTTAAGCGGCGCATTTTCATCGCCTTTTGGCGGCGGAACATCACGCACCACAGCCTCTAGCACCTCTTTTATTCCAACGCCCATTTTTGCCGAAACTTTTGGCGCATCAAGGCATGGCAAGCCTATAATTTCCTCAACTTCGTGTGCAACACGCTCGGGCTCTGCGCTGGGCAAATCTATTTTATTCAAAATTGGCACAAGCTCTAAATCGTGCTCTAGCGCAAGGTATGTGTTCGCAAGCGTTTGTGCTTCAACGCCTTGGCTTGCATCAATTACTAAAATAGCGCCCTCACAAGCGGCCAAACTGCGGCTAACTTCATAGTTAAAATCCACATGTCCGGGGGTATCTATTAAATTAAAAGTGTAACTTTGGCCGTCGTCTGCTTTGTAGTTCATGGTTACGGCACGCGCTTTTATGGTTATGCCACGTTCACGCTCAAGCTCCATATTATCAAGCAATTGTGCTTGCGTTTTGCGCTCGTCCACAGATTTCGTGCTCTCTAAAAGCCTGTCGGCAAGGGTACTTTTGCCGTGGTCTATATGTGCAATAATGCAAAAATTACGTATGTTTTTATCTGCCAATTTACATGCCTCCGCGTTTAGCTGTTAGCTATTAATTATTAATTTTTAAGCCTTGCACCATTTTTGTGCTTTGGGTAAAATCAATAAACATTATACCATATTTCACATATGGTTGCAAACCGTAAAAACTTGACTAAAACTTGTAAATTGGATATAATTGCTAGGCAGTAATTTATTGTATAATAAACTACAAAACTACTACAATTTAACCTATATATATAAATAAAAACCACACAACACAAGCATATTTTAATATTGCTTACATAATACAAGGGGTTTATATGAAACATTTTATTGAAAGAATACATCGCCATTGCGAAATTGTTATGCCGCGTATTTTTGCTGTAACGTTTGCGCTTTTAACCATGTTTGTTTTTTTCTTTGGCATAATGCATTTCACACATTTTGTGTTTATTAGCGATAGCGAAGGCCTTGATATCACCGCATTTGCATTAAACGCTAGCGAAGAGCATGTTTTAGCGCAAAACGGCGTAACATATATTGAACAAGACGATGTAATATATAGCCAAAATGCCTTGGAAAAAGGCATTAGCACTATTTATATTGATAGGGCATTTGCGCTTAGCATAACGGCCGATGGCGAAACACAAGAATATTTAACTACCGCAAAAACAGTAAGCGATGCGCTTGAAATGCACGGCTACACATGGCAAAACGAAGATTTTGCAAGCCTTGATTTCAACGATAAAATTGATGTAAACACAAAGCAAATAAGTTTGCATCGTGTTGAATATGAAACATATGATGTTAATGAAGTTTTGCCGTTTGAAACGCAAATGCAGTATACAAGTTTATTTTACCAAACACCCACAAGGGTGCTTGAAATTCAAACAGGGCAAGATGGCTATATCGATGCAACTTACAGGGATAAGCTTATAGACGGCGAGGTTGTAAAAACAGATTTAATAAGTACAAACGAACATATAGAGCCTATTACTGAAATTTTAAAAGTGTTTAAAGAGCAAGAACCTATAAGCCCTTTAGAAGCGCCCGAGGGCATAACGGTTGAAAATTTTGTGCCAAGTTCGTATTCAACGGTTTATGAAATGAAAGCCACGGGTTATTATTCGGCAACGGGTAAAGGGTCTAGCGGTTTAGGGCTTTACTATGGCACTTTCGCTGTAGACCCTACTGTTATTCCCTACGGCACAAAGGTATATATAGTTTCAACAAACGGCCGCTTTGTGTATGGTTGGGCAATTGCCACAGACACAGGCATGTTTATACACACAAACCAAATGCAGGTAGATTTATTTTATGAAACCTACACGGAGAGCGCAGCAAACGGCGCACAACAAGTTTATGTTTATGTGCCGTAAAAAAATGGCAAACTAAGTGCAATTTTTATTGTAAAGCAGTAATAAAGCATATATAAAATGCCTTGAAATTTAAAAGCACTTAACAAAACAAATATCTATGCTTTGCTTTAAAATCACAATTCACTTAACAAACATATTACTTTCCAAGAAAGGATAAAAGCGTATGAAAACGCAATTACTAACCGCAAACGGCCTTGAAAAAAGCTTTACAAGAACAACAAAAGAAAAAATTAAAAATAAAACCATAAAAAAACAAGAGAGTTTTTTTGCGGTAAACAACATAAGCTTAAATTTAAACAAAGGTGAAATTTTGGGCATACTTGGGCCAAACGGCGCAGGCAAAACAACTTTGCTTCGCATGCTTGGCGGCATTATGCAGCCCGATAGCGGCACAGTGCATGCTTGCGGCTTAAATTATAAAACCGATAAGCACCTTATACGGCAAAAACTTGCTTATATTTCAAACAACACAAAGCTATATTCACGCTTTACGGCAAGGGAAGTTTTTTACACCTTTGGCGAACTTTATGAAATGGACAAAGCCGAAATATCAAATAGAATAGAGCAGCTTACAAAACAATTAAACCTTGAAAAATTCATTGATAATAAAATCGAGAGTATGTCTACAGGGCAAGAGCAACGTGTTAATATAGCGCGCTGTTTAATTCATTCGCCCGAAATATATATATTAGATGAACCAACGCTGGGCCTTGATATTATTAGCAGTAAAGACATTGTGCAGTTTATGCATACGGAAAAAGCAAACGAAAAAGGCGTTGTGTATTCAACACATTATATGGAAGAGGCCGAATTTTTATGCGATAGAATACTGCTTATGCACAGCGGTAAAATTTTGGCCGAGGGCAAAGTTAGCGATTTGAAAAAAGCACACGAAGTAAAAAGCATAAGGGAATTATTCTTTAAACTAGCCGATATAGCGGAGGAAAGTTATGAGAACTAAAATAATTTTTTCACTGCTTAAAAAAGAACTTACAGACATTGTGCGCGATAAAAAATCGCTTATGGCAATGATAGGCCTGCCTTTAATTTTATACCCTTTAATGATGATAGGCATGCTTTTTATTATGCAATTTGCAAACGAAGCCGCGCAAAGCGATAGCACAACTGTGCTTATGCAAGGGCAAATACCGCAAAGTTTTAAAGATTATTTAAACGATGAAAACGAAAATAATCTTGTGCAATTTGTTGAAACTTTGAGCGAGGGGCAAGAAAACGAATATACACTTGTTTTTAACGATGAAGCACAAGCCGAGATAAAGTACGATTCCACAATAGAAATTCAAGGCTTTACCGTTTCAGATTTTAACGAACTTTTAGAAGATTACACACTTTACCTTTATAATAACGCATTAGATGAAAACAATATCGAAATAGATATTATTACACAAGTTGTATACACCGATACAGCAAGCGATACACAAAGTTTCGGCATGCTTATTGGGCAAATTTTACCCATGCTTTTAATGCTTGGTGTGGCACTTGGCATAATAACCTCTGCCACCGATATAGTATCGGGCGAAAAAGAGCGCAAAACAATTGAAACGCTTTTAAGTTTACCTATAACGCCGCTTGAAATTGTTAGCTCGAAATTTATTGCAATATCTATTATAGGTATTGTAACGGCGCTTTTAAATGTGTTTTCTATGGCGCTGTCTTTGGGTTATGTTTTAATAAGCGTTACACAAGGCTCTAGCGAAAACAGCTTTTTTGCAGGCATGGATTTTGCGCTTTTTGTAATGCCTATAATTATAACAGGCTTTGCAATTTTAACTTTTACTTTTTTTGTAAGTGCTATAACTATGGCAGTTGTGTCTATGGCAAACTCGTTTAAAGAGGCGCAAAATTATGTTGGGCCATTGATGTTGTTGCTTGTTTTTCCCTCTTACATCACAATGGTGCCAACGTTTGAATTAAACAGCATTACAAGTTTAATTCCCGTAATAAATATGTCGCTTTTAATAAAAGATTTATTTAATTTTGGGGCAAATATAGCTTATATATTTATAGTAATGGCATCTAATATAATATATAGCGCCCTTGCAATTGTAATTTTAGGCAAGGTTTATGCAAATGAAAATATTATATTTGGTAATAAAAAAAGCTTTAGGCTTATTGAGCCAAGAAACAGCATGCAAAAAGGCGGAACACCAAAATTTACAGACGCAATTGTGCTTTTTAGCACAGGCATCGTTTTGTTTTTATACATAGGCAGCGCAATTGGCATTTTAGTAAGCACAATTGAGTTAGCCCTTGCATTTCAACAAATTTTAGTGCTTATTATGCCAATTTTATATGCTATTTATATTAAGGCAGATTTTAAAAACACGTTTGGGCTTCGAAAATTTAAAATAAAATATCTATTAATGGGCATACCGCTATGTGCGGCGGGCCTGGCTTTAACAATATTTTTGCAAAATTTATTGCTTTCTTATTTTCCGGCTTTAATGCAAATGCTTGAAGTGATGAACCAAACTATCAATTTTAACAATTTTGCACTGCAAGTTATTGTTGTTTGCATAATGCCTGCCATTTGTGAGGAAATGTTCTTTAGAGGTTTTATATTAAACGCATTAAACGTAAAAAAACACCCTGTAATGGCAATTTTAATTTCAAGCATAATGTTTGGTGTTTTTCATATGAATGTTTTGCAATTAATTACAGGAATTATTTTAGGCAGTGTGCTTGGGTTTATAACATATAAAAGCAAAAGCATTTACCCTGCGATGATTTTACATTTTGCAAATAATTTTACGGCAATATTGCTTTCTTAAATTTATATTATAGGTTTTGCTTATTATTGTTTTAAGCGAAACAAAGAAATTGATTTTTTAGGTGCTTTTTAATTTTCAAAGCTGGTTTCGTTGAAATGTCCTGCTTTTCAGCGTGATAGGCTAATGTTTTGTTTTATAAAAAGTTAGTAATTTGTTTTTTAGGCGGTATTTAATTTTTAAAGCTGGTTTCATTGATACGCCCTACTTTTCAGCGTGAAAAGTAGCAAAACCGCCTTTATGCTTTACAACCGCTTAAAAAATAAATTTCTCGCTTTGTTTATTATGCAAACCGCCGCAAGGGCTGCCCCTATATAGGGTTATAAAACAAATTGTTTGTTTTACCTTGAAATATCAATGCACTTAACCTATATTTATTACACCTAAAACATAATTATACACTACTATAACAATAAAAAACGGAGAGTTATATGGAAATTGAAAGAAAATGGCTTATAGATAATTTCCCAAGCGGGGGCGAATTTGAATGTGTTTTTGATGCAATAATGATGCAAGGTTATATTTCAACAAGCCCTGCCGTGCGCATAAGAAAAACAATACAAAAGGGCAAAGCTTGCGAGTATATACTGTGCTTTAAAGGCAAGGGCACCCTTGTTCGCGAGGAAATTGAAATTGAAATAAAAGAAGATGAATTTTTAAAACTTGAAAAATTTTTAGGCAAAAATTTAATTGAGAAACATATCAAAAAATATAAATTGCAAAATGGCTTATTGCTTGAAGTAAACTGTGTTGATAAGGGCACAAAAACCGAATTTTATTATGCGGAAGTAGAATTTGAAACAAAGCAGCAAGCCGAAAATTTCACGCCGCCAAGCATATTAAAAAAAGAAATGACGTACGATGAAAATTTCAGCATGAGAGATTATTGGCTTAAAACAAGAACATAGCCATTTTTTTAATTTGCTTTATTTGTAATACCTTGCTATAAATTTGGCATAAAACCTAAAGCCTAACAAAGCCGCACAGCGTAGCAAACGCTAAATATTAAGCTAAAAACAATATAAAAAACAGCGCCCAAGTTATACCATAAGCCGCACAAAAGGCAAATTTTTGGTGTAATGTAAATGGGCGCTGTTTTTATATTTATATTTTTTGGTTTGTAAAACTGTTTTTTAGTTTTGCCAAACTGTTTTTTTAAGTTTGCAAGATTTATCTTTTTCGTCAAGTAAAGCTGTTTTTTAGGCTTACAAAACCATTGACAAACTTCGTTTTAACAAAGTGTTAATTTTTTAAAACAATAGCTTTAAAATAAAGGCGTGTTGATACCGGTTTAATAGCTATTCCTAAAGCCATCGCCGTGGCGTGGGCTGTCGCTTACAATTTTGCAAGCTACAATTAACTTGCTTTTAACCAATGTTTCATAACGTGAACGGTAAAAGCCCATCATCGGTATTACTGTGCTACTTGAAAGCACAACATATTTTGCCGGCAAATTAGATAGGCTATATGCTTTAACATCGCTTAAACATCTTTCGCATTGGCACATTTTAAACTTTTTAGCATAATCTTGTTTAAGTTCGTCTACAATTTCTTCCATAACATTCACAAAAATACCGCTTGTGTCGGGTTGTTGCTTTTGTTCTTCTTTTGATGCGCTTTCGATGTTTTCCTGTGGTGTTTGCTCTTGCGGCTCGCTTTTTACATCTTCATCTTGTGTGTTTTCTTCTTTTGGCTGCTCGCTTTGCTCTTGTGCAACTTGTGGGGCGGCAGTTTCTTGCGCTTCTTCGCTTTGCTTTTCTGCCTCGTTTTCATCTAAAGCTGCAGGCGGCGCTTCTTTTGGCGCATCTTCGCTTTGCTGTGCTTGTAAATCGGGCGAAGAACTTGCCTCGCTGTTTTCTTGTGCATCAACGTTCTCGTCGTCAAGGCCCTGCCTTAAAGCGCTGTCAATCGCGCTAGATATTTCTTCATTTTTGCTGTTTGCAACCTCTATAACAGGTGGCACCGGCTTTTTTTGCGTACCTGGTGCATTTTCTTCATTTTCACCGCCTGGTGCAGGGCTTGTTAATATGTTTAATACATGGTCTGTCTTGCTGGTTTTTACATTTCTTTTTGCTGGCATATTCTACACCCCTCTTGAACTTACATCTTTTTTAAACAAATCTGCAAGTAATTCATTACAAAATCTATCAAAGTCTATGGCAGGTTTGCTGTCGGGCGAATAAGACATAATACTCATGCCGTGTGCCGGGGCTTCCGCCACTAAAACGCTGGCGCGAATAAAAGTTTCAAAAACTTTTGTGTTAAGCTGTATGCTTATTTGCTGTGCCATCTCTTTAACCTCTTTATTTAAATTCAAACGAGGGTTAAATTTGTTAAGTAAAATTCCGTAAACTTCAAGGCGTGAATTATAATAATTTCTTACACTTTCTATGGTGTCTTTTATCTGCGAAACACCCAAAAGGCTTAAAACTTCGGGCGCCATTGGTATTATTAGCCCATCTGTTGCAACATATGCATTAACGGTTAGAACATTTAATGCAGGAGGCGTATCTATTATAATATAATCATAATTTTCTTTAATTTGGCTAAGGGCTGTTTTAAGCATAAATTCGCGCCCTGCTTTGGTAAATTCTTGTTCTGCCGCGCTTAATAATATGTTAGAGGCGAGCATATCGCATATTTGCGTTTTAGAAATTGCATCGTTTACATCAATTTCACCGCGAAAAACATTAAACACCGTGTGGCATTTTTCAATATCAAGCCCCATGCTGAAACTTAAACTGCCTTGTGGGTCTAAATCTACCCCTAAAACTTTGTTGCCACGCTGTGCTAAACAATCCAATATAGCGGTAGCCGTAGTTGTTTTGCCAACCCCGCCCTTTTGGTTTGTAACGGTAATAATTTTTGTAGGCATAAATGCTCCGTTCTGTGCTATTGCACAAATTTATTATTTTAAAATTATATAAAACCTATTATTTTTTTTGAAAAGGTGACGATAATAATATAAGAAATGTAATGTTAATGTATAATTTGCTCTTTGTGCTCTTGTTAATTAATATATTACATGATATAATTATTTTACAAAAAACAACGACAAATGTCAATTAATACAAAAAATTTGCACGCTTTTTTAATAAGGAGATTTTTTTATGGCTTCAATTACAAGTTTAACAAGTTCAAGTTCAGGCTATAGTAGCATTTACGGCGCTCAATCCGCCAATATGGTTACAGGCCTTATGAGCGGGCTTGACACAGAAAGCATGATAGAAGGGCTTGTTGAAAGCTATCAACTTAAAATAAGTGGTTACCAACAAGACAGAACGGTTTTGCAATGGCAGCAAGACTCTTTAAGGGGCGTAATTGATGATCTTGCGGTTTTCAGCGAGAAATACACCTCGTTTACTTCTGATACAAACATATCTTCAAACAGTTTTTTCACAAACGCTATAAATATTGAAACTATGGGTGAATTTTCCTCGGCCATTTCGGCTTCGGGGCAAACAAACAGCGATATTATAATAAACAGCGTTTCGCAACTTGCAACGGCTTCGCAATATCGTGTTTCTGCAAGCGATTTAACCGCCGCAACAGGTGCAAGCGAAGACGGCAGCTCTCTTTTATTAACGGGTGATAGCGTAGATTTAAGCTCGAACATCGATATTAGCACCCTTGAGGGCAGTTTAACTTTGCAATACGGCACATCCAGCGTAACCATAGATTTTGGCGAGCTTGAAACGCTAGAGCCCGATTCAAGCGGCAATATCAGCGCGCAAAGCCTAAAAACAGCTATTGAGGAAAAACTTGCCGAAGAAAGCATTAGCATTAGCGGCAACACATACACGGCAGACGAGCGCATTAACGTTGAAGTAGATAGCGCAGGGGTTATAACGTTTAGCGATAAATCAAGTGCCGGCAACTCTGTTGTTATAAAAAGTGCCACGGGCGAACTTGAAAAAACATTGGGCCTTGAAAATATCGAGGATGATGTTTCCACAATAAATACCGCCGGCGTTGAGTTTACAAAAAGCGAAAGCCGCATTGAATTTTTAAAAGGCAGCACTATTACTTTTGAATTAAACGGCCTTAGCAAAAATATAACCGTGGGTGATGATTGGACAGCCGAGAATTTTAACGAAAAAATGCAAGCAGAGCTTGATAGAAACTTCGGCGAAAACAAAATTACATATACGCAAAACGCAAGCGGTGAAGTTGAAATAAGAACCGCTAAAGGTTCAACGCTTAGCGTAAGCGCCGAAAAAGGCGAGGCAATGGGCCTTGGCGAGGGCGGTAATCTATCTACAACATTAGATGTTCAAAACACAACATTAGGCGATTTAGGCATTACAAATTACGATTTAACCATAAACGGTGTAAGCGTTGGAGATTTTAACGAAGACACCGCGCTTGAAAGCGTGCTTTACGCTATAAATTCAAACGCTGATGCAGGCGTTGAAGTTAGCTATTCCGAGCTAACAAACGAATTCGTTTTCTCTGCAAGGCAAACGGGCGAGGGCGGCAAAATAGAACTTGGCGGCCTTGGAACCGAACTTTTCGGAGATGCCACCGCCGGCGAGGGCGTTTTTACCGAGGGTAAAGACAGCGTGTTCAACGTTACTGTAAACGGCACGAATATGACGCTTACACGTTCCTCAAACGATGTTGATTTAGACGGCATGACGGTTATTTTTAAAGATACCTTTAACGAGGGCACATTTACGGATACAATAAAAAGCGCCGATGTTGCCGCTGGTGTTTATACCGAAGAGCAATTGCGCGATGTTACAGGCGAGGCAATTGAATTTAGAGAAACCACAGACACAGACAAAGTTTACGATGCCATAAAAGAAATGGTTGATGATTACAACGAAATGGTGAAAACCGTAAAAGATCTTTATACAACCATGCCGCTTGAAAACAGCTCGGGCGATAGATATGAACCGCTAACAGATGCCGATAGGGCAGATTTAAGCGACACACAAATTGAAGAGTTTGAAAAGAGCGCAAAAACAGGCATTTTGTTCATGGATAACGATTTAGATTCGCTTTCAAGCAAGCTTTCAAGCGCAATAACAAGCCTAACATCATCAAACAAAGCGCTTGCCGATATGGGCATTACAACCGCATACGATAGCGGCCTAACAACAATAAAGCTAGACGAACAAAAAATGCGAACAGCAATTGAAACAGATATCGACAGCGTGCAACAAGTGTTCACATCTTCAAAAGAAGACGGCGCATCTTACGATGGAATTATGACAAGCTTAAAAGAAGTTACCGATATGTATGCCGCAACAACAGGCGCGCAAAAGGGCATTTTAGTTGAAAGGGCAGGCTCGCAACTTGCACCAACTTCTATATTAGACAACACCCTTTTAAGCGAGATGAACGATATAGATGATTATATCGAAACATGGCAAGATAAGCTTTCAAACCAAATTGATTACTATACAAGCCAATTTACACAACTTGAAGTTTTAATTAACGAGATGAACTCGCAAAGTTCTGCTTTAGCAGGCTTAACAACAGGCGCATAATTTACCGGTTGAGGGCTTTTACAAAAACACACTTTTTAAACAAAAATTAATAATGTATTTTGTTACATACGGCTATTCGTAAGGCAAAAGCAGCCGTATGTGGCAAATATTATGAATTTTTACATATCAAATGGCGGTTTGCGCCCTGTTTGCGCTACTTTAACAATGTGGGAAAGGGGCCCCTGAATGGAAACGCGTGGTTTTAAGCACTATAAGCAAGAGGCAATTTTAACAATGACGCAAGGTGAACTTTTGAATTTGCTTTACGATGAACTTGTTAAACGCCTTATGCAAGCGGAAATTATGTTTGAAAAACAAGAATATGCCGCTGCGGATATATGCATAGATAAAGCCGATAGAATAATTCGGCATTTAAACGATACACTTGATAAACAATACCCTATAAGCACAGATTTAGCACGCCTTTACGAATATTTTTTATACGAGCTTGTAAGGGTTAAAACAGGCAGAAACACACAGGAACTTGCAAGGGTTAAAACCATGATAACCGAGCTTAGGGATAGTTTTAAACTTGCCGATAAAAACACTGCAACAAACTTACCTGCGGTGGGCGGTGGTGTGTAATGCTTACACAAAACGATATAAATTTAGCGTTTGGCATACAAAAAAAAATGCATGCTGCACTATGTGAATTGCAAGATTTAACACAAGAGCTTTCTACAGTTGCACAAAGGCGCGACGATGTTAGCATGCGCATGTTTTTAAGTATGCGTCAAGAGCAAATTAATTTACTTTTAGAGTATGAAAAAACTTTGGATAAGCAATGCCGTGCACTTGGAAAAGAAAAAAGCGCTATGTTAAAGCGAATTTTTAGCGGTGAAAAAGAGAACACAGCAGAATTTGAAGAGCTTGAACAGCAAGTTGCACGCAACAAAGAATTATTATTGCGTGTGCAAAAACAAGACGAGCAAATTAGCCGTAAAATTGCAGGGCCAAAAAGCATATACGCTAAATAGTGATGTTGCTAATGTTTAATATGCGATGATGCTAATTTTAAAACACAGGAGAAATAAATGCCTGACATTCGCCTTGAAAACATAACTGCATATCACCCGGGCGCAAAAAACGGAATTTATGATATAAACTTACATATTAAGCAAGCCGAATTTTTATTTATTGTGGGCGCAAGCGGCTCGGGAAAATCTACGCTTTTAAATGTAATCTTAGGTGAAATTTCGCCAAAATACGGCAATGTTTTCATAGATGAAAAACACCGCTTGCATTTCAAAGAAAAAAGCAAAATAAAAATAGGCGTTGTTGCTCAAAACGCAAACCTTCTCTCGGGCGAAAGCGTAAAAGAAAGCATGCAACGCATTGCAGTTATAACAAGCGGAAAAATAAGAAACGAAAAAAGAATTGATAAAGCGCTTAACCTTGTTGGTTTATTGCATTGCAAAAACAGAAAAACAAAAGAGCTTAGCAGTGGCGAGCGCAGGCGTGTTGAGCTAGCAAGGGCATTAATGGCAAACCCGCATATATTAATTTTAGACGAACCCACAGCAGGGCTTGATAACGATGCAACATGGGATTTACTGCATTTGCTTTTAGAAATAAACCGCAAAGGCGTAACTGTTTTGCTTGCAACGCACGCAAAGCAATTTGTAGATGTTTTACGAAAAAGAGTTGTAAAACTAAAAGATGGTAAAATTATTGCCGATGATATCCATGGTAAATATGGCGATTAATTATAATTAAACTTCGGAGGGTTTAGAAATGAAGAAAATTAACGATTGGTCAATTAAAACTAGCATTTCGCTTTTAATGGGTGGCACTATTGTTATTATGTCTGTAATAATAGCAGTAGCTATTTTTATGTTGTCGTTCTCAGGTTCAAGGTATAACGAGGAAATAGACAAGGCTGTTTCACTTACAGCGGATATTACACAAGCGCAATTACTTGTATATGAGGTTGCGGTTGATGTTCGTAATTTATCTCTAACAGGTTACGATCAAGCCTCGTTTGATGATTTGGAACAAGAAATTTATCAATTAAATGAATTGCTTGTAAAACTTGTTGGCGAATACCCCGGAACAGACAGCGCCGCAACAGATTTTGAGGCCGCGGTTTATGCTTGGGAAAATGTATTTGCGAACATTTACATTGCTTTGGGAGAGGGAAATGATACCCTAGCACAACAGTTGATTGTTGAAGAGTGTACGCCTAGGCTTGAAGAAGCTTTAGAATTAGGAACACAGTTAAACACAAAAATAAATGATTTAAGCGTGCAAACTTTGGGTGAAATTGGTTTAATAGTTCAAATTTTAACAATTGTTTTAGGTTCATTTACAGTTATTCTTGTAATTTTTGGCTTATTAATGATGATTAAACAAGTTTCACGTATAACCAAAGCAATTAATGTTGCAAAAACAGGCGTTCTTTCAAGCAATAGCGGTGATTTAGCCGTTGAAGTTGATTACTACAGCGAAAACGAGCTTGGTGCAATTTGTGATAGCGTAAGGCAATCTCAAGTTGGCATAAAAGGCATGATAGGCGAGATGAGCACTGTTATTCAAAATGTGGTAGATGGCGATTTGTCCACAGTTATTCACGGGCAATACCCCGGCGATTACTCTGCGGTTAAAAGCAGCCTTGAAAAACTGCTTGAATACCTAAACAAAACAATGTCGAGCATTAAAGAGATGAGCGAGCAAGTTACAAACGGCGCCGAGCAAGTTGCAAACGGTGCGCAGGCATTGGCACAAGGCGCAACAGAACAAGCCAGCAGTGTTCAAGAACTTGCGGCAACCATAGGCGAAATGGATACAAACGCACAGCAAAATGTTAAAATTGCACAACAAGCTAACGGTGGTTCTTCTGCCGCCGCAGAGCAAGTTCAATTAAGCAACGAACGAATGAAAGAACTTCGCAGCGCAATGCAAGAAATTTTAGTTGGCCAAACAGACATAGGTAAAATTTTGGATACAATTGAAAACATTGCTTTCCAAACAAATATTCTTGCACTTAATGCCGCAGTTGAAGCAGCAAGGGCAGGCACAGCCGGCAAAGGCTTTGCTGTTGTTGCCGATGAAGTTAGAAACCTTGCCTCGAAATCTGATCAAGCTGCAAAACAAACCAAGAAACTTATTGAAGATGCCATGGGCAGTGTAGAGCGTGGTACATCACTTGCTGAGGACGTTGAAGACAATATGGAAAAAACAGTAGAGCTTGTACAAAGTGCTATTAAATTAATAGAACAGCTTGCCGCCGCTTCAATTGAAGAGGCAAACAGCATCAACCAATTAAGCATTGGCATAGATCAAATCGCAGCAGTTGTTCAAACAAACTCTGCAACAAGCGAAGAGAGCGCATCTGCAAGCGAAGAGCTTAACGGCCAAGCTGCACGCATGAAAGCCATGATTGCACATATTAAATTTAAAGATGGCATTATGGCAGGCGGCGCAACCTCAATGCCCGGTGCAGCATACGAAGATTATTCGCAAGAGCAACCCTCTGTTTATGATAGCGGCGATAAATATTAATTAAAATGGCTCGCTGTTAATAACTGGGATAAACCCGAAAAAAACAACCGGTGGTGTAAACCACCGGTTGTTTTTGTTTTAATTGCGCTGAAAGCGTTAGCCGGGGGTTTTACACATACAAAAAGTGGCACTGAACCCAAATTAATTGAGCTTGGTGCCACAATGGTTGCAGTGTAGAAAACAGCTATAGTAGTTTGTGAATGATGAAAGAAAATATATAACTTTGTTGCATTATTGCAAAGTGCAATTTCAGCAGTTTAAGCACTCTATAATTTCATTTTGCTTTTTTCGCTATCGTAAAACAATCTAAAATCGTCTTCAAACATTGGTTTGGCATAATAATAACCTTGCACTATGTCGCAATCCATTTGTTTTAACATGGTTAAATCTTCTATGGTTTCTATCCCTTCTGCAACAGTATTTATATTTAAATCTTTAGATAATCTTATTACGCTAGCTACAACAGCTATACCGCGTTCGCGAGTTTGTGATGCAACAAAAAAGCTTCTATCTAATTTTAAAACATCAACCGGTGTATTCTTCAGCAGCCCCAAAGAGCTATATCCAATGCCAAAGTCATCCATAAGAACTTTAAATCCTTCTTTATGCAAATCGTTTATAAAGCTATTTAAATCACAATCAGTACTAAGCATACTTGTTTCAGTTATTTCTATTCCCAAATATTTTGGATTAACATCATATTTTTTACATATAGCTGTTAAGTTTGAAACAAAATCTGCAGAATATAAATTTTTTCTTGAAAAATTAACAGAGATAACAAATGGGTTTTTTCCTTCTTTTTTCCACAAATTCAAAAAATTACATGCTTTTTCAAACATATACATATCAAGTTTTACTATAAATCCATTTTTTTCAAATAGTGGAATAAATTCATTCGGCGCTCTAAATCCTGCGGTAGGGCTTATCCATCTTACAAGCGCCTCGGCCGCAATCATCTTACCAGATTTCAAACCTAGTTCAGGTTGTAAAACCATTTTAAATTCACCATTTAAAAGCGCTTTTTCCATAGAGTTTTCGATTTCTTTCGCTTTTATCGCATCGCTTAAATATTCAACAGAAAAAATACTGGTGTGTAATTTTTCTTCCTTTGCGTTATGGTGAGCAATATTTACTTTCTCAATGCATGCTTGAATGTCAAGCATATCACTTTCGTCTATATAATAATACCCTGAAACTATTCGTAAATTATATTTGAAATTTTTACCTAATTTTTTATATAATCTACTCTTATAATCGTCATACCAATTCTCAGTTTCGTCGTTTGTATATGCTATCAAAGTTAAAAATTCATCATTATATATATGTGCAGATAAAGAATCATATGTAACTTCTGACTCGATAGAGGCAGCCATATTTATGAGTATTTTATCACCCTCTAAAGCACTAAGGGTTTCATTAACCAGCCTAAAATTTTCTACATCAAATTTTATAAGCAAAAACTTTTTTGTGTGATGCTCGTTTATAAACTTCGGCGCATCTAATTTAAATTTCGCTAAAGTATTTAGTTTTGTGAGTGGGGAAACATATGCGATTTCTTCAAGATTTTTAAGATTTTTACGGCGAGTCATTCCAATTAAATAAGCAAACAAACATATGATTAACACCAAGCAAGAAGACACAACTGCACTTAAAATGATAATGTGATTTGTAGTAGATTGAATAATTGTTTCAGGAATAATAGACATAATAGACCAATCTTTTACCCCAACAGGTGTATAAATCAATCGGTACAATTCACCATCAAATTCAATTTTTTTCTCCCCGGAATTTCCGTTTAATATATCTGTTTTAAGCAAGTCAAACTGATCATGATCTGTTAAATCAAAGTTAGATATAACATCAAACGCATTTTCGGCCGGGTTAAAATATGTATTATCAACACCGTTTGAAATAATATTTCCTTTGCTATCAACCAAAAGGTTTGCAACAATTCCATCTATGGGATTTCCAAAAATACCATTAAGTGTTTCCACATAATTAAGCCCTGCTAAAACTCCACGTGTCTCACCATTTGCAATCATAGGCGTTGAGATAACTATAGTATAAATTCCATTTTGGTCGGTGGCAATCAACTCGCTTATTGTAGTTTCACCATTCATAGCATTTTGAAAATATGGTTCATCAAAAGCATCGCCAACATTTCCATCACTTCCAACTGCATAGCCATATGGATTTATTACCATTACATAGTCAAAGCTCTCAGCAATATAATCATATTCACCCGAATCATAATCAACATATCTTAAATAATCCCAAACAGGCAGTAAAGAAGCTGTGGATTCAAGCAGATTAATATTTGATTCAAACTCTAGCTTAAAAGTGTCTACATTGTTATCCATTAATTGTTGAATGCTCTGATCGGATAACGCATTAATTTCATCTCTTATAAAAAAATTATAAAGAAATGTGGAAAAAATTAAAATTATAACAACCGCAAGCACAGAAATTATCTGCAACAATCGACTTTTTAGTAAATTTTTCATTTTCTACCTTTCCATAAAACATACTTAAAGAAGTTTAAGCTTTTATCTTTTCATCAAGATAACTTACATATTCATTTGCACATTCTTCAACATTTTGTCCATTCAAAATTTTTTGAAGCATTTGATACCATGCACTTCGTTGTTCGGTCCATTCAATAGTTACTTGATAATAATCTCCAAGATTTGTCATGAATGGAAAATATCCCATCATTCTTTCTTCAAATTCGGTTCCTATATAAACATCGCTATATAGGCTGTTAACAGGAAAAAATTGAGTTGCGATAATGCTTTTTGGGTCATCAGCTAAAAATTCAATAAACAACTTTGATGCATTAACTCTATCGGTATCTCCGTTATTGAATATTCCAAAACCCCAAATTCCGCCTTGTAGTTCTGCAAGCCCATCATCTGAAGGAAAATTCATTGCAAAGGGGGTAAAATCTACTTGCTGTGCATATAAAGATT
>CAYJGM010000047.1:0-17131 GCA_964369495.1 uncultured Bacteroides sp. | reverse complement strand
TACCTATCATTGAAGAAGATATAAGTATAAGTTTGGACAACGAAACACACGTTGAATGTGTTGTTTTGATGACGTTTTGCGGCAATGGCAAAAAAACTTAGGCTAAATTTTTTTATTAAACATATTTTATATATGCTTAAATTTAATTTGTTTCTCACACTTTTTAAGGAGGCGCTTTGTGCAATACACGCCATTAAACCCGCAAAAACCCATACAAATAAAGCAACTAGTTAGCGTGCATTATTTTGAATACCCCAATAATTACAAATTCGAGGGTGAAGCGCACGATTTTTGGGAATTTTTATATGTAGACAAGGGCGAGGTTTGCGTTTTAGCAGGCGAAAAAACCCACACCTTAAAAAAAGGCGAAATTATTTTTCATGCGCCAAACGAATTTCATAATGTATATTCAAATGGCGTTATAGCGCCAAATTTAGTGGTTGCAAGCTTTGTTTGCAACAGCGAATTTATGAAGTTTTTTAATGAAAAAATTTTTGCGATAGATAACGATATGCGCATTATTTTAGCAAGAGTTGTTGCCGAGGCAAGCAACGCATTTTCCTCTCCGCTTAACAGCCCTAACACCAGTGCACTTGTGCGAAATAGCAGCGCAGCTTTCGGCGCAGAGCAAACAATTTGCAATTGTATAGAACAACTTCTTATAGATTTAATTCGCCGCAAAACAAAAAACGCTATAAAGCCTATAATAAGCACCGTAAAAACCGCTACAAGAAGTGAGTTTGCAAACGAAATAATTAGATATTTAAACGAAAATATAAATAAACGTTTAAGTTTATCTGAAATTTGTAAAGATAATATTGTTGGCCACAGTTATTTGCAAAAAACTTTTAAAGAAGCTACCGGCAGCGGCGTTATGGAATATTTTGGCAATATGAAAGTTGAAAAGGCTAAAGTATTAATGCGCGAGGGCAGTTGTAATTTTACTGAAATAGCGGCAATTTTAGGTTATAATTCGGTACACTATTTTTCAAGGCATTTTAAAAAAACAACAGGAATGACGGCAAGCGAATACGCACAAAGTTTGCAATCGGTTTTATAGGGTGAATATTTTATTGCAAAAACCATACAAGCGGCAAAAGCTTTATAATAAAAACCATATAAGCGCAAGGCTTTTTGGCTTACAAGGTGCATAGCCGCACATTTTGCCGCTTTGAAAAAATAATTTTGCTTAATGCCTATCGGCTAGCCGATAGGCATTATTTATGTCTTGCACGCTGCCAAAATCTAACATTTTTTCGCTTGACATATATTTATAATTATTGTATAATCAATTTGCAAATCATTCGCAAATTTAAACAAAGGGGTTATTATTGTGAGCAAATACAATACCGAACAGCGCCAAAAAATGTTGGAATTATTTAAAAATAGCGAACATCAGTCATTTTCTGCCGGTGATATCCTAGAAAAATGTGGTAATGACGACATTAGCATAAGCGCCATTTACAGAAACCTTAAAACCATGGAAAACGAGGGTTTAATTTGCAAAGTTATTGATAATAAACGCCCCGAGGCGCTTTATCATTACGTAAACCCGCAAATTTGCCATGGAATTATACATTTAAAATGCGAAAATTGCCAAAACACATACCATTTAAACCGCCATATCTCGGCAATGCTTATTAATTTAGCCGAAGATGAATTTAAATTTTCCGTAAACGGTTCGGCGGCATTTCTATATGGTAAATGTGATAATTGTTCGCAAATTAGTAACTAATAAACACATTTGTGGTTTATTGTTAAAAAGGAGAGTATAATGCATAAAAAAATATTTACAATTATTGTCATCATTGCAGCAATGCTTTTATCGGCGTGCGTGCAAACAAGCACTCAATCGGTTACACAATCATCGCAACAAGCAAACGAAAACGGCGAAAAGCAAACTATTGTTGTTTCTGCTTTTCACGAATACGATTGGGTTTTGAACATTTTAGGCGATAAAACAGACGATTACAACTTAATTTTATTGATGGATTCGGGCGTTGATATGCACAGCTATGAGCCCAGCGTTGCCGATGTTGCCACAATACTTTCGGCTGATTTATTTATTTACAATGGCGGGCCGTCGCAAACTTGGGTTGCAGATGCCATTGAACAACCCACAAATGAAAAATTTACAGCAGTAAACATAATGGAAAGCCTTGGCGATGCAGTTATGGCCGAAGTTATGGTTGAAGGTATGCAAAGTTCTGAGCATAATCACGAGCACGCAGAAGACGCCCACGACCATGCAGAAGACGACCACGACCATGCAGAAGACGCGCACGCCGACCACGACCATGCCGAGGACGAGCACGCCGACCACGACCACGCCGAAGACGAGGACGAACATGCCGAAGACGACCACGACCACGCCGAAGACGACCACGACCACGCCGAAGAAGAACACGAGCACGCAGAAGACGAACACGACCACGCCGAAGAAGAACACGACCACGCCGAGGACGAACACGAAGCACATGATGATGAGCATATTTGGTTATCACTTAACAATGCAATTTTTGCCTGTGAAATTATAGGCGATGCCATTGCACAATTAAACCCCGAAAACGCCGAAGTTTATAGCAACAACACGCTTGAATATACAAATCAGCTTAAAACGTTACACGAAGAATACGAAACGGCCATAGAGCAAGCGCAAAGAGATACCTTGCTTTTCACCGATAGATTTCCGTTTTTATACATGATGCAAGATTATGATGTCAACTATTATGCACCTTTTCAAGGTTGCGATGCAGAAACAGAAGCCACCATTGAAACCGTTGCATTTTTAGCCGATAAAGTAAACGAGTTTGATATTAACACTTTGCTTATATTGGATAACGGCCTTGTAGAATTAGCACAAACCGTAAACGACAACAGCAACGATAAAGATAGCGAAGTTTTAATTTTACATTCTATGCAATCTGTTTCAGCGCAAGATATTGAAGCCGGCGCAACATATTTGGGCTTTATGCAAGAAAATTTAGATACGATTAAAATAGCACTTGCCGAATAAAAAAGGATGAATTATGGAAATTATTTGCAAAAATCTATCCGTGGGTTATAACAATACGCCTTTGCACACAAATATTAATTTAACCATACCCTCGGGCGGTTATATTTGTATTGTTGGCGAAAACGGCGCAGGAAAAAGCACCCTAATTAAAACAATTTTAGGTTTGTTGCCGCCCATTGAGGGCAGCATAACAATGGGCAAAGGGCTAAGCGCGGCAGATGTTGGTTATTTGCCGCAACAAACACAAGTGCAAAAAGATTTTCCCGCCTCGGTTTACGAGGTGGTTTTATCCGGTTGTTTAAACAAAGTAGGATTTCGGCCATTTTACAACAAAGCCGAAAAAAACCTTGCCAAAGAAATGCTTGCAAAACTTAATATTGCAAACTTAAAAAACAAAAGTTACAGCGAGCTTTCAGGCGGCCAGCAACAAAAAGTTCTTTTGGCAAGGGCGCTTTGCGCAACAGGCAAAATTTTGCTTTTAGACGAGCCCACCGCAGGCCTTGATATTGCCACAACGGCGGAATTTTACAAAACAGTTAAACTTTTAAACGAAGAGGGCATAACAATAATAATGATAACGCACAATTTAAACGATGTTATAGCCGATGCCGATACCGTTTTATGTATAAACAACTGCGGCGTTAATTGTATGACAGCACAAGCGTATAAGGAGGGTAATGCCTAATGTTTGAAACACTAATTCATTATTTATCATACCCTTTTGTAATTTATGCGTTTATTGTTGGCGTTTTAATTGCTTTTTGCTCTTCACTTTTGGGCGCAACTTTGGTGCTTAAACGGCTTTCATATATCGGCGATGGCCTTTCACATATTGCCTTTGGCGCAATTGCCGTGGCATCTGTTTTAGACATTACAAACCAAGATGCCCTTGTGTTTCCCATAACGGCATTAAGCGCTGTTCTTTTGCTTAAAATTGGGCAAAACGCAAAAATTAACGGCGATGCCGCCATTGCAATGATGTCTGTAGGTTCGCTTGCTGTTGGTTATTTGCTTATGAATGTTTTTAATGTTTCCACAAATTTAGCAGGCGATGTTTGCACAACTTTATTCGGTTCAACCTCAATTTTAACGCTTACAAGCACCGATGTTATTACCAGTTTAATTTTATCAATTTCTGTTATAACTATCTTTCTTTTGTTTTATAATAAGATTTTTTCGGTTACTTTCGATGAAAATTTTGCTAAAGCAACCGGCATAAAAGCAGACCTTTATAATTTAATTATAGCCATTACAATTTCGGCTGTTATTGTTGTTGCAATGAATTTAGTGGGCTCGCTTTTAATAAGCGCTCTTGTTGTTTTTCCGGCGCTTTCGTCTATGCGTTTATTTAAGAATTTTAAGGCGGTAATAATTTCTTCGTCTGTAATATCTATTTTTTGCGCATTTTTCGGAATTATTGTTTCAATTTTGTACGGAACACCCGTTGGCAGCACTATTGTAACGGTTAATATTATTATTTTTGGGTTGTCGTTTTTAGCGGCAAAAGTGCGAAGAAAGGCATAAGTTAAGTTCAATTTCGCCATTATATAAAACTACCTTTGCAAAAATTTCAGCATATGCGCTAAAAGCCCGCGCATATACTTAAAAAAGATGTTAAAAAGCGAGGGTAAAATATGGCAAACTGTTTCAAACGCAAAATTTTATACTGCATGGCGCCGTTTATTATTGTTTGTGCGCTTATTTTAAGCTTGTTAAGCATTGCGCCGCATACAAATTTTAACAATGTTTTATTGTTTTGTTTAACAGGTTTAAGCACCCCTAAAGCCGCAGGAAACGCCGTACTTACAAGCATGCAAAACGAAAGCGTTTTTGTGCAAGCACAGCCTGATAACACAGCCGCCATACAAAGCGAAAGCAATAATGAACAGTTTATACAACCTATGCCGGAAAGCCAGGAACAAGAAAACAATATGCCTGGCAGCACACAGCAAAACGAAAACTCAAACGAAAACAAGCAAGAGCCTTTAATCATAGAGCCCTATGCCAACGGCGGCACACCAACCCAAGGGCAAACTTCGCCGCCGGCTGAAATTCCCGAGGGAATGGTGGCGATAATACCAAAGCTTTATTCGGGTGCAAGCGGTGCATCTTATATTCAAACAGGCAGTGGCTTTATACAAAATTTCACGCAATTGCCCGATAGTTTTATTGAAGGCTATGTGCAAAGCGAATTGCCGTTTAGCATTGAATTAAACAGCGAAGAACCGCAAGTTTTAATTATGCACACCCATGGAACAGAAACATATGAACTTGAAAACGAATATTACACAAGCCCAACTTACAGTGCGCGAAGCACGAATGGCGATATTAATGTTACAAGCATAGGCGAAATTATTACACAGCATTTGAACAACGAGGGAATTAACACCTTGCACGATACATCATTACACGATTACCCAAGCTATAACGGCTCTTACGAGCGTAGCCACAAAGTAGTTAGCGATTATTTGGCAAAATACCCAAGCATAAAAGTTGTGATAGATGTACACCGTGACGCATTGCAAAATGCCGATGGAACAAGAATAAAGCCGCTTGCTTATATAAACGGCGAAAACACAGCGCAAGTTATGATTATTTGCGGCGCAGATTTAAATGGAAATTTACCGAATTACACCGAAAATTTAAAATTTGCCGCGGCGTGGCAAGCGCAGATGGAGGGGCTTTATCCCGGGCTTACAAGGCCTGTTTTGTTCGATTACCGCTATTACAACCAAGATTTAACCACGGGCAGTTTACTTTTAGAGGTAGGCGGCCACGCCAACACTTTAAAAGAGGCGCAAAATGCGGCAATTTATGCGGCAAAGGCGCTTGTTCAAACGCTTTTAGGCGAATAAAGCAAGCTTAAAATTGCAAAAAACGCACTGTAACTAACAATGAAAGAGGTTTTTGCGAAATTAGATAACTTTTATAATTAACATAACAAAAAATCTTACCTAAAAAGCGATAATAGGGATTTGTGTAAACACACCCTTAATGCTTTAGGTAAGATTTTTTATATAAAATTTAAAAAGCCAAAGCTTGCAAAATATTTTAAAATTTGCGATAAGAATTTTATTGAAGAATAATTATATTTTGCTTTTATTTAACTAGATAGTGACGATGTTATCTAATTATTTGCTGTAATTTCTCAATCTTCGCCATCAAGTTCGATAAGATCGCCCTCGTTATCAAAACCAATGGCTTTTGCGGTGTTTCTTGTATAACGCAAAACATCTTTAACACGCTTGGTTTCTTCTTTTGTGTATAAAATATATGCCTCGCCCTCGCGTTTTGCTCGGCCTGTTCTGCCAATTCTATGCGTGTAATACTCGTTAGAGGTAGGCACATCATAGTTGAAAACAGCATCTACATCTTCAACGTCAATTCCTCTTGCGGCAACATCGGTTGCGCAAAGCACGGCAATTTCGCCCGCTTTAAAGCGCGACATAATTATGTTGCGCTCTTTTTGCGATAAATCGCCATGTAAGCAGTCGACAACAAAATTTAATTCTGCCAATTGGTTTGCAAGCATTGCGGTTATGTATTTTGTGTTGCAAAAAACCATTACCCTTGCATGCGCACGTTGTAAAATTATATTTGTTAAATCTGCCAATTTGTTGCGGCCTGTGGTTAAAACTTTGTATTGCTCAATTTTAGGCATGCTTTGCTCTATTGGTTTAATCTCAATTTCCTCGGCGTTGCGCTGGTAAAGCCAGCCTATGTCCATAACCTCTCGGCTTATGGTTGCGCTGAACATGGCAAGGCGTTTTTTGCTTTTTATTGTGTCTAATATTTTGCGCACATCTTTATAAAAGCCCATGTTTAACATTTCGTCGGCCTCGTCCAGCACAATGTCTGTAACTTGGCTAAGGCTAACGGTTTTGCGGTTGATATGGTCTTGCAGGCGGCCGGGCGTTGCAACAATAATTTGTGCGCCCTTTTTTAAATTTTCAATTTGCTTTTTTATGTTTGCGCCGCCGTATAAAGTTATAATTTTTATCTCTTTTTTATAATATGCAAGGTCTCGTAAATCTTGCGTAATTTGCTGTGCAAGCTCTCTTGTTGGCGCTAAAATAACCGCTTGCGGTTGTTTTTTTTGCACGTCTACATTAAGCACAATGGGTATGCCAAAAGCGCAAGTTTTGCCTGTGCCCGTGGGCGCTTTTGCTATTATGTCGCTCCCGTTTAACATTATGGGTATGCTAAGTTCTTGCACTTGCGTCATCTCGGTAAAGCCCATGCGTGCAACGGCTTTTTGTAAATATTCGGGTAGGTTTAAATCAGTATAATTCATATAAAAAATTGCTCCTGTATTGAGGGTAACATAGCGCAAAAATTGCAAACAAACGGCATATGCTGTTTGTTTAATAAATACGGCAGAATTTTACGCAAAAATTATGGCCTTTATTTGCACAGTGTTACTTAAATTATTTGTTGGTTTTAATAAATTATAACATGTATTACAATTAAAAGATAGTTTTATTGTTTTTGATAGCACAGTTTTTACTTAGAAACGCTTTTTTTAAAGGAAATGCAGTTAATCTAAAGTAAGGTTTTTTACTTGCAAGAAAAACCGCAATAATTTTTCTTGTTTTTGGGTAAATGTGAAACAGTTTAATTTATAATATTTTAACTAGCCAAGCCGATGTAATACGAACCCGTTTTTTATTTAGCCAAACGCCCTAAAACTGCGGCAGTGCACCTCGTAAGGCGAAAGCCTTACTTCGGCACACTTTCTTGTTTTAGAACTTTTGGCGGTATAAAAAATTCTTTGAACCTATTTTGTGCAAATTTTGTGCTAGGCACGGCAGACGAGCGAGTAATACTTTCCCGTATTGCGAGTGAGGATAACACAGCATTGCGCATAAATTTGCCAAAATAGGCGGGTTCGGATTATATCGGCTTGGCTAGCCAAAATTTTGCTAAAATAGGCGATGCACCGGCCAAATAAATATGTTTAGCTTTCGTTTTCTTTGCAGACATATGAAAAAACACAGCCACAATAATTTTGCTTGTACAAATTGTGCACTTTTGAAAGCTCCATACTGCGTTTAAAACCGTTTTTCTTTTTAAAATCGCTTGGCAAAAACTTAGTGCCGTATTTTTCTTGCATGGTTTCACCTATTTCGTTTATAAGCGCCGCGTTTTTGTGCGGGCTTACGGTTAAAGTTGTGCAAAAAAAATCGTAATTGCAGGCTTTTGCAAGTTTTGCGGTTTCATTCAAGCGCAAGATAAAACATTTTTCACATCGCTTTGCGCCCTCTTTTTCATTTTCAAAACCTTTTGCCATGTTTAAAAAACTTTGCTCGCCCTCATAAAGCTCTGCAATACCAATTTCGCCCTTGTATACTTCACTTATAAAACGCTGTTGCTCTTTTGCACGGCGCAAATATTCATTGTATGGGTAAATATTGGGGTTATAATATAATACGGTTAGCTTGAAATTTTCATTCAAAAGTTCTATAACGCTGCTTGAACAAGGCGCACAGCATGAATGAAGTAAAAGCCGTGGCTTTAAGCCTTGCACATTGTTTTCTTTAATTATCTGCTGCATATTTTGCATGAAATTCATAAAAACGGGCCTCCTTCACGGCAAATAAAAAAATTACGATTATACGAAAAAGTTTTTTCACAAAACTTACACAAAAATAATTAAAAGGTTTTATATTTTTGTAAAACTCTGTTCATATAATTAGGTTAGAATAGTTTCATAGCAAAAAACAAAACCAACCGGAAAAACAAAACAAATTCCGAAAATATTATCCAAGCGGCGCAAGAGGTAAGAAATCTTTCTCAAATAAAGCGCAGGAACTTTTCAGTTCATCGGTAGCCGAAAAAATAGCACGCAATTTCGCTGTAACAGGTGGGCTTGCATTATTCTAAAACAGCTATACTTCGGCGACAAACAATTCCCCGTTTTAAACGGGTTTATAATATAGCAAGGCAGTAAAAAAGCAATTAATATACTGCCTTGCATTTTTGTGGTATAATATAAATAACCTTTACTTCGTTTCGGTTATTCATATTTTTTATCTAATTCGGCGTGCCATGCACATGCCAATTTATATTATGTTCATGCTTCACATAATATAAATAACCTTTACTTCGCTTCGGTTATTCATATTCTTTTATCTAAATGGCGCAGCTTACACATGTGTTTTTATTATATCATATTTTGAAATAAAAAGGCAGACTAATTCGTTTTATATATTAAGGAGAGATGATAGATATATGACAAAAGAAAAAATAGCGAGAATAAATGCGCTTGCGGCAAAAGCAAAAACCCCACAGGGATTAACACAAGAGGAAAAAAGCGAACAACAGCAGCTAAGGCAGGAATATATAAAAGGTTTTCGCTCTTCTTTAAGTGCGCAAATTTCAAATATATCCATTGTGCAAGACGACGGCAGCGTTAAACCGCTATCAAAAAAAAATAAACAATAAAAAATAAAACATATAAAAAAGGAGGTGCCAAATGAAAAGAAAAATTAAAATTCACGGCGCAAAATATATTTTGTATGCTGTTTTAAGCGTGGTTTTAATAGGTTTTGTGGTTTTTGGCATCTATTTATACACAAGCACAAAAAACGATTATTTATGGCTTGATTTATCGCAACTAGAACATAAAAGCGCAACCACAATTTACCATACAAACGAAAACGGCGATTATGAAATTTATGCGCAGTTGCCGCTTAGCCAACAAAAAACATGGGTTAGCCTAGAGGAAATACCCATAGAGTTGCAACAGGCGTTTATTGCGGTTGAAGATAAAGATTTTTACGACCATATGGGCTTTAGCCTAACACGCACCGTTTTCGCAGTGTTTAACGAGCTTTCGTATGCGATAACAGGCAAATATATAGGCGGCGACGACGGCATGATGCAAGGCGCATCAACTTTAACACAACAACTTGTAAAAAACTTAACGGCGGATAATTCTCAAAGCGGGCTAGAGGGATATATGAGAAAAATACGTGAGATTTACAGGGCGATTTTGCTTGAAATTGAATACGATAAAGACACGATTTTACAGGCGTATTTAAACATTATAAGCTTTACGGGCGACACAGCGGGCGTTGGCGCAGAAAGCATTGAGCTTTTTAACAAAAACGTTAGTGAACTTACCCTAGAACAGTGCGCAAGCATTGCGTGTATCACAAAAAACCCAACAGGATATAACCCTGAAACAAACCCAGAGGAGCATATTGCACGCAGAAATTATGTGTTGTATCAAATGTATTTGCAAAATTATATTACACAGCAAGAGTATGAAAACGCCTCTATGATGCCTATTGGGCTTGAAAGCGCAAAGCTTCAACAACCACAGTACATAAACAGTGCCGATTTTACCAATGAAATAATTGATGTGATTACTGCCGATTTAATAGATAATTACAATTTTACAAGCGATGAGGCACATCACCTTATAAACTATAACGGCCTACAAATTTACACAAGTTTAAATTTAAATAGCGAAAATGCAATTGAAGAGCTGCAATATAATTTGGAGTATGAAATAGAGAAAAAAACAGAATAAAACAAAAAACAGTTTAATATATTGTATAAGTGGGTTTTAAAGATGTGCTTTTAAGTAATGCTTAAATTTTTAAGCAAATATTTTTAAAAACTGTGGCCGCATGCCGTTAAGCGGGTATTTGCAAAAAAAATTTACAAAAACTACGGCAAAAATCATAAGACGATGCAAAAGCTGTGGCGATATTTTGCTGTGTTATCGAGCATTTTTGCAAAGCGTTGCGGAAATTTTACCATTGCATTTTGTAAAAACGGCTTTGTTTGCAATTTTGTTAAAGCAAAAAATACACTACTTTAACTTGCATACTATTGCGCTATATGTGAAAATTTTACCGTTTTACTTGTTAAATGCATGTGTTTTGTGATATAATATTATGGTATTTTTAAATAGCTGTAATATTTATAGCTAAAATAAAGGGGCCAAACAAAATGCTTTTTAAAAAGCGAACATTATATACATTTGGTTTTATTGCCGGTATTTGTACAACTGTGGGTGCTGTGTTGTTAATAGCCTCAACATATTTGGGAATACTATTTACATTGGCTAGCGTTTTAGGTGCGGCTATGATGTTTTTTATGGCACCCTCGTATACGGCACCTTTGCATAAAGCGCTTAGCTTATTTGCCGCAATATGCTTAATTTTTGCAATGCTAGGCGGTTCTGTGCAAACTTTGCAAGGTATGCTAACAAATGTAGCAGGTGCAATAAGTTGGCCAATATTTGCTTTTATACACAGGCAAAACGGTAAAAGCGCAGATGATAACCAGCAAAACATTACTAACACAATTGTGAATTTAGTTATTATTGCAGGCGTTGCACAACTTGTTTTTAGCTTTATACCTTTAGATGAGGTTTATCGTGTTGTGCTTGCTGCGGCAATAGGTGCGGTACAAACGGTGTTTGCATATGTTCAAAAAAGTGCATAGCCGCAATTTTCGGGCATTTGGCTAAATAAAAAAACATTTGTATTATTCCCTTACGGCTAACTAAGCAGATGCATGGCTTTTGCTTTGCAAGATGCACGGCTACAGCTTTCGGGCAATTAAATGAACAACGGGTTTATATTATATAGGCTTAGCATAAACAATAAACAATTTTAAATGGGTGAATTATGACATTATTACAAATAGGTTCTTATATCAAAAAAAGTATTAAAATTACGCTGTGCGCCGTAATGCTTGCAAGCTTTTTAACCGCATGCAGCCAGCAAACCGTGCCTGCGCAAAACAATTTTACCGGCACGGGCGAAGAAAGCGGCCAAGCGCAAGAAACAAATACGCAAACACAGGAAAGCAGCGATATGCAAAGTGAAACACTTAACGCAGGGCAAATACAAGAAAATTTACCGTTTAGGGCAATGTGGATAAGCTATTTAGATTTTGCCGCCTTTGATACAAGCTCTGCCGAGGCGTTTGCAAACAGCGCCGCACAAGTTTTTGATAATTGCACAGCACTTGGAATAAACACGGTTATCGTGCAAGTAAGGCCTTTTTCAGATGCGCTTTACCCAAGCGAAATTTATCCGCAAAGCCACCTTTTAACAGGCACACAAGGCGGCGATGTTGGCTTTGATGCACTTGAGATTTTAATTCAGCAAGCACACGAGCGAGACCTTGTGTTTGAAGCTTGGATAAACCCTTACAGAATAACCTTGAATGAAACAACGCCTGCTGGCGGCATAGCACAAAACAGCCCTGCGGCGCTAAACCCAACATGGGTTCGCGAGGTAAACGGCGGAATGTATTTCGACCCTGCAATTCCCGAGGCACAGCAGATGATAATAGACGGCGTTTTAGAAATAGTTAATAATTATGACGTTGACGGCATACATTTTGATGATTATTTCTACCCAACAACGCAAGCATCTTTCGATGAGCAAACTTATGCACTTTATTCGGGTGATTTAACGCTTGAAGAATGGCGTAGGCAAAACGTGAACACGCTTATTGAAAATGTATACAGCGCAATAAAACAAGCAGATCCGAATTGCGTTTTCGGCATAAGCCCACAGGGCAACAACGATAACAATTATAACAGCCAATACAGCGATGTTAAGCTTTGGCTTTCACAGCCGGGTTATGTTGATTATATAATGCCGCAAGTTTATTGGGGCTTCGATTTTACGCTTTCAAACGGTTCACAGCAATATGCTTTTGATAATTGTACGCTAGAATGGGCATCTTACCCGCGGCATGAGGACGTTAAGCTTGCCATAGGCATGGGCGCATACCGCATAGATGTTGGCGATGGCGGCTCGAACGACCAAAGCGAATGGAAAAGTGGGCACAATTTAGCCGACATGATAGAATTTTTAAGCACAACCGAGGGCGTTGACGGTTATTGTATTTATCGCTATGCAAATTTATTTGATAATATAACACCGCTACAAGAAGATGAAAAACAAGCAATGAAAACAATATTAAATTTGCCGTAAGGGTAAATGGAGGTAAAAATGCAAAAGATGTTTAAAAAAGTACTTGTTGCGTTAATATGCGTATTAATGCTGTTTGGTTTTACGGCTTGTGCCGATATTGAAACAGCAATTCAGCTTGTTTTGGAAATTGAAGATGCCGATGAAACCGAAACCGATACAAGCGATAGAACTTATGCAAGAGCAGGTGGCGAGGATATTATCTTGCCCGAGGATTTTGTTTACCCGGAACTGGCAAACAGAATTTCGGGAATGATATTGCCGGATACAGATACCTATGTGGCAAATATTAATTTGTCTCAATATCGCTCTGATTCATATTTGTTTATTAATGGCTCGTCTTTAACAGTTGATGCAAACTTTTATTTAACAGACGCAAACGGTGAGCCGGCAGACATAAACGAAGATTGGCGCAATGTTAAAATTGCACTTTGGGAAAAAGGCCAAAACCAAGCGGTTTACCTTGAAACGGTATATTTTATTGCAGATTCAAATAATCAAACCTATACATTTACAGGCCTTAATACAGGCGGCGAATATCGCATTGCCATTACCTATAGCGACCATGGCGGCTATTATGTAAACGGCAATTTTAGGTTAAGCTCTATTTCGGGCGAGGGCAGCCAAGAAGAAACATTAGCACAAGAATAAAGAAAACAGGCGCATTTTAACATGCAAGTTGTTTTCAAAGCAATAAAGCGAACAAAAAAGAGGCTGTCACTTAGTGATAGCCTCTTTTTTGGTGTGTTTTCAATTTGTACTTTTAATATACCAAAAATCTAAAGCATGTATTAAACAATTTAATTTTTTGGTGCTTTGCATTGCAACTTGCCCGGGCACTATCTAAGTTTCTTCTGTTACATACGGCAATAAAATATGCGCATCTTGCCGCCTTAAGCTACCCTCAAAATAAACACCGTTTTCACGGTATTCTTCCTTTAAAACTTTGCCGTAATCTCTTACGCAGTTAATAAGCGCTAATTTATCATAAGGCAAAAGCACTTGCATTACACACATTTTATGCATAAGTTCTTTTTCAATTCTTAAAAGTAAATTTTCTATGCCTTGCTTTGTTTTTGCGCTTACAAATAATGCGTTTGTATTAAAAGGGGCGGCATTTTGAACGATGTCTGCCTTGTTGTAAACTGTTAGCTGCGGTATATCCGCACAGTTAAGCTGTTGTAAAACTTCATCGGTAACACTTAATTGCATATCGCTTTCGGGGTTTGCGGCATCGCACACTTTTATTATTAAATCGGCATATGTTGCCTCTTCAAGCGTGCTGTGAAATGCCTTAACCAAATTATGCGGCAAACGGCTTACAAAACCAACTGTGTCTATAAAAACAGCATCTGTTCCGCCGGGCAGTTTTGTGTGCCTTGCGGTTGGATCTAGCGTTGCAAAAAGCATATCTTTTTCAAGCACATCGGCGCCGCAAATGCAATTTAGCAAACTGCTTTTGCCAACATTGGTGTAGCCAATAAGCGCAATGGTACTAACGGTGCTTTTTTGCCTGCTTTTTCTTGTTAAATTTCTGCGTTCTTTTATGTTTTTAAGCTTTTGGCGCAATGTGTCTATTCTGCTTCTTATATGGCGCCTATCGTATTCAAGGCGGCTTTCGCCGGCACCACGCCTTGCGCCGCCGCCGCCACCGCCGCCGCCCGCTTGGCGTGAAAGGCTTTCACCCAGGCCAACAAGGCGTGGCAGCCTATATTGCAACATAGCAAGCTCTGTTTGTATTTTACCCTCGTTTGTAACTGCCCTGCTTGCAAATATTTCTAAAATAAGCATGGTTCTGTCTATAACGGGCACTTTAAGTATTTTTTCAATATTTTTTATTTGGCTACCGCTTAATTCATTATCAAAAATAGCGCATGTTGCGTTTAAATTCATACAAAGCATACGCCCTTCTTCAAGGCGGCCTATGCCAAGAACCGTTGCCCTTTCCGCCGCTTCGCGCTTTTGCGTTACAATGGCCAACGTTTGCAAACCTCGTGCATTTGCAAGCTCGCTAAGCTCTGCCATGGCAATATCCATGTCGTACTCGCCTGTGTCGATTGCAAAAAGTACTGCGCCGTTTTGCTTTTCGTTTTCGTTTTCTTGCGGTAAGAAAAATTCGCGTATATCCAAAATATTATTTTCTTGTTTATCCATATAATACCTCTCTTATACATTAATTATAATAATATTCTATACGTATCGCAAGTGTTTTGCTTTTATTATTTGTTTATGGTATAATATAATATAAATTTTACAGCTCGAATAAAGGGAGATGTTTATGAGCGAGAAAACAAACAAGAATGAAAAAATAAATATAATTAATAACAGCGATGTAGCAGATATAAGCACAAATACGCAAAACGCAAGCGCAATAAGCGAAAAAACACAAATAACCCCCGCCGCCTTGCCTAATGTTGAACAGGAAAAACAAAATGTGCTTTTAACAGATAAAGTTAAAACTGAACCCGCAAATTCAAACAGCAATGCTAACAATTCCGTAAAAGCTACAAGGGCAAAAAAAACATCAAATGAAAGCGCACAAAATAAAGAACAAGAACAATTAAAAAAAGAAAGCGAACGCATTGAAAAAAAGGCACAAAACGCGCAAAAAAAACAAAATAAAGAAAACGACAGCAATTCAAAGCTAACACTTGAAGAACAGAATTTAAAAGAGCAAGAAAAGCAAACGCGAAAAATGCGTTTAGTTCGTAGGCGTAGGCAGATAACGGGCTTGTTTTCTTTGTTTTTAATATTAACAGGGCTTTTTACAATTATTTCCGGCGCGGTAGGAATATTCACAAATGTGTTCGACGACACCGAAATACGCCTTGAATACGAAGAGCGTATGCGTTATGTTACAGCGCTTGACCCATTGCCGTTTGAAAATATTAACGATGCGCAATTAACTACCTTGCTTTATGCCGCAATGAGCCACGCAATTTCAAACGAAGAAAACATGGATAATTTTGAATACAGTGAAATTGGCGCACTTTATTTGCCTATAAGCGTTATAAACCAAGCTGTTTTCGAACTATACGGTCCCGATGTTCAGTTTAATTATTCAGATTTCACGCTTAATAGCTTATCTTTCACATACGATGCCGAGCGCGAGGCATATTTAATGCCCATAACAAGTGTTCCAACCGATTTCACGCCGATTGTAGAAGACTTAAAACGTTCGGGAAACACGCATATTGTTACGATAGGCTATGATGTTCCTTATGACACGGTTATTGAGCCTATAAAGTATAACGATTATATTTTTACACGCAACGATAACGGCAATTACTATCTAAGCGCAATACAAACCAGCAGCTTTGCACCGCCTGACGTAAATAGCAGTGAAGTGCAAGAGCCTACCGCTATAGCAGAGCCCGGCACTGTGTTTAACAGCGCAGTAGAAGAAACTTTGCCCGAGCAAGCACAGCAGGCAAAGGAAGACACCCAAAGCTCTACATCTATCGCAAACAGCAGTGCTAGCGAAGCCGGCGCACAAGGCGCTGAGGCGCAAAACTCTGATGTTACAAATAGCGCTAGCGTACAAAACGCTGAGACGCAAAATTCCGATGTTTCAGATAGTACTGGCGCGCAAAGCCAAAGCGAGTAAAAAAACAAAGCAAGAAATTGAAGCATTTAAAGCCGCCAATTAAAACAATTTTACTAAATAAGCTTTTAGCCGGCGTGCAACATTTTTTCTGTTGCCGGTAAGAACAGCACAACGCAGCGCATAAATTTGCACAAAACAGACGGGCTGTTACAGTTCACTAAACACAGCGATAAATAAAATAAAAAACAAAGCGGCGCTACCATTGCCACGAAAATAAGCTTAATTTGCTAACTTTCGGGCTAATGACAGCGCCGCTTTGCTTTTAAAATTGTGTATAGGTTAAGTGTAATTTTATTTCAATTTGAAAGTGAGTAATTTGCTTTTTGAGTAGGTGTAAATTATAAAGGCAGTTTGCGCTTTGTTGCCCTTCTTTTCAGCGTGAAAAGAAGCCAAAAGGCCGAAAGTTCAAGAGCCGCCTACGGCGGTTAACTTTCGGCACTAGCACTGCGGTGCGTCGCGCCATTGACCCCAAACGATTACTGCTAAGGTTCGCAACAAAGAACAATCACAATCGCTCGCTAACAGTTAGAATGACATACGCTC
>CAYJGM010000046.1:0-17420 GCA_964369495.1 uncultured Bacteroides sp. | reverse complement strand
CAATTTATATTAGCCTATGGCTAATATAAATAACCTTTGCTTCGCTTCGGTTATTCATATTTTTTTATCTAATCGGCGCGGCTTGCACATGCCAATTTATATTAGCCTATGGCTAATATAAATAACCTTTGCTTCGCTTCGGTTATTCATATTTTTTTATCTAATCGGCGCGGCTTGCACATGCCAATTTATATTAGCCTATGGCTAATATAAATAACCTTTGCTTCGCTTCGGTTATTTATATTTTTTTATCTAATCGGCGTGCCATGCACATGTGGGTTTATATTAGCCTATGGCTAATATAAATAACCTTTGCTCCGCTTCGGTTATTTATATTTTTTTATCTAATCGGCGTGCCATGCACATGCCAATTTATATTAGCCTATGGCTAATATAAATAACCTCGGTTAAATTTGCCGCTTGCTGTTCAATTTCAAGTAATTCGGGCATATTTTGTTCTGCAGCTAAAATTTCTTGCATTGTGGGCTTTGTTTTAGGGTGCGGCGGGGTAAAAATTGTGCAACAATCTTCATACGGCAAAATACTTGTTTCAAAAGTGCCTATTTCACGTGCAATTTTTGTTATTTCTATTTTATCCATTCCAATACATGGCCGAAGCACCGGCAAATTTTGCGCTGCATTTGTGCACGCAAGCGCCCAAAGTGTTTGGCTTGCAACTTGCGCTAAGCTTTCACCTGTGATAATAGCAAGCGCACTTTCTTTTTCGCAAATTATATTGCAAATTCTCATCATACTTCTGCGCATTAAAACGGTAAATAAAACATCAGGTGCATTATCTCTTATATATTCTTGCGGTTTTGTATATGGCACAATATGTACATTTAAATTGCCTGTATAAGCGCACATTTGTGTGGCTAAATCTAACACTTTACGTTTTGCACGCTCGCTTGTATAAGGTGGGCTTGCAAAATGCACACAACAAAGTGAAAGCCCACGTTTTGCCATTAAATAACCCGCAACCGGGCTATCTATACCGCCCGAAAGCATCAGCGCCGCTTTACCGGAAGTTGAAACCGGCATACCGCCTGCGCCCGGCACTTTGCCACCATGAACATACGCCGCAAAATCTCTTATTTCAACAACAACATTTAACTCGGGGTTTTTAACGTCTACTTTCAAATGCGGGTAAGCACTTAAAATTTGCCCGCCCAATTCTTTTGCAATTTCCATGCTATCCATGGCAAAAGTTTTGTCGCTTCTTTTGGCACTAACCTTAAATGTTTTTGCGTTTTTAAGTTCTTTTTCAAGGTAAATTTTGGCGGTTTTTGCAATTATATCAAAGTTTTTATCACACACTGCAGCACGGCTTAAATTTGCAATGCCAAAAATTTTACGCATATACTCAAAAGCCATATCCATATCAATATCGGCGCTTAAAGGTTGTGCATACATGGTGCTTTGCGCTTTATAAATTTTAAATTCGCCTAAATTTTTAAGGCGGCGGCGCATAGTTTTTAACAGCACGCTCTCAAAACTTGCTTTGTTAAGGCCTTTTAACGCCATTTCACCTTGGTACGCCAATATTATTTCTTGCATTTACATTCCCCTGTTTATTACTTATTATTACTTTAATTCATTTTTGTTATACTGTTTATTCCCTCTTTAAGTGCATTCACAAGCGCATTAATATCGTTTTTACTAGTGCTTTTCCCAAAAGAAATGCGAAGCGCCGTTTGCGCAATATCGCCTTGCATGCCCATTGCTGTTAAAGTGTGGCTATTTGCGCCTTTACTGCAAGAGGCACCCGCAGAAACATATATTTGCTTGCTTTCTAAAAAATGAAGCATAGTTTCACTTTTTATTTTTTTTACACATATGTTTATAATTGCCGGGTGGGCTGAACTTGGGCTGTTTACAGTAATCTCTTCAATATTTTTTACTTCGTTTATAAATTCTTCTTTAAGTGCATCTGGAAAGAATATTTCATTTGTTAAGCTGCACGCCTTTGCAAACGCGGCTATATAAGCTATATTTTCAGTTCCGGGGCGCATACCGTTTTCCTGCTTTGCACCGTATAAAATATTTGTTATATTAAACTTGTTTTTTATATAAAGTGCACCTATTCCCTTTGGCGCATATATTTTATGCCCCGAAACCGCATATGTATCTATTTTTGTATTGGCTAAATTAAGTTTTATTTTGCCAAATGCCTGCACACCATCTATATGAACAACTGTTCGGCTGTTTTTATCTTTAACTTTTTTTGCTAAAAGTTCAACATCAATAATGCTACCTATTTCATTGTTCACATGCATTGCGCAAACAATTGCGGTTTTATTTGTAACTGCGTCAACTATTTTTTCAATATCAATTTCACCGTTTTTTTCGGGGTTAATAAAACTTACGCTAAATCCATCGTTTTGCAGCTGTGTGCATGTATTTCTTACACAAGGGTGTTCGTATCCTGTGGCTACAATGTGATTTGCCCAAGCTGTTCGCGCTTTGCACGCACCTTGAATTGCAATATTATTGCCCTCTGTGCCACTTGCAGTAAAATAAACTTCGCTAGGCGTGCAATTAAATGCTTTTGCAACAGTTTTGCGGCTTTCGTTAATAATATTTTCGCTGTGCATACCTAAATTATACAATGCCGAGGGGTTCGCAAAATGTTTTCTTAATATATCATCGGCAACGTTTGCAACGCTTTCGTTCACAATTGTTGTTGCGGCGTTATCGAGGTAATGCATTATTAGCTCCTTAATAATTGTAATAAAAGTGAAATATTTGTACACAAAATGCATATTTCACCTTTTATTTATAAAACATACAAATGGGCTACACCCTTTAAAATAAATTTGCATTGCAAATATTTTACAAAGAGTGTAGCCCGCTTTAATTTTTACAATGTATTTTTATTTTATTTTAAACATTGCCCTTAAAATCCCCGATAAAAGCTTAGGGCTTTTCCAAATAACAACTTGCATATATTTTACCCCCTTAAAATTATGTTTTTTACATAATACGTAAAAGTTGCAAAATATGTTACGATTTATTACTCAATGAATTCACCAAAAGTTTGCATGCCACATAAAGAACAAGTGTATAGCCCATATCTCATAACACCGTCTGCACCGGGGTGAACTTGTACTAAAACAAAATCATGCAAATCGCCATCGCCCGGAGAGTGCACAAAAGTTAATGGCACTTCTTTAACAACAATTTGGAAAGTTAAAGTAATTGCCGCACCACTTGCAACATATGCACCTGGGGCAGGGCTTTGCGCAAGCACTGTTCCCGAGGGATTTGCCGAGGGCGAATTATAAGTTAAACCTGCATTTCTTAAAGCACTAACAGCCGAATCAAAACTAACGCCTGTAACATCGGGCACTACAACACCCGAAAGCGTTGGGTCTCGGCTGATATAAACTGTAACCGTGCTGCCTTGAAGCACTGTAGAGCCTATTGCAGGTTCTGTATACATTACAGTATTGTGTGGTACGGTAGAATCTTCAATGGTTTTGAAAAACGCACTTAACTCAAACAGTTGTAGCTCGTCTTTAACTTCACTTCTTTGCATTTTTTCAATATCAGGAATTTGAACAGGTTGCGGCGGAGTATTTACCCTTAATGTAACAGTTGAGTGTTCTTTAACATTTCTTGGTGCAACCGGAAATTGCGAAAGAATTGTTCCGGTGCTAAGGCCCTCTTCAAAAACATTTTCTATTTTAAAATTAAACATTGCATATTCAGAGTCATCTTGAACATCTAAAATATTCATTCCAATAAAATTCGGAAGTTCCACTTCAACATTTTCAAATAACAATGATTTGCCAATTAAATCGTAAACCGTATACACGCTGCCTACTATCATAAAGAATGAAAAAATAACAAAAACACCAAAACAGCCTATTCTGTTTCTTGCTCTGTTTTCTTTTCTTTTTTGTAATTTTTGTTGTTTCTTTTTATATTTTTTTTCTTTTCTAATTTGCTTTTTTTCAAATTTTAATACATTTTTTTCGTATTTAGAGATTGATGTTTTTTTGCTATTAGGCTTAAATTTTATAACAGGTGCTTTTAGTGTTTTAATTTTATTTGCTTTTTTATTGGTTTCTTTCTCTTGTTCATTTTCCTCAATAAAAGTATTCGCATCTATATCGCTGTTTTGTATTGTTTGCTGTGCACCTAAAAGTAAGTTGATATCGTTAATTTCTTCGTTTGCAAACTCTTCATCGTCGCTTAATTTATCTATTAGTAAAAGCTCGTCGTCTTGCAAATTTTCATTGTTTTGCTCGTTTACATTATCGCTTGTATGCTCTTCTTTAAAAATTGCTTTTTTTCGCACCGGTTTTATGCTTAGCGTTTCGTTTTCATCAATAAGTGTAAGCTTTTGCGCCATTGCTAATTTATTAGCTTGTGCCTGTTTTAAACTTTCGCTTTGAGAAAGCGTTTTTTTAATACGCTTTCTTTGGGTGTTTCTATATTGCAAATGTGGTGCTATAGAAGCATTTTTCTTTTTTCTTTTATTTATTTTTGCCATTGTTTTACCTCTTTCACCATATTATAAATTGCAACATAATTATCATATCTGTTTTGCGCAATATCGCCGCTTTGAACCGCTTTTCGAACCGCGCAACCAATTTCAGATGTGTGCGAACAACCTGTAAATTTACATTTCCCGAAATAAGGTTTAATATCCGAAAACGCAAATTGTAAATTTTCCTTTTCAATTGGGCATGCTTTATCCATTTCAATGCTTGCAAAGCCCGGAGTATCGGCAATAAAGCCGCCAAACGCCTCGTACAATGTAACTTGCCTTGTGGTGTGGCGCCCCCTTTTAAGTTTATGGCTTATCTCGCCTGTTTCAAACTCAATATTCGGCAAAAGTGCCGATAATAAAGTAGATTTTCCAACGCCTGAATTGCCGCAAAAAATTCCGCATTTTCCGTTTAATTCTTCTTTAATTTGCTCTAGTGCATCGTTGTTTTCGCTTTTGGCAACAATTGTTTTAATATTGCTTGTTTTATATGCATTTTTTATAAAATCTTCCGCTAATAAATCGCTTTTAGTAATTACAATTATTGGTTTTGCGCCTTTTTCGCATGCAATTGCAGCAAGTTTATCAATAACAAGCAAGTTTGGTACAGGTTGCACGGTACTTACTATAATAAAAAACACATCAATATTTGCAACCGGTGGGCGAACAAACATATTTTTCCGCTTTAATATTTCGCTTATTATATATGTTCCTGCCTCGTTTTCAATTTCAACATAATCTCCGGGTAAAGGGCTTATGCCGCGCTTTCTAAATACACCTTTAGCGCGGCATTCAAGTATTCCATTTGGCGTTTTAACATAGTAAAAACCACCAATTCCTTTTAATATTATGTTGTTGCTTTCAGCAATATGCATTTAAACTCCTATAATAATAAAATTGAAAACCAATATAGCCCAATTATAAACACAGCACCCGCAAGGGTAAAGCCGCATGTGAAAAGCAAAAGGCCCTTAAACAAACTGAATTTACGCTTTTTTACTCTTTGTGTATTTTCTATTAACGGTAAATTTTCTTCATTTTTTTCATCATTATCAAATATTACATCTCTCATTTTAAATTTTCATCCTTTCAGTAAATAATATAAATATTATTTACTGAAATTCTGTATTCATTCAAAATTTAGTGTTTTATGGTGTTTCTTTGCTTTCTTCAGAACTTTCTTCTGAAGAACTGCTATCGGGTTCTGATTCTACGGGTAACGCCGGAATTACCTCTGTATCAATATGGTTTTTATCTCGCTGGCAAATGCGTTGTTTTAGGCCCTCTACGCCCGGTTTTGCTTCAACAACAACTTCCCATTCACCCCAATCGTGGCCAAGTTCCGGTATTTCCTCGGTATAAGTGTCGGCGCAAACCGAGCAAGTATATGTTATTATTCCGGGTATATCGCATCCTTCCGGTTCTACTTTTGTAAGCTCAACATAAGTGTGTGTGTGCCCTTTAGATACCACCAAAGTTAAAAGCGAACCTTGCGACACCACTGTACCTTCTACAGGCTCTTGCCTAATAATGCTACCCAAAGGTAAAAGGCTATCCTCTTCGATAATTGCACCAACACCAAGGCCACTTGCGCTTAGCAAATTTTGCGCATCGGTTAAAGATGCAAGATTAACAAGCGTTGGCACTGTGACGGTGTCGTCCCTAAATTCACTGCTTACATAAACATAAACCAATGTGCCCGCATCTAAAAGCTGCCCTTCACCAATAGGCGTGCCATCGGCCAAGGTAAGCTCTAAAACATAACCGTATGGATCGCCATCGTTTAAAACTTCACGACGTTTTGTCATAACACTAAGGCCTGTGTCTTTAAGTGTTTCAAGTGCCACGCTTTGGTCGGCCCCGATAACACCGGGCACTGCCACCTGCGTTACACCCGAGGATATTTGAAGCACAATTGTTGCCGTGGTTTTAACCGTTTGCGGCGGTTTTGGGTTTTGTGAAATAACCATTCCGGCAGGTTTATCTATATTTGGCACAGTTTCAAACACTATATTTGTAAATTGTGAGTATGCCGGGTTTCCCTCTATATCGCTACGCATTTGGTCTACAAAGCTGGGGAGTTGCACATCTGTTCCCTCTGTAAACAAAATTGTATCTTTTAAAATTGAATAACATGCAAAGGCTGATATTAAAAAGAACGCAAGTGTACCGCCTGCCATTGCAGGCCATATCCATTTTGCGGGGTTGAGTTTCTTTTCTTTTGTTGCCGATGCTCTTTTGTTTTTTACATTTGGCCTTTTTTGTCTTGGCAAGGCACTTGCTTTAGGTGGTACCGGTCTTCTGTTTGCCGTTTGGCTCACCGCCTTTTCTTGTTCTATTACGTCTAATATTGGGTTTATAAATTTATACCCAAACACTATTTGTGGGTTTCGCTTAAACGCCTCTATATCCGAAAGCATTTGCCCCGCGGTTTGATAGCGCTCGCGTGGGTTTTTCACCATTGCTTTTGCTGTAATTTCCTCTAAGCCTTGTGGCACTTCGGGCTTAATTTTTCTTAAAGGCACAGCAACGTCTGAAATTTGTTTTATTGCAACACCTACAGGGTTTTCACCCTCGAATGGTAATTTGCCTGCAAGCATTTCATAAAGCATTACGCCAACAGAGTAAATATCGGCTTTTAAATCGGTTACATCGCCCTTTGCTTGCTCGGGGCTTATATAATGAACACTGCCTATGGCTTTATCTGTTAAAGTTTGGTTTTCGCTTCTGGCAAAGCGTGCAATGCCAAAATCCATAACTTTTATTTTTCCATCGGGCAAAAGCATGATATTGTGCGGTTTAATATCTCTGTGCACAATGCCTTTTGCATGCGCATGTTGTAAGGCTTGTAATGTTTGTGTTACAAAATGTAAAGTTTCTTTTGCAGGCACATTAAACTCACGATATTTCATGTAATCTTTTAGTGTAATGCCCTCGATATGTTCCATAACAATATACTGCAAATCGTCTTGCACGCTAACATCGTAAACTTTTACTATATTGGGGTGGTCTAAAATTGAAATTGCCTTAGATTCGTTTTTAAACCTGCGTACAAGTTCTAAATTTTCTTTACATTCTTCACGCAAAATTTTTATTGCAACGGTGCGATTTTGCTGTGTGTCTAAACCTTTATAAACAACAGACATTCCGCCCGTACCCATAACAGATAAAATAGAATATCTGCCGTGTAGAATTTTTCCTGTGTAATCGCTCATTTATTTACCTCCAACTTAACTGTGCGCCGCACACAGTAAAACTGTGATATTGTCGTATCCCTCACGTTCTAACGCGCTTTCAATTAGCGCATTAGCCATTTCCTCAAAGGGAGTTTTGGCAATAATTTTTGTTATTAATTCATCTTTCACACAATTTGTAAGCCCATCGGTGCATAAAAGTAAAACATCATCGGCAACCAATGTGTAATCGGTGTATTCAACATCAACCGTGTAATTAACCCCTAAAGCACGTGTTATAAGGTTTTTATTTGGGTGAAAATAAGCCTCTTGCTCTGTAATGCGGTTTTGCTCTACAAGCTCTTGTACTATGGAATGGTCTTTAGTAATTTGCGTTAGCGTGGCTTTGGAATAGACATAAGCCCTTGAATCGCCCGCGTGTATGCATTGAACAAAATTATCTTTAACCACTGCGCACACAATTGTTGTGCCCATGCCTTTTAAATCTTCATTTTTTTGCGCTTGCGAATGAATGATTTTATTTGCATCGCTCGCAACATCAAACATAAATTGTTTAATTTGTTTTTGTGTTGTAAGCTCTTCCAGTTTTTCGCAAAAAGCACGTTCCATATATTCGCATGCAAGCGCACTTGCAAGCCTACCGCCCTGTGTTCCGCCCATGCCATCGCATACAAGCGCCCAAAGCGTTCCGTTTTTATGTTCACCGGCGCGGTAATTGTCTTGGTTTTCACTGCGCATATTTCCAATGTCTGTTTTGGCGACAATTCTCATGCCGTTGTCCTCCTTTAAATTTTGCAAAGTAAGCGTAATAAAACAAGCTTACTGTTATTTTTTTAAATTTGCTTTTTTAGCCGTTATGAAATAATCCGAATATGCCTATTTGGGTAAATTTATGCGCTATGCTGTGTTATTCTCACTCGCAATACAAACGTATAACTTATTAATAGCTATAATTTACGTTTGGCAAAAAAACACGCAACTTATTTTTCAACTTCTGCGGCCCTTAATTGGCCGCAAGCGGCGTTAATATCCGTTCCTAAGCGGCGCCTTTGTGTTGCATTTACGCCAAGGTTTGTAAGCTGTTCATTAAACCTTTTTATATTTATTGCATCTGTGGCGCAATAGCGCGAGCCATCCACAGGGTTGATAGGAATTAAATTAACATGTGCATTCATTGGTTTAACTAATTTTGCAAGCTGTTTTGCACATTCGTTTGTGTCGTTTTTGCCCTTAACCATAGAGTACTCGAAACTTATGCGCCTACCTGTTGTTTTTTGGTAATCTTCACACGCTTTTATCAATGTGCTGATATTATATTTATTGTTGATAGGCATCATGGCGCTTCGCATATCATCAAACGGGGCATGAAGCGAAACAGAAAGCGTTATGCCAAGGCGTAAATTTGCAAGCTTATACATATTGGCAACAAGCCCACAAGTTGAAACGCTTATGTTCCTAAGGCCTATTTGCTCGCCCTCAGGCGAGGATATAATTTTTAAAAAATCTACAACATTTTCAAAATTATCAAGCGGTTCGCCTATTCCCATTAAAACGATATTCGAAATTCGCTCGTTTACATCTTTTTTAACGGCATATATTTGTGCGGCAATTTCGCCTGCGCTTAAATTTCGCACAAGGCCGCCCTTGGTAGATGCGCAAAACGCACAGCCCATTCTACAGCCAACTTGTGTAGAAACACAAACGCTATTACCGTGATTATACCGCATTAATACCGTTTCTATGCAATTTTCATCTTGTAATTTAAAAAGATATTTCACCGTGCCGTCTTTCGACATTTGCTTTTTTGCGGTTTGCAAAGTGCTTATGGTGCAATGCTCGCAAAGGTTTGAAATAAGCGTTTTTGGCAAATTGCTCATCTCTTCAAATGTTGTTACTTGTTTATTATGAAGCCAATCGTATATTTGTTTTGCACGAAATGGCGGCAAATTTTGTTCTTTTACCCAGTTTTCAATTTCGGGTAAAGGCAAAGCTGAAATTTCTAACTTATTCATTATATCATATTCTTTCTTTTTTTGCTATATATTTCACTTTTTATTCACATTATTTTAAGGCAAAAACGCATTTAATTTGTTTTGCAATTAACGCAAAGCGCATTTTATTTGCTTTTACATTAATTGCCATTTATTCGTGATTTTTAAACAAAATTAGTTGTTAATTTTATTTTCCGCAGCAGCTGTTATTTTTTATTTAATGCCATAAACAATGCTGTTATTGGCATTGTTGGTAAATGCGGTAATATTGCACCTAAGGCATTATTAAAAGGTAAAAACACAAAAATTATAACACTGCCAAAAATCAAAAACAACCTTAGCATATAAAAAAGTGCTACTTTAAAACCTTTAGGGGCACTTCGCCAAGAGGCAAAAAAACACAAAACCGAACCCGCACTACACAACAAGCCCACAACACACGCAATCGTGTAATTAGGAACTTGTGTGAATACACCAACGGCAAGGCATAATGATAATCCCGTGCAAAAATTGGCTAGCAGTGTAAATAATAATAATTTTATATACATCACCGTTTTTCTATATTATGAAAATACATGGTTATGGCTGAAATTAATGAAATCAACAGAATACATGTTCATTAACAATTAACAAGCCGGCTTTACTATTTATGCGCAGCACACCGTGGGTTTTTTCGCTTTTAATTTTTGTATAATAAATTGCAAAAAAGATTGTTTGTTTTATTAAAAAAATTATGGTTAAGTTATAAAAAATTACACCGTTTTAAGCGCTGTTAAACTATCCTCTATTTTTTGTAATTTTTCTGTTGCTAAAGCGTGTTTTTCCTTAATTTCGCCAACAATTTTTTCGGGCGCTTTTGCCATAAACCCCGCGTTGTTTAATTTGCCTTGTAGCATACTGATATCTTTCTCGCACGCTTGTTTTTCTTTTAAAAGGCGCTGGGTTTCTTTTTGTACATCAACAAGTTCGCTCATGGGTATAAACGCTTTTGCGTGTGGCGTTACAATTTGCGCTGTGCCCTGTGCTTCGCCTTTGTACTCACTAACAATTTCAATTTCTGTTGCAAAGGCAAATTTAGCTAGGTAATCTGCGCCGTTTTTAAACGCAATTGCGTGCTTTTCGTCTGTTGTTTCAATTGTTAGGCTTGTGCGCTGTTTTGGGTGTGCGCCTAAATCCGCGCGCACTGTTCTAACGGCTTTAATAAGTTGCATAACCGCCTCAAATTCGTTTTCCTCTTTTGCAAAATCAATGTTTTCATCGTAAAGCGGCCATTGCGCAAGCATGATACTGCCTTGTGTTCCGGGCAAAGCCGTAAAAATTTCCTCGGTTATAAAAGGCATAAACGGGTGTAAAAGTTTAAGCGCTTTTATTAATACGCTTAATAAAATTTGCCTTGCGCTTTGCGCTTCCTGCTCGTTTTCGCTGTTCAAGCGCAATTTTGCAATTTCAATATACCAATCGCAGTAAATATCCCATATAAAATTTTGCACTTTTTGCGCGGCAAGGCCAAGCTCGTTTTTCTCTAAATGCTCGGTTGTTTGCTTTGTTAAGCTGTTTAATTTCGAGATAAGCCATTTATCGGCAACACTTAGCGATGTTGGTTTATCCACCTTAAAATCCTCGGGTAAATTCATTAACACAAAGCGTGCGGCATTCCAAATTTTATTTGCAAAATTACGGCTTGCAAGCACTTTTTCGTCTGAAAAGCGCATATCGTTTCCTTGCGTTGCTCCAATAACCAGCGTGAAACGCAAAGCATCTGCACCGTAATCTTTTATAACTTCAAGCGGGTCAATTCCGTTACCCAAAGATTTAGACATCTTGCGCCCTTTGGCATCTCTAACAAGGCCGTGTATTAAAACGGTGTTAAACGGCGCTTTATCTGTGTAAGTTAGCGCAGAAAATATCATGCGGCTAACCCAGAAAGTTATAATATCATAGCCTGTTACCAATGTATTTGTTGGGTAAAAATATTTAAAATCATCGCTGTTTTCATCGGGCCAACCCAATGTTGAAAACGGCCAAAGCGCACTTGAAAACCATGTGTCTAGCGTATCTTCATCTTGGCGCAATTCGCCCTTACATTTTGGGCAAGTTGTAATTTTTTCTTCGCTAACAAAAATTTCACCGCAAGCATCGCAATAATATGCCGGTATTCTATGCCCCCACCAAAGTTGGCGGCTTATGCACCAATCGCGTGTGTTTTCCATCCAAAAGAAATAATTTTTTTCAAAGCGCTCGGGCATAAATTTAATTGTGCCGTCTTTTACCGCTTGTATTGCCGGTTTTGCCAATGGAACCATTTTTACAAACCATTGCTTGCTAACCATGGGCTCTACCGTTGTAGAACAGCGGTAACAAGTGCCAACATTGTGTTTGTGCGGCTGTGTTTTAACTAAAAAGCCGCCATTTTCTAAATCTTTCACAATAGCTTTACGCGCTTCATATCTATCCATGCCGGCATATTTGCCGCAATCGTCTGTAATTTTTGCGGTGTCTGTCATAATTTTAATTATGGGTAAATTATGGCGTGTGCCTATTTCAAAGTCGTTAGGGTCGTGCGCGGGTGTAACTTTTACAACGCCTGTGCCAAAATCTTTATCAACATACTCATCGCATACAATTGGAATCTGCCTGCCAACAAGCGGTAAAATCACACTTTTTCCATGCAAGTGCATATAGCGTTCATCTTCCGGGTGCACGGCAATTGCTGTATCACCAAGCATTGTTTCAGGACGTGTTGTTGCAAGGCAAACTTTTTCATCGCTGTTTGCAACTTTGTATTCAATATGCCAAAAAAAGCCATCTTTTTCCTCGTATTCAACCTCTGCATCGGAAATGCTTGTATTGCAGTTTGGGCACCAGTTAATAATGCGTTCACCGCGGTAAATAAGCCCTTTATCATAAAGCAATTTGAAAACGGTTAAAACCGCCTTACTACAATTATCGTCCATAGTAAAGCGCTCTCGCTTCCAATCGCAGCTGCAACCTATTTTCTTTAATTGCTCTACAATTCTGCCACCGTATTGCTCTTTCCATTGCCATGCGCGCTGCATAAAGCCATCGCGGCCTAAATCGGCTTTTGAAACGCCGTCTTCTTTCATTTTTTCAACAATTTTTGCCTCGGTTGCAATTGCGGCATGGTCTGTTCCGGGCACCCAAAGCGCACTGTATCCTTGCATACGCTTAAAGCGTATTAAAATATCTTGCCATGTGTTATCCATAGCGTGCCCCATATGCAATTGGCCCGTAATATTAGGCGGCGGCATAACAATTGTAAAAGGCGTTTTATTTTCATCAATTTCTGCATGAAAATAATTATTTAAAAGCCAATTTGAATAAATTTCATCTTCAACCTTTTGTGGCTCGTATGTTTTGCCCAGTTGTTTTTTTTCGCTCATAAAAATGCTCCATTCTTGTGTTGTTTATTAAATCATGTTTAATTTTTGTGTTGCAATTCAAATTTTTCATTAACTTGGAAAACCAAGCCAATAAAAACCTTTAAAAAAACAAAAAAACCGCCCCACACTTAAAATAAGTATGGGACGGTGAATAATTAATTTACACCGCGGTACCACCCAAATTGTTTTAGCTAAAAAGCATAAAACCGCTTTAAAACCTTTAACGCAGGCCTTACGAAAACAGCTTTGAAAAACCTTCACCGTTTTTGCTCGCAAGCGACAACAAAACATGTGCACACAAGGTTTCACCTACCCCTTGCTCTCTTTAGTGCGTTAGTGTTTTGAACTCTTGTTCACAGCATTTATCACTTTATATTTATACCACAAAAAACAGTTTTTGTCAATTATTCATAATGAAAACAAGCACCCAATAAAAGCAATGTTTTTGGGCGCTTGTTGTTTCAATATGCAAAATTTCGGGTTTAACTTATCTATTAATAATGTTTCTTTTAAATTTAATCGTCGTATTCCGCATCGTGTTCCCAAATTGTTCCATCAGTAGCACTTATAGTATATTCATACTCCATCCTGCCAATTTTCCACTCTATCTCATATTCAGGATAGCCATCATCAAAATCAAATTCACATTTAATGAATCCGGCTTCAGTTTCATTTATTTGCGCATGTGCAAATGCTATGGCTTTTGCCTCGGCTTCACCGATATACTCATCTGTAATATTTTCACTAGGTGTTGTTTCAAGCTTTGAATCGTAATTTTCCATGTCGTAATCATAGCCGATAATTTCACCGCTTATAGCGTTTATTTCATAATCGTACTCTGATAAGTTATTCCAGAACTCCACTTCATACTCTGCTACACCATCATCATAATCCAGCTTGCAAAATATATACGAAACATCAGCTTCTTTTATTTGCGCATGTGCAAATGCTATGGCTTTTGCCTCGGCTTCACCGATATACTCATCTGTAATATTTTCACTAGGTGTTGTTTCAAGCTTTGAATCGTAATTTTCCATGTCGTAATCATAGCCGATAATTTCACCGCTTATAGCGTTTATTTCATAATCGTACTCTGATAAGTTATTCCAGAACTCCACTTCATACTCTGCTACACCATCATCATAATCCAGCTTGCAAAATATATACGAAACATCAGCTTCTTTTATTTGCGCATGTTCAAGTGCTATGGCTTTCGCCTCGGCTTCACCGATATAATTTTCATCAACATTTTCAGATGTTTGTGTAGTTAAACTCGTTTGTGTAGTTTGTGTGTTCCTCGTGGCAGATTGTTCGGCCATAGCTGTGGGTTTAAGAATATAAATAACCCCACTTACAGCCGCTAAGGTAAATAGAACAGCGCAAGATATAACGGCAATTTTTTGTATTGTTTTTTTAAAACTCATAATAATATCTCCTTATATTTTTTTAATTTTGCTAAGCTTATCCGAACCCTCATCATATGGCTTTGGCTACCTTAACTCTTTTGTTACCACAATTATAATTCATCAATATTAAAGTAACATTAAAAAATATTTTTATTTTGGAAATTTAACAGTAAATATGCTTCCCTCGCCGAGCTCACTTTCAAGTTCGATTTTTGCATGATGCAATTTTGCAACCTGTGCTACAATTGAAAGCCCTAACCCCACACTTGAGTTTTGGCTTGATGTGCGTGAATTATCCACTTGATAAAACCTGTTCCAAACCTTATTTTGATGCTCTTTTGCAATTCCTATTCCGTTATCTTTTACCGACAAAACTATTTCCGTAGCATTTTCTATTAGCGTAACTTGAATATCACCGTTTTCTTTTTTATAGCGCAAAGAGTTGCTTATTAAATTTTCAAGAAGCCTACTAATCAAGGTATAATCAAAGTTTCCGTTTATATTTGGCGCGATATCATATGTCAGTTTAACATCAGCAGGTGCAAGCATTATTTGTTCTTCACATACTTCTTGAACAAGTTCACTAAGATTTATACGCAAAATTTCTAACTTCTCAACTCCTCTGTCAAGGCGAATAAGTTTTAATAAATTCGAAATAATATTTGAAATTTTAAATGCTTGCCTTTGTACGCTTTCAAGTGCATCTTCTTTATCTTGCAAGGCGATATTCTCACCAATTGCGTATTCACACTGTGCCAAAATAACGGCGGTTGGCGTTCTTAGTTCGTGAGAAACGTCTGATGTAAACTGCTTTTCCGCTTCAAATGCATTTTCTAAACGCTCAAACATATTATCAAATGTATCGGCCAATTTATTAATTTCAGGGCTTGCATTTTTTATATCAATACGCAAAGCCAGGTTTTCGCTATCGCTTATTTTTTTAGCTGTATCTATAATTTTATCTATTGGCCGAAATGTACTTTTAGCAACAAAATAGCAAGCTATAGCACCCAAAATAACAAAAATAGGTAAAGAGAATAATGCCATTTGTAAAATATTACTTGTGGCTGTTGCAACTTCATCTACCGCTATTATTCCACGTATCCAAACAAGTGAACGTGAGTCCTCTACCGGTGCTAATTCATCGTATAAATAGTAAAGCGTTCCATCGTGGGTATACTCTGTAGTTTTTTTATCCGTAAACGGTGTTTCCAATATACTCTCTAACGGAAAATCCCCTGCTAAATGCTCACCGTCTTGCGAATATAATAGCGTGTATACTCCTTTTTCAAAAAAATCTATATCGTCGGTATCAAGTTTACGGTCATCAAACTCAAGTTCATCAGAATTATCCTCTACCACTTCTATTAGCTGCGCAATACTGTTTGATGCTATAATTTCTTCGCTTAATGATAACATCAACCCAATTAAAACACTTGCCATCAACAGCATTAGAAATGTTGTAAAAAGTGTTAGCCGTATTTTGGCGGATACTCTTCTCATAATTCCTCCCTTAGCACATATCCGCAACCTCTTACGGTGTGTATAAGTTTTGTATTATAATCGCTGTCTATCTTCTTTCTAAGGTAGCGTATGTATACGTCTACAACATTCGTGCCACCTTCATACTCGTAATTCCATATGTGATTTTCAATTTTTTCTCTTGAAAGTACAATTCCAACATTACACATCATATATTTCAAAATCGCATATTCTTTTGCAGATAAATTAATTACCGTTTTTGCGCGCTTTACAACATGTGAGTTTATGTCAAGCGTTAAATCTGCAACCGTTAATATGTTTGTGTTTTTATTCATTTTCAACCTTGTCATCACTCTTATACGTGCCATCAACTCCTCTAAAGAAAAAGGTTTAATAAGATAATCATTTGCACCTAAATCAAGGCCTTTAACTCTGTCTGATACGCTATCTCTTGCCGTTAAAAAAATCACAGGCGTTTGTATGGATTTAAAGCGCAATTTTTTTAGAACCGAAAAACCATCCAGTTTTGGCATCATAATGTCAAGTATTATTATATCGTACTCGGTGTTTGTGCTATAATAAAGCGCTGTTTCTCCGTCATAACAGCTATCTACAGCATAGCCCTCAGACACTAGTTTTTTTGTAATAATTTTATTCATATCTCTCTCATCTTCTGCAAGTAAAATTCTCATAAGCCTACCTCTTTATATAGATTTATTTAATATGTACACAATATGCCATAAATTGGAATGTGTATAACATGTTGACTAGATGATAATTATGAACAACTAAAGCAAAGTGGATATTATTAATTATTATATCATATTTTTATTAAAACTTGATTAAAACAACAACTAATTTGATAATTTATAAAAACACGCAGTAACCATGCCCCGTAAATAAGCGGTTCAACTAATATGTGTATAAGATTAGGGCGCTCTTTTGCAACAACTTTTTTAAATTCATCCATTCTTTTTGAACCACTCGCTTAATTAACTAGTGTTTTTACAATACAAAAACGGCTTACAAATATTTACCTGTTACGCTTTTTTCACTTACGGAAACTTCAAAAGGTGTACCAAAAGCTATAATTTCGCCGCCCTTATCGCCACCAAACGGCCCCAATTCTATAATATAATCGCTTTTTGCTAAAATATCTGTGTTGTGCTCAATTACAAACACAGAATTACTTTGTTCTACTAACTTTCGAAGCAGTGCTAGAAGTTTTTCGCTATCCGATGGGTGAAGCCCTGTTGTGGGTTCGTCTAAAAGATATAATGTGTGGCCTGAATTGCCTTTTGCAAGCTCTTTTGAAAGTTTAAGCCTTTGACATTCGCCGCCTGATAGAGTTGTTGTGGATTGTCCAAGCTTTAGATATGCAAGACCAACTTCGTTTATCACGCTAAGTTTTTTATAAATTTCCTTGTTACCCTCAAAAAACTCTAAGTTTT
>CAYJGM010000045.1:0-17461 GCA_964369495.1 uncultured Bacteroides sp. | reverse complement strand
CTGGGGCCATCGAAAGGCCCCAGCGCTTTTGCTACTTTTCACGCTGAAAAGTAGGACGTTTCAATGAAACCAACCTTAAAAATTAATAAGCACTGATAAAAACAAATTACTAACTTTTGTATAAAGCAAAAACCTAGTCTTTTCACGCTGAAAAGTAGGGCGTTTTAATGAAAACCACTTTGAAAATTTACAAGCACCTAAAAAACAATTACTTTGTTTAACTTAAAATAATATTGCACGTAACCTATACATATAAAAAACGAACGGAGATTTAAAATGAGTACAAATTTGCACTCGGTTTTCAGCCTTTATTATAATAAAAATGATATATTAACAAACTTTTCTTGCAAATATCACGAACTTATTTATATTGTTAGCGGATGTGTGGAAATTGAAATTGACGATGTTTTGCACAATTGCACCTCTAACAGTGTTTGTTTTATTAAAGCAGGTATTAGCAGAAACCAAATTTGCCACGAACAAGCGCAATATATTTGCATACGCTTTAATAAAACGCATGACCTTAGCGTGCAAAGTGGCGTTTTTAATTTAAATAGTGATACCACATTTATGCTTTTTAAACAATTGCAAAATGAATATAAAAACAAAGATTATTTGTATTTTGATATTTGCAATTTGAAAACTGATGAAATACTGCTTAATTTACTTAGGCAAACAAAAAAGGAAGAAAAAAGTGGCAGTGATATTTTAAAACTTATAAAAGAGATAGATGAAACTTTGCTTTTCGATAAAACAATTAGTGAAATGGCCGAAAGTTTGAATTATAACTACGATTATTTTCGCCATAAATTTAAGCTTATAACGGGTAAATCTCCTATAAATTATATAGTAGATAAGCGAATAGAGCACGCCTGTGAGCTACTAAAAAAGAATTTATATACCTGTACTGAAATTGCACACCTTTGCGGTTTTGCATCTTCCTCGCAGTTCAGCAAACTATTTAAGCGGCACATGGGAATTTCACCGAATGTGTACCAAAAGAAAACAAATTAGGCGCTATGCGTTTAATGCCAGGTAGTGTCGATACAATTTAAATATTTTGTTAAATTAGGGCAAAAACTTTTGCGGTTACCGCTAGTTTATTAAACGGCGACCTCAAAGCTTTTGCCCTGTTTTTCTGTGGTGAATTAACATACCGCAGTTTTTTACTTTACAAGGTAACCGCCATCTACAGGAATAATTGCGCCGCAAACATAGTTAGAAGCCTCGCTTGCAAGGAAAATGCAAGTGCCTTTTAAATCTTCCGGTGTGCCCCAACGCTGTGCGGGAATACGCGCTAGAATTTGTGTGTTTCTTGTGTCGTCGTTTTTAAGCGCAACATTCATTTCGGTATCCATATATCCGGGTGCAATTGCGTTTACGTTAATGCCTTTTGATGCCCATTCGTTTGAAAGCGCTTTTGTTAATTGTGCAACTGCGCCTTTGCTTGCAGCATATGCGGGAACAGTTTGCCCGCCAAAAAAGCTTAGCATCGAAGCAAGGTTAATAATTTTACCTTTGCCTTTTTTAATCATAACACGGCCTGCAAGTTGGCACAAAGTGAAAACAGCATTTAAGTTTACATTAATAACATCTGTAAAATCTTCGTATAGGAAATCTTCACTTAAATTTCTGCGCTGTATGCCTGCGTTATTAACTAAAATATCAAGTTCGCCGCCAAAAATATCCATGGCTTTTGCAAAGCCCTCTTCAATTTGTGCTTTATCGCCCAAATTAACTTTTACACCATGAACATCAAAACCTTTTGCTTTTAAATCATCGGCAACAGCATAAACGCTATCAGACGATGCAAAAATTACAACGCTTGCACCTGCTTCACAAAGTGCGGTTGTCATGCCAAGGCCAAGGCTTTTATTTCCGCCTGTAATAATTGCTTTTTTACCTTTTAAATTGAACATATTAATCTCCATTCTGTGCATTGCACAAATAGTTTTATATTATATTATTGTTAAATTGCCATATGTAAACAGTTGCCGATTTTATGCGGTTTACGCCTCTACATCAAATAAAACTTTAACTGCGCCTGTTCCGCCTGTTAGCAGTAAATCATAACCCTCTTGCGCTTTTTCAAGCGGTAAAATATGTGTTATAATTTTTCTAAATTCGGGTTGGTTTGCAACTAAATCAACCGCAATTTTTACATCAACATCGCGGTAAACACGCACAAACTCCATTGCAACTTCTTTAAACATGCCTTGGTTTAGCGGGAATTCAAGCGGCTTTTTATAACCTGCAACAACAATAATTTTTCCGCGCACTTTGCACGCTTCAATTAAACTGCTTGCAACGGCTTGAACACCGGCGCAATCTATAACCCAATCAAAACCGTAACCCTCGGTTTTATCATTTTTTAACTCTTGTAAATCAAGGCCTATTGCATTTTTTGTATCAAACCCTAGGCTTTTTGCAAATTCAATGCGGTTTTTATCGGCCTCTACCATTGTGATATTTGTGCAACCGAATTCACGAAGGCACATTGCAACCGTTAAACCTATTGTTCCGCAACCATATACAATTGCGTTATCGCCGGGAATGTATTTTGTTTCACGCAATGTGTGAACCGCAACCGCAACAGGCTCTACAATTGCTGCATCTTCAAGGCTCATGCTATCGGGCACGGGCACAATTTTTTCTTCGTCTACAACTGCATATTCCGCCATGCCGCCGTCGTAATCTATGCCTAAAAGGCGCAGTGTGTTACAAACATGGCCGTTGCCCTCTTTACACATTTTACAAACACCGCAAGAGATAATTGGATTAACCGTTACCTTTGTGCCGGCTTTAAATTTTTTGCTATCTTGCGCTATAACGCCGCTAAATTCGTGCCCCATAACAAGCGGAGCCTTTGCGCGCGGGTGCACGCCTGCATAAATGCCTAAATCGCCACCGCAAATGCCGGCATATTTAATTTTTATAAGCGCTTTGCCTTCGCTAACTTTTGGGGTTTCAACTTCTTGCACTGCTATTGTTTTTGGCCCTTTGTAAATTATACCTTTCATTTTTGCCTCCGTAATAATAGAATTTATTGTTTGTGTTTTATTTAGTTTAGTGCATAATTTGCACCGAATAACAATTTGTTAATTTAGTATTTTTATAACGAATTTACCGCATAAATTGTTTTTTCGCCGCTTGCAAATCTGCAAGCTTCCTCGGCCGCTTTTGTTTTAAGTTCCAATGCAGATTTTTGTGAATACCACGCAATATGTGGTGTTATTAAAAAATTATCAAGGCTAAAAAGTTTTGCGCCAGGTTTCATCGGCTCACTTAAAACAACATCTATGCCGGCGCCCGCAATAATTTTTTCGGTTAAAGCCGTGTATAAATCGTCTTCGTTAATAATTCCGCCACGTGAAACATTAATTAAATAAGCCGATTTTTTCATCATTTTCATCGTGTTTAAATCAAACATATCCGCTGTTTGCTTTGTTAGCGGTGTATGAATTGAAACAATATCCGAAGTTTCAACAAGTGTTTTAAAATCTACAATTTGCGCACCTTTAACTTCATCGCCAATATTGTAAATTGGATCGCACGCTATAATTTTAACGCCAAAGCCGCTCATGCGTTCTGCGAAGGCACCGCCTATTCTTCCAAGCCCAACAATACCCACTGTTTGCTCTTGCAACCTGTAAATGGGAATTGCAACTTTATAATCCCAATCGGTGGTTTTAGTGTAATTTACAACCTCAACTATTTTGCGCACAAGTGCCATCATAAGTGCAACGGCTTGGTCGGCAACTTCGTTTGTGCCATAATCGGGCACATTGCTAATTATAACGCCGTGCTGTGTGGCGGCATCTAAATCTATATTATTAACGCCAACGCCATAGCGCACAATGTGTTTTAAATTAGGCAATGCCTCGAACACTTTTTTTGTAAACGGCGCATATTGGTTTAAGAAAACCTCTGCATTTTTGCAATTATCAATTAAATCTTGCTCGGTTTTACATTGCAAAAGTTCATACTCAAAACCGTATTTATTAAAAACTTCAATTTCTTCGTTTAAATTTGCGTGGTCGCAATCTGTGATAATTATTTTCATTTTAATCTCCATTTAATATCCATTTTGTGCACAGCACAAATAATTTTTTGAAACCTCCATGCAAAATGGAGATTAATTGGCATGTGCCAAGCACCGCCGTTTATAACAATAGATAGCGTGTTTACACGCTAGTTTTTCCGGTTTAATATTAATTCGCCATGAATTTCAAGAATATCTAAGCAATATTCATATCTTTTAATTCAAGCATCATTTTCGTCCATTTATCGTCTATTAATATTTGTTCGTAATTTTGTATAGAATTATTTAAATGCTCTATAACAGCCTCGCTTGCCAAAGACTTATCGTTGTTTTTAAGCGCATTTAAAATTGCGATATGCTCGTTTTTTGTTTCAAAATAACGTGCAGGGGTAAGCAGCGTAAGCCAGCGAAAACGTTGCGATTGTATATTAATTCGCGCGCAGATATCAACAAGGCGTTTATTGCCCGAATAATTTACAAGCAATTCGTGGAATTTAAAATCGCACTTAAAATTTTGTTCGGTTTCGCCTTTTTCAATGCTGTTTATAAGTTGTAAATTAATATCGCTTATTTCTTTTAATTGCGTTTTTGTTAAGCCACCGTTTTCTATAATAATTCTTATACTCATAAGCTCAATTGCTTCACGCACTTGTAATATTTCTTTAATATCATCAAAAGTTATGGCTTTTACAACAACTTTTGTTTTCGTGCGCTCTAAAACGCCAACATCTATTAAGCGCATTAAAGCTTCTCTAACAGGTGTGCGGCTAATATTCAGTTCTTGTGAAAGCGCAACTTCAGACACAATATCTCCGGAAGAATATTCACGGTTATTAATTTTATCAAGCACATAATTATAAATTTGATCTACAATATCGCTTTTTAATCTCGCCATAATAATACTCCTTTTTTAGATAGTGCTTACAAAATTACAGGCTAAATTTATTAATTTTATCCAAATCAAACACAACGCCTGTGCCGGGAATTGTTTGTGGCGTTAAATAGCCATTATTAACAGGCAAGCCGCCCACTGTATACTCGTAAATTGGAAAGCTGTGGTATTCCACATAGCCTGCATTGCTAAGCGCACCTAAAATATTTGCATGAATTTCTTGCATGCCGTGCGAGTGAGTTTTCATGCCTTTTTTTTGTAAATTTTGTGCAACTTCAAAGCAACCTGTTATGCCGCAAACATTAGATGCATCTATAATATCACATTGTATTTTGCCAATTTCAACCGCTAAATTATGCTCGTATTTCGAATGTAAATTTTCGCCCATTGCAATGGGTATGCTTGTTGCGGCGGCAATTTGTGCATAGCCGAAATAATCATCGGGGTTTGTTGGCTCTTCAAGCCAGAAAACATTAAACTCCTCTAGCCTTTTTGCCATGCGAATTGCCTGTTCAACGCTCCATACCATGTTTACATCAACGGCAAAATCCGCCGAGTTGCCAATTAAATTTCTAACGGCTTTAACCCTTTGTATATCCTCGTTTTCATCTTCTTTTCCAAGTTTAATTTTAAAGGCTGTGTGCCCGTAATTCATTTGTTTTTCAATGTTTTTAAGCAGTTTTTCCTCGGTAAACATCAAATCTATTCCGCCGTAATATGTGCGCACTTTTTCTTGCCTTGTTCCAAAAACATCTGCTAAAGCTTTGTTTTCACGCTTTAGTTTTGCGTCCCAAAGTGCAATATCTAAAGCGGAAATAGCAAAAGAGGCAATTCCGCCACGCGCTACATAGTGAACGGCTGTATTTAAAAAAGCGTTCATCTTATATAAATCGTCAACCTCTTTGCCTATAAGCCTAGGCTTAAAATCCACTTCAAGCATTGTGGCAATTGCCGCGCCGCCAATTCCGCCTGTGTATGTATAGCCAATGCCGCTTATGCCGTCTTCAAAAGTAATGTTTGCCAATATAAGCTCGAAAAAATCGTGTTTGCCGTGAAGCGCATCTACCAAATTATCTTCAAGCGGTAGTTTATGGTAAATTACATTAATATCTTTAATTTTAATGCCCAAAATTTTCACACCTTTCAATTATAAGGCCGTGCAAAATATAATTTTAAATTAGAAATTGTGTGCTTGCATTTATTTATAAATTAATTTTGCACAAACCTATTTAGATGGCACCGTTACAGGTATTCGTTATGTTAATTTTTTTCATTTCAACTACTGTCGGCGCTATCTGGCATATAAATTAATAATTGTAATTTACATATACCATTTTCTTTTGCAAATAGCCCTCTAGGCCGTGTTTGCCGTCTTCGCCGCCAAGGCCGCTTTTTTTGTAGCCGTTGTGGAAACCGTTTATCAATTCGCCGTTTTCACGGTTAATGTAAAGTTCGCCAAATTCAAGTTCTTTAACGGCTGTGTTAATTTTTTTAGAGCTGTCAGAGAACAAATAAGCCGATAATCCAAATTCGCAATCATTAGCATGCTGTATTGCCTCTTCAAGTGAAGAAACTTTCATAATTGCAACCATGGGCCCAAAAATCTCCTCTTGCATTAGGATATTTTTGTTGTCTGAAACTTCAACTAAAGTTGGGAAGAACCAGTTGCCCTGTTGTGTTGGCATTTCGCCGGGTGTCATATCAAGCAGAATTTTGCCGCCTTGCTGTACGCTTGTGTTAAGCATTTCTTTAAGTTTTTGCACTTCTACTTTAGAAACTTTAGGCCCCATTGTAACGTTTTTATCCATTGGGTTGCCAACAACATTTTGCTTTGCTAATTCAATGAATTTTTTTGTAAATTCTTCATAAACATCTGCGTGAACATACATTCTTTCGTTGCAAGTGCAAATTTGCCCACAGTTAGAAAACCTTGCTGTTACGGCACATCTTGCGGCTTTATCGATATCGGCATCTTCCATAACAATAAAAGGTGCTTTGCCGCCAAGTTCTAAATGCACATCTATAACATTATCTGCCGCCGCGCGGAAAACTTCCATGCCAGCGCCTGTGGAGCCTGTTAATGTTACAAGTTGTGTAATTTCGCTGCGAACAAGCGCATCGCCAACAACACGGCCGCCGCCTGTTATAAAGTTTATAACGCCTTTTGGGATGCTGCTTTCTTCTGCAATATATTTGGCAAAACGCATAACCGTAAGCGGTGTTTCCGATGGCGGTTTAATAACCATTGTGTTGCCGCAAACAAGGGCGTTTCCAATTTTTCTTGCGGCAAGCGCAAGCGGAAAATTCCATGCAACAATGCCAACAACAACGCCGTAAGGCACCCTTTGAATAAATGCGTGCTCGTTAATATTTTCGCTTTCAATAACCTCGCCCTCAATGCGCCTTGCGCTTTCAACCGCATAGCGCAAAAAGCCGATAGAGCCCTCTACTTCGCCCATAGCTTCGGCTAAAACTTTGCCGTGCTCTGCTGTTAAAAGCTCTGCTAATTCTTGTTTGTGGCGCGCTAAAATATCGGCTAGTTCTGTTATATATTTACCCCTTTGAACGGCGGTTAGCCTTGCCCAAGGTTTTTGCGCCTCTTTTGCGGCGTTTAAAACTTTTTGCACATCTTCTTTACTGCCTTTTGGCACTGTGCCTACAACTTCACCGTTGTAAGAGTTAAATACTTCAATAACTTCGCCTGTGTTTGAAGCACACATTTCGCCATTGATTAAAAATAGTTCTTTTGTCATAATTTTCACTCTTTCTTGTTTTTTATTTGTTTGAATTTTAAATTTATTATAAGTAGTTATGTATATTAAATAATGCTTACACTATCATAAAAATTAAACTTTTTTATATGAATTTTTATGTTTTATAAATATATTTTGCCATTATATTAAACACAAAAATTATTCGTAAATTCTTCTGCTTTTAAAGATATCCCTTTGAATTGTGTTCATATCAAACCTTATTATATAACCCCAATCACTTTCAACATCGTGTGATAAACCCCATTTCATACCGTCTAACGGGTCGCTTACAATTTCGCTTGGTCTAAACGGGCCGCTTGCCTCCGGGCCGCCTTTAATAACAGATTTAATCTCAAAGTTCACGCCGTCTTCGGCATATTGTAATGTGTTTTTTTCAACGCCGTCTGTGCGTAAAAACGCCGCTATTCCGTCTTTATATTTCCAAAGGCATGTTTCGTGGCCGCTGTTTGTAATTGGGTTGTATTCGCTGCGCTCATACGGGCCCTCGGGCTTATCTGCTATTGCAACGCCCCATTTGGTTTCTCTGCCGCCCATAAAAACTTCTTCGCCCATAGGCTCGCCTTTATAATAAAGGTAATATTTTCCCCTATATGCAAAAAGTAACGGGTCGTGCACCTTGTGGCTGTCGAAACTGCCTTTTTTTTCAACTGCAAAGCGGTTATCCTCTTTGCCGCCCCAAACTCCGTCTTGTGTTGGTGTTAAAACAGGCACTTTAGATTTCACAAACGGCCCCTTAGGGCTGTTTGATGATGCAATTGCAATGCATTCAATGCTTCTGTTTACATAAGGATGTTGCACTGTTTGATAAACTAAATAATACATGTTTTCATGCGCTAAAATTTCAGGGGTAAACACGCTTCTGTCATCATATTCGCCTTTTTCGCCGCGTTTTACAGCAATTTCTTGTTCTTTCCAGTGAATACCATCTTGCGAAGTTGCATACCAAACTTCGGCGTAATCCCATGGGAAAACTTTGGCGTTTTCATCGCCCGAATGAAACCCAACGTGCGCACCGTATGATTTTGTATAATATACATAATATATGCCATCTACTAATATAACGCTGCTGGGGTCTCTTCTGTGTATGCCCTCTTCCACCTCGAAACCTAATGCCGGCGCATAGGTAAAATCGCAAAACCAATCGCTGTTTTGAAAATAATTTCTATCAATAGCCCTTTTTGTTGCGCTACTCATCTTCATAATTACACCTCATTTTAGTATACTAAAAATAATATTTGTTAATTGTGATTATACTTTTATAAAGTTGAAATGTCAATATAAAACAGCGTTAAATATTATTATTGTGCACATTAGCCAGTATTACGTATAAAAATTGTGCTAAATCATTACAGCATATTGCATTAAAATTGGTTAAATTTTTATGCAAACGTACAAAATTATAGTATACTAAAACCAAACCTTACATAACGTAATAAAAAACATAAAAACAAAGCCAAAAAGTTATATTATTGTTTGAAAAAGTGGGATAAACTTTACACTAACTTATTTTCAAAGGAGTTTTTTTAATGACAGCATCTGAGAAATCATACTTGAGAGATTTGGCGGCACAATATAAAGAAGCTTGCGAAACAAAAGAAAACGATAAAAAACGCCAAAAATGGTATGATGTAAACGATTTAAAACCCGGGGCAACACCGGTTTTTATGAACCACTATTGGCCTGTGGCAATGAAAGAGATTTTCCCACTTGATACATATTATTGCAAAGATGAAATTGCACGTGAATACGAAATATATTTAAAAACACGCCTTTTTTATTGCAACGATTTAAAAGACGATAATGTAATGGAACCCGTGGTTTATTCGCCAATAAAATTCGATTTAAAAAGTTATGCGGGAATAGACGCACAAATTTATCGTTCAGAGCACGACAGCGACGAGAGCGGCGCATATGAGATTATTCCCGTTTTGCTAGAGCCGGAAGATTCGCAAAAAGTTAATCACCCAATTTTAAATTATGATATAGAATATAACAAAAAAATATTTGAACTTACGCAAGAAATTTTCGAGCCCGGTTTGCTTGCAATTAAAAACCCTCACACATTTGCGGCTAAAATAAGCGACGAATATTCATGGTTGCGTGGCCTTGAAGAAACTTATATGGATTTATATGACGACCCTGAATGGGTACACAAGGTTTTAGGGCAAATTCAAGAGAATTTTTTTGAACGGTTTAAATTGATGGAAAAAGCAGGGCTTTGGGGTACTGTTGATTTATCATTTCCAATAGGTTCGGCAGGCCTTCGTTATTCAAAAGATATTAAAGATTATCGTGATTTAAAAGGTAAAGATTTATTTGCACACAAAGAACTTTTAAGCAATTCATGGGGCTTTAGTTGTTCCGAGGTTTTCAACTGTGTATCGGGCGATATGCATAAAGAATTTAGTTTTGATTACGATATCGACGCAATGAAAATTTTTAAATATTGTAATGTTGGTTGCTGTGAAGTGCTTGATAAAAAAATTGATTTAATACGTGAAAATTTTAAAAACACACGCAAAATTTCAGTAAGCGAATGGTGCGATTACGAAACAGCGGCAAACGCAATTAAAAGCGATTATGTTTACAGTTACCGCGCCGCCGGAATACATTTCTTAAACACTAATTTTGATAAAGAGCCGGCAGAAAAAGAAATTCGCGGTGTTTTACAGGCAGTTAAACGCAACAATTGCAACGCTGAAATTGTTTTAAACATAGGCGGAACACTTGGCAAAAACCCACGTGAAAAAGTAATTGAGTGGAGCAAAATGACAAGAGAGCTAATAAACGAATACTACGCTTAATTATAACGGGTTTAACGTTATATATCTCAACAATTTAAAGTTAATTCATAAGTTTTTCCTCTGTTAAAAACCTTTGCTTTTGTTTAAAAGTAAAGGTTTTTAAGTTGTAAAATCATTTATCAATTGTTTTTTTGCCGTTTTAAGAGAAGATGACAATCTATTTAATTGATGAACTTTATATTAAGGCCATTCAACTTGTTGCACTAATTTTTTTTGAAAACCTATTGTTTTTATACTGTTGTAAATTAAATGCATTTTATCGTTTAAGGGTTAAAATGGTTTGTTTTTTACACGCTTAATGCAATTATTTTACAAAAATGCTTGACAAAATTTTACCGCACGATATAATGAATTATAAATGCAGTGAAGAGAACAAGTAAGTGCCAAATATCGGCGAAGAGAGCGTTTGTGTGGTGTAAAAACGCGCGATATTAGCAGTGAATACATCTCAGAGCAGCGGGCCGAAGGGTTACTGTGTAGGCTTTGCCGTTTTTGCGCACGTTATAGCGCTTTGTGCCTAGCGCACAGCGAGGTTTGCACCGCAAGGCGCAAATAAACAGAGGTGGTACCGCGGAAATTTCGCCCTCTGCCAATTAATTTTGGCAGGGGGCTTTTGCTTTTTGCCTAAAAAAGGAGAAAGAAATGAGCAATGTATTCGATTTATTCAAAGAGCGTGGCCTTTTTGCACAAGCAACAGACGAGCAGGCCATAAAAGACATGTTAGGCAGTGAAAAAATAACTTTTTACACAGGGTTCGACCCAACGGCAGACAGCCTTCACGTAGGCCATTTTATGCAACTTATTAACATGCGCCACATGCAAAAAGCGGGGCATCGCCCAATTATTTTGCTTGGCGGTGGAACAACAATGGTGGGCGATCCCTCGGGAAAAACCGACATGCGCAAAATGCTAACGCAAGACGATATTCAAAACAACGCAAACCGTTTTAAACAGCAAATGAGCAAGTTTTTAGATTTTTCAGAGGGAAAAGCGCTTATTGTAAACAATGCCGATTGGCTATTAAAGCAAAACTATGTGGAGTTTTTGCGTGAAGTTGGCGTGCATTTTTCGGTTAATAAAATGCTTAGCGCCGAATGTTTTAAAACAAGGCTTGAAAAAGGGCTTTCCTTTATAGAGTTTAACTATATGTTAATGCAAAGTTACGATTTTCTACATCTTGCGCGTGAGTATAATTGCAAAATGCAATTTGGCGGAAACGACCAATGGAGCAATATTATAGGCGGCGTTGAACTTAACAGGCGTTGCGATAAACGTGAAGTTTTCGGCATGACATTTACGCTTCTTACAACAAAAGAGGGCAAAAAAATGGGCAAAACCGAAAAGGGCGCAGTATGGCTTGATGAAGAGAAAACTTCGCCATACGAATTTTTCCAATATTGGAGGAATATCGACGATGCAGAAGTGCAAAATTGCCTAAAATTATTAACCGATATACCCGTCGGCGAAATAGATGCAATTGATATGCAAAGCGGCGCTGAAATTAACAAAGCTAAACAAACGCTTGCATACGAGCTTACAAAGCTTGTGCATAGCGAAGAAGAGGCACAAAAAGCAATGCAAACAGCACAGGCACTTTTTAGCGGCGTTGCAAGCGAGGAAAACATGCCATGCACACAATTGAATAAACAGCAGCTAACAGATGGCGAAATAGGCGCGCTTGATGCGCTTGTTGCGGCAGGGCTTGCACAAAGCAAGGGCGAGGCAAGGCGCCTAGTGCAACAGGGCGGTATTTCGGCAGACGGCGAAAAAATTACCGATATTAACGCGAAATTTACAAATGCACAGCTTCAAAGCGGCATTGTTATAAAAAAAGGCAAGAAAATATATCATAAAATTAATGTTTAAATGCAAAGTTATGCCTATAAATAAAGGGCAAAAGCACCAAAAATGCACAGAAAAATCATATGGCAAATACATAAAACAACGAAATTTTGAAATGTTTGTTAAAAAATCGCAAATATTTTAAAAAGTATAGAAATGTTCACATTTATATGGTATTATTATAAATAATAACGACAATTATTTGGAGGAAAATTAATGAAGCTCATTAAAAACGAAAAACTTGAAAATTCTATGTGCGAATTACAATTTGAAATTGATGCACAAGAGTTTAAAACTGCGGTGGAAAATACTTACAAAAAAACAGCGGAAAAATACAATGTTCACGGCTTTCGCAAAGGCAAAGCACCACGTTCAATAATTGAAAAAATGTACGGTGAACAAGTTTTTTTCTACGACGCTATTAATGATATATTCCCACAGGCATACGACGATGCCGTTAAAGAAAGCGGAATAGAGCCTATTGATCGCCCTGAGGCGGATATTGTAAGCGCAAGCGTGAATGATGGCGCAGTGCTAAAAATTATTGTTGCGGTTAAACCCGAAATAGAAATTGGCGAATATAAAGGTTTAAAGGCAAGCAAAACAGTCAATGCTGTTGAAGAAGAAGCAGTTGACGCTGAAATAGAGCGCATGCGCGAGCGAAATGTGCGCGTTATAACGCGCGAGGGCGCAGCGCAAAACGGCGACGTTACAGATATCGACTTCGAGGGCTTTATCGACGATGTTCCTTTCGAGGGTGGCAAAGGCGAGCATTTCTCGCTAACTTTGGGCTCAGACCAATTCATACCCGGCTTTGAAGCGCAAATTGTTGGCCACAGCGCAGGCGAGGAATTTGATGTAAACGTTAGTTTCCCCGAAAAATACGATGCGGCGGAACTTGCAGGCAAGGCGGCTGTGTTTAAAGTTAAACTTCACGAAGTAAAACAAAAAGAAATGCCTGTTTTAGATGATGAATTTGCAAAAGACGTTTCAGAATTCGACACGGTTGAGGCTTTAAAAGATAGTATTCGCAATAATATGAAAGAGAATTTTGAAAAGCAAGCCGAAACTGAAGTAGAAAACAGCCTGGTAGAACAAATTGCACAAACATTAAAGGGCGATATCCCAAATGTTATGTACGAAAACCGTATAGACGACATGGTGCGCGATTTTGAACAACGCTTGCAACAACAAGGAATGCGTGTTGAAGATTACCTAAAATACATGGGCGGCGACATGGCAAAATTCCGCGAAGGCTTTATGGAGCAAGCGCAAATTCAAGTTAAAACACGCCTTGCTTTAGAAGCAGTAGCCAAAAAAGAAGATATACAAATTAGCGATGAAGATTACGAACAAGAAGTAGAGCGCATTGCAAAGGCATATAATATGGAAGTGGATAAAATTCGCGGCATATTGCCCGAGCAAGACATCAAAAACGATTTAGCCGTTAATAAAGCGATAGATATTATCAAGCAAAGCGCTAAAATAACCGATAAAAAACCCGAGAAAAAAGAACCAAAGGCAAAAAAAGCTACAAAAGCTAAAGAGCCAAAAGCAAAAACAAAAAAACAAGAAGCAACCGGCGAGTAATACATAGCTATCGCTAAATTTTTAAAGCGAAAGCTTTAAAAATAGCGGTAGAAAAAACCGATACGTGTATTACAGCGTATCGGTTTAATTTACAAAAGGAGAAAACAAATGAGTAATTTAGTGCCATATGTTGTGGAACAAACCGCCAGAGGAGAGCGCTCTTACGATATTTTTTCACGTCTTTTAAACGATAGAATTATCATGCTTTCAGATCAAGTAAACGATGTAACCGCAAGCTTGGTTGTTGCGCAACTTTTATACCTTGAAGGGCAAGATCCGGAAAAAGACATTAACCTTTATATAAATAGCCCCGGTGGCAGCATAACTTCGGGTTTTGCAATATACGATACAATGCAATATATTAAATGCGATGTTTCAACAATATGTATAGGTATTGCGGCATCTATGGGCTCGTTTTTGCTTGCGGCGGGTGCAAAGGGCAAACGCTATGCACTTCCCAACAGCGAAATTATGATTCACCAGCCACTTATAAGCGGCGGCCTGCAAGGGCAAGCCAGCGATATTAAAATACATGCCGATCATATTGTGCGCACACGTTCGCGCCTTTATAAAATTTATTCGGAATTAACAGGCCAAAGCGAAAAACAAATTGAAGCCGATTGCGATCGTGACAATTATTTGCTTGCCGAAGAGGCAAAAGCATATGGCCTTATTGACGAAGTTATTTCGGGCAGAAAATAAACGGCGGCATTAATTAAAGCGGCAAACCGCTGGCCCTTTAATTAATTATAAAATAGGTTATACCCATGGCAAAAGCGGTAGAATAGGATGTTATATATGCCAAGCAAGTCTAACGATAATAACAAAGACAAAAATTTAACTTGCAGCTTTTGCGGAAAAAGCCAAGACGAAGTAGAACGCATGATTATTGGCCCCGGCGTTAATATTTGCAGTGAATGCATAGGCCTTTGCCATTCGTTAATTGAAGACGAAAACGAGGGCTTTTCACATGATACACCGCAAGCATCAAGCAAAAAAACAGCAAAAGCAAAAAAACCACAAGACAGTGAAATAAAAATAATGACGCCAAAAGAAATAAAAAATGGCCTTGATGAATATGTTATTGGCCAAGAAGAGGCGAAAATTGTTTTAAGCGTGGCGGTGTACAACCACTATAAGCGCATACTTTCAAATTTTGAAGACACTGTTGAACTTCAAAAATCAAATGTGCTTTTGCTTGGCCCCTCGGGCGTTGGCAAAACTTTGCTTGCGCAAACTTTGGCACGTATGTTAAACGTGCCGTTTGCCATTGCAGATGCCACCACGCTAACCGAGGCAGGCTATGTTGGCGAAGATGTTGAAAATATTTTGCTAAAACTAATTCAAGCGGCAGATTTTGATATAGAGCGTGCCGAAAAAGGAATTATTTATATAGATGAAATAGATAAAATTACACGTAAAAGCGAAAACCCATCTATTACAAGAGATGTTGGCGGCGAGGGCGTACAACAGGCGCTTTTGAAAATAATTGAGGGCACAATAAGCAATGTGCCACCGCAAGGCGGAAGAAAGCACCCACACCAAGAATTTATACAAATTAACACAAAAAATATTCTGTTTATTTGTGGCGGTGCGTTCGATGGCCTTGAAAAACATATTGAAAAACGCACAGATGCCTCATCAATGGGCTTTGGCGGTACATTAAAACTAAAAGATGACGAGAAAAAAGAAAATTTATTGCGCCTTGTTGAACCGCACGACCTTGTGCGTTATGGTTTAATTCCCGAATTAATTGGGCGTATCCCCGTTGTAACCGTTTTAAAAGCGCTTGATGAGCAATCGCTAATTCGTGTTATGACAGAGCCAAAAAACAGCCTTATAAAACAATATAAAGCACTTATGGATATGGATAATGTCGAAATGGTTATAACAGACGATGCACTTAGTGCAATTGCTAAAAAAACAATTTCGCTTAAAGGCGGTGCACGTGGGCTTCGCAGTGTTCTTGAACAATCGCTTATTAGCATTATGTTTGAAATACCAAGCGATGATACCATTACAAAAATAACGGTTACAAAAGACACAATAGATGGAAAAGAGCCTGTTTTGGAACGTGGCAAAAAGCAAGTGCGCTATCAAAATATGCTTAATATTCCAAAAGATGCTTAATTAATTTTCATTCCCAAAAACAAAGCTGTACATCATAAATTTAGGGTTTGAAAATTAATATAGGCAAGGGTGTTATAGCTCTAATAATGCAAAAAACAAATTAAAAGGGCAAAATGGTAGCATTTATTTTATTGTTTAGCCCCATGGCAGAAAGGAATACAATATGCCTGAAAAAGTAAAAATCAGATTAGAGAAAAATTCGGATATACTTCGCCTGCCGGCCGTTGCGCTGCGTGGGCTTGTGGTTTTTCCGGGCAATGTTATACATTTTGAAGTTGGGCGCCCTAAATCCATAGCGGCAATCGAGTGGGCAATGGCAAACAATAACTCGGTTTTTTTAGTGGCACAAAAAGATATGGATATGGAAGAACCCGCCTTTAAAGATTTACACACATATGGCGTTGTTGCCGAAATTAAACAAATTTTGCGTGTTTCGGATGAGCTTGTAAAAGTGCTTGTAGAGGGAAAATATCGCGCTAAACTTTTAACAATAGATGCAACCGGCCGCTTTTTGCTATCGTCAACTAAAGCCTCGCCTTTGCGCGGCTACAAAAGCCAAGACGCCGCAAGGGTTGAGGCGCTTGTGCGCAGTATTCGCGATGTTTTCGAAGATTATTTTTCGCTTAATCGCAGAATACCAAAAGATATTGTATATACAATTTTAACACAGGAAAACCCTGCGGAATTATGTGATTTTATACCTGCAAATTTCCTTTTTAAACATACAGATAAACAAGACCTTTTAAATGAAACAGGCATAATTGCAAGGCTTGAAAAGGTGCTTGAATTAATGCGCAAAGAGGCAAAAGTTCTTCGTATTGAAAGGGATATCCAACACAAAGTAAACGAGCAGATGGATAAAAACCAAAGAGATTATTATTTGCGTGAACAAATGCGTGTTATATCAGACGAGCTAGACGAGGGCGACGACACAAGGGAAGAAGCAGAGGATTATAAAGAGAAGATATACTCGCTGCATTTAGAAGAAGAAACCAATGAAAAATTGCTAAAAGAGGCCGATAGGCTTCAGCGCATGCAAGGTAGCTCGCAAGAAGCAAGCGTTATTCGCACATATCTTGATACTTGCCTTGGCTTGCCATGGAACACGAAAACAGCAGATAAACTTGATATTAACAAAGCGGCGGTTGTTTTAGATAAAGAGCATTACGGCATGAAAAAAGTTAAAGAGCGCATTTTGGAGATTTTAGCGGTGCGTAAATTGGCACCAAAATCTAAGGCGCAAATTATATGCCTTGTTGGGCCTCCCGGTGTTGGCAAAACTTCTATTGCGCACAGCGTTGCCGAATGTTTGGGGCGTAAATACGCAAGAATGTCGCTTGGCGGCGTTAGAGATGAAGCCGAAATAAGAGGGCACCGCCGCACATAT
>CAYJGM010000044.1:0-18382 GCA_964369495.1 uncultured Bacteroides sp. | reverse complement strand
CGCTTGATAGCGCATTGCGCCGCTTTAAGCGTTCTTGCGCACGCTCGGGCGTTCTTGCTGAAGTACGCAAGCGTGAAGCTTATGAAAAACCATCGGTGCGCCGCAAGAAAAAATCAGAGGCTGCCCGCAAACGCAAATTTAAATAATTTGTTTTAATTGCGGTATGTATGCGAAATGGCGGGTCTGTTTACAGGCTCGCTTTTTTTATCGTATAGCGTTAGATTTTTATTTTTATAAGCCGTAAAAAACGTATAATGTTCTCAATTAAAATTTAAGTATATTTTATTTTAGTTTAGTGGCTAAAACCGCTTTATCAAGTGATATATACGCCTTGCCCACAATTACATTTTGTTTAAGAAAGAGTGAAAACATGTTTTTTCCAAGCGATATATTTAATAAAGCATATGATATTACGCCTGAATATTTAAATAATAAAGGAATTAAAGCTTTAATTTTAGACGTGGATAACACTTTAACCGGCCATGGAAGCCAAAAATTACCACAAGAAATTGAAGTATGGCTAAAAGAAATGCAAGATGCAGGCATTAAAATGATGATTGTTTCTAACAATTTTAAAAAGCGTGTGCAACCTTTTGCAAATGCAATAAATTTGCAATACTGCGCATTTAGTTGTAAACCATCGCCTTTGGGGCTTATGCGTGCAGTTAAGAAAATGAATGTGCATAAAAATGAAACGGCCCTAGTGGGCGACCAAATTTTTACAGATATTTTAGGAGCAAATTTTTACAATATGAAATCGCTTTTAGTTATTCCGATGTATAGCGATTATAAAATTACAATTCGCTTTAAAAGGGCGCTTGAAAAACCTATAATAAATCAATTTTTAAAAAAGGGAAATAAAATAATAACAAAGGGGAAAGCAAATGAACAATAGGCTGAATGAACTAAAAAATAAATTGAATATTCAAGGCACAGCAGCGTTAATTTCTACACAAGAAAACCGCTTTTATCTTATGAATGTTGATACCCACTCGGCAGGCAAGTTGCTGGTTTTGCCCGATAAAGCATATTTTATTATAGATTCACGCTATATTGAAATTGCACGCAAAAACATAAAGGCAGATGTTGAAATTTTACTTGAAAAAAAGCCTGTTCAGCAAATAATTGATATATTAAAAAGCAATAAAATAAACAATTTAAACATTGAAAACACATGCACACTCGCTTATTATAACAGTTTAAAAGAGGCATTTGGTAGCGATATAAATGTAGACACAAGCGATTTTATTACTAACACATTAAATGAAATGCGTGTAATTAAAAGCGAAGAGGAAATTGCAGCAATTAAGCGCGCACAGGTAATAACAGACAACTGTTTTTTACATATTCAAAGTTTTTTAAAACCGGGCGTGCGTGAAATTGATATAGCCCTTGAAATGGAAAGCTATATGCGTAAAAACGGCGCAGGAAAACTTGCGTTCGATACCATTTTAGTGGCAGGCAAAAAAACAAGTTTACCACACGGTGAACCGGGCGATAATATAATAAAACATGGCGATTTTGTAACCATGGATTTTGGTGCAAATGTAGATGGATATTGCACAGATATGACACGCACCGTCGTAATGGGTGAAATAACAAAAGAGCAAGAAAAAGTATATAATATTGTATTAAAGGCGCAACTTGCCGCTTGCGAGGGTGCAAAGGCGGGATTACGCGGCTGTGATGTAGATAAAATTGCACGAGATATAATTGAAAATGAAGGTTACGGTGCAAACTTTGGGCACGGGCTTGGCCATTCACTGGGAATAAATGTTCATGAAAATCCCCGTTTTAGCCCACTTTGTGAAGATGAAATTAAATCGGGGATGCTTATGACAATTGAACCTGGGATTTATCTTGAAAATAAATTTGGCGTTAGAATTGAAGATACGGTTATAATTAAAGAAAACGGAATTGAAAATTTGGCAAAAAGCAGTAAAGAGTTAATAATATTATAAAATTGTGTTATTCGCAATTAAAAAACTTGCAAAAATTTAGGGTTTAATGTAAAATAATATTATATTAAAATATATAAATTAACGTTATATAATAATTGGAGGAAATTATGGTATCAGCAGGAGATTTTCGCAACGGTGTTACATTCGAAGAAGACGGCAATGTAATGCAAATAATAGAATTTCAACATGTAAAACCGGGCAAGGGTGCGGCATTTGTGCGCACAAAAGTTCGTAATGTTATTTCGGGCTCTGTGGTTGAAAAAACATATAACCCAACGGCAAAATTCCCAAGCGCTTATGTAGAACGCAGAGAAATGACATACTCGTACGAGGACGGCGGCCTTTATTATTTCATGGATAATGAAACATACGAGCAAGTGCCTTTAAATGAAAGCGAACTTGATGACAGCTTTAAATTTGTAAAAGAAAATGAAGTTTGCAAAATTTTATCATATAAAGGTAAAGTTTTTGGCATAGAAGTACCGAATTTTGTTACACTTAAAATTACAAATACAGAGCCGGGCGTTAAAGGTAATACAGCTACAAATACATTAAAACCCGCAACTGTTGAAACAGGCGCTGAAGTTCGTGTACCTTTATTTATAAATGAGGGTGAAGTTATTCGCATTGATACACGAACAGGCGAGTATATGGATAGAGCATAGGTTATATAAGCAAATAAGTTTTTGTGTTTTAAATTTAATTATAAAAATCTCTTTTTGCTGTTTTATTTGCAAAAAGAAGCCAATGCATTTATGGCTAATTTATTTTAGCAACGTTCTTGAAAGGAATAATATTAATTATGGAAAATATGCAATTAACAGAAAAAGTAGCATACATTAAAGGTTTAATGAAAGGCATGGATTTTGAGCCTACAACAAACGAGGGCAAAATAATAGCCGCAATGCTTGAAGTAATTACAGAATTAGCCGAAAAAGTTTCGTTAATGGATGAAGAAGTGGGCGATTTATTTGAAGAAGTAGATGCTATTAGCGAAGATTTAAGCCAAGTTGAAACATATTTGTACAACGAGGAAGAGCAAGAGGATGACGAGGCAGAGTTTTGTGACGACGGCCTTTATGAGATAACTTGCCCTGCTTGCGGTGAAGTTGTTTGTGTTGATGAAGACATGCTGTGTGCAGAAGATTTAGCATGCCCAAATTGCAAAACAAGCTTTGAAATTGATTTTAGCGATGTTGGCGAGGGCTGCAGTTGTGGCGAAGATTGTGATTGCGAAGAGAAAGATAGCGAATAAGATATAGCGAGTATAATATGAATAACCATTATTCTATTTTGGTTATTCATATTTTTTATCTAATTTGGCGCGGGTTGCACATGCCATTTTTTATTAGCCTACGGCTAATAAAAAAACCGATGTTTTATTTCATTAAAATAGCATTAAATGTTATTTTGTGAAATATGTCATCGGTTTATTTTTTTTGTTAAATATAAAATTGATATATTCGTTAGGTTAGAACAAAAAAATTGAAAAAACATAGGAAAATATATAAAAGAGATTATAAAAAATATAAATGTAAAATAAATATTCAATATTTAAAGCACTTAGTTTAAAATACTTGTAAGAATACTACATGTGTTTTATATTTAGTAATTATTAGGTGGTGTCTACTATTTAAATTTCTGCCTTTAACTGTTCAATAAATTGTTTCGCGCTACGAGGGCTTCTGCCATGGCCTCTCAGTGCAAAAGCTTCCGCCTTTTTTATAAGTTGTTCTTGAGTTATTTCAAGCTTGTAAAGCTGTGCAAGGCTGGTTACTATTAAAATATAATTGTCTTTATCGGGTTTAGAAAAATTAACGGCAAGGCCAAAACGTGCCGATAAACTCATTAGTTCTTGCAATGTTTCGCTTAAATGCACGTCGTCACCGTTTCGTTGCGAAAAAGTTTCCTTTATTAAATGGCGCCTGTTAGATGTTGCATATACTGCTAAATTTTTGCCTTTAGCGCTAACGCTTCCCTCTAAAATTGCCTTTAATGCCGCGAAATTGTCATCATGCGATGTAAAGCTTAAATCGTCGATGAACAATATAAATTTAAGAGGGTTGTTGCTTAATGTGTCTAAAATATCGGGAATTTGAAAGAGTTGGTGCTTTTTAACTTCAATCAATCTTAACCCTTTGCTATAAAGCGAATTTGCAACAGCTTTAATTGTGCTACTTTTGCCGGTTCCGGCATCGCCGTAAAGCAATACATTTGCGGCAGGTTTTCCCTGCAAAAGTGCAAGTGTGTTAGCCATAACTTTTGCACGCTCATCCTCATAGGCAAAAAGCGTGTTTATATTTTGATTGTCGGGATGTTTAACAGGTGTAAACATTCCATTTTTTATTGTGAAAACATTATATTTTGCAAAAATGCCAAAGCCTGTTTCATGAATTTTATCAATATGTTCAAAATAGGTTTTAAATAAATTGATAGGCTTTGTTTCATATTTTGGCAAACTTAATTTTAAATGAACATCTGTATTAAATTTAAATTGTGATAATTCGTCTAAAATTATAAGTTCGCGTTGTACGCTTTGGTAAATGTTTTTTTGAATTTCACAGCCTTTGCAAAATAAACGCACATAAATATTTTCGTCTTCCAAAGTGGCTTTTAATATATATTCGCTTAAATTATCGGTGTTTTTGGAGTATAAACTCTCTATAAACTCGCAATATTTATCAATAAACTTTTCATCATTTAATTCAATTTTAAAAAGATAATGCATTTTTTCAATAACGCTGTCTTTAAGTAAATTTCTAAAAACAACAAGGCTGTTTAATTTTAAATGTAAATTTTTCATTTTTTATCCCTTCAAAATTTTATTGTTTTTTTGTTATATAATAAATCTAATGATTATTGAAATTGATGTTTTTGAAAAAAGAGAAATACTATTAACTGTTAAAAAATTAATGCAAAGTGCATTTTCAAAATATACAGTTTTTCTTAAAATAACAAAAGTTTAATTGCCCGAAAGTGCTTGCATTGCGTTTTCTTGTGCAAATTGTTTGCTGTATAAATTGTAGTAATAACCTTTTTTTAGCAGTAACTCTTTATGCGTGCCGCTGTCTACAATTGTGCCATCTTTAACAACTAAAATAATATCTGCGTGCCTAATTGTAGAAAGCCTATGCGCTATAATAAACGAGGTTCTGCCTTTTAAAAGGTGCGCAATAGCGTCTTGTATAAGCTTTTCTGTTTGTGTGTCTATAGAGGAAGTTGCCTCGTCTAGCACAAAAATAGCAGGGTTTGCCAAAACGGCCCTTGCGAATGAAATAAGCTGTTTTTCACCCGTTGAAAGATGATCGCCACCCTCGCCAACAATGCTATTATAGCCTTTATCAAGCTTGTTTACAACTGTATCGGCGCTAACGGCCTTTGCCGCTTCATATACTTCATCGTCTTTTGCATCAAGGCGGCCGTAGCGTATATTATCCATAACAGTGCCGCTAAATAAATGTGGGTTTTGTAAAACATAACCTAAATTGCTGTGCAGCCATAATTGGCTGCGTTTTTTATAATCTACACCATCAATTAAAATTCGCCCTTTTGTTGGCTCGAAAAAGCGGCACGCAAGGTTTACAAGTGTGCTTTTACCGGCGCCAGTTTCGCCAACTATGGCAACTGTTGTTCCGGCCGGCACATGTAAATTAAAGTTTTCAAGTACATTTTCTGTGCCGTCGGGGTATTTAAAGCTAATGTTCTCAAATGTTATATCGCCTTTAATTATAGGCCAGTTTTCTGTTTTTGGGTTAAAGCAATCGCCGTATTCTTGTACAATTTCATCTGTGTCTGTAACAAATGGTTTTTCATCTAATAGGCTCATAACACGCTCTATATCCGCTTGCATTGATATAACATCGGCAAGTGTTCTTGCAAGCGTTTGTATGGGGTCGAATATGCCGAGTGCATATGTTGTGAACGCCGATAATGTGCCAAGCAGCATTAAATCTTCGCTAACAAAATAACCACCACGCATAAGCACAACCGCCAAAAGAATAGAACTTATAAATACAATCAGCGGTATGTAAATTGCCGAAAGCTGCGCCGCTTTAACCGCAGATTTGCGTGTGTCTTTTGTTAAACTGTTAAAATCATTACAGTTAATGTTTTCAAGCACAAGCGTTTTTGCCGTTCTAGCGCCCATTATGCCCTCGTTGAATGCGCCTGTAATTTTGCTGTTGTTTTTTCTAACTTTTCTGTTCCAGTGTAAAATGCGGTTTTGGAAATACCATGTTAGCAGCGAAATTGCAGGCATAACAATAATAATTATAACAGCAAGCGCAGGGTTCAGCAAAAACATTGCAATAAAAACGCCAAGAACATAGAAAAGCGCCCAGAATAAATCGGGAACAATCCAAGCAATTAAGCCAGCAATGCGGGTTGTGTCGCTCATGATACGTGATAAAATATAGCCCACAGGCGTTGTATTGTAAAACGAGAGCGAAAGCGTTTGCATATGGTAAAAAAGCGCTTTTTTTACATCGCGCCCAAAGCGCATATCTAATTTCATAGAACATCGTGAAGAAATAATTACAAAACATGCCTGTAATGCAACAACTAAAAGATATGCCAAAGCAAATTGAACTATGCCGTTTAAATTTTGCGTTTGTACAAAATTATTTATGGCATAACTTTGAAACAGCGGAAATAAAATATCCATGCTGGCGGTTAATATCATGAAAATAAAACTTGTGAAAAATAATTTTTTGTAGGGTTTGAAAAATTTTAGTAATGGTTTCCAAACTTTAAAATCAAACGCATTTTTATATTCTTTTTCTTCAATAACCATATTATGCACCCCCTTGTTTTGCTAAAAATTCTCTATCTTCGCTAAGCATTTGTATGTCGTAAATTTTCTTATAAATGCCGGGCGTTTGTAAAAGCTGTTTGTGTGTGCCACATTGCGCAACTTTACCGTCTTCCATAACAAGTATGGTATCGGCGTTCATTAAAGTGGTAATTCTGTGTGAAATTAAAATTACAGTGCTGTTATTTGCATGCTGTGCAAGCGCGCTTCGTATATTCGCATCTGTTTCCGGGTCAACCGCCGATAGGCTATCGTCGAATATTTTTATAGGCGCGTTTTGCATTAACATGCGTGCAATTGCAACACGTTGTTTTTGGCCGCCCGAAAGCGTAACACCACGCTCGCCAACAATGGTGTCGTAGCCAAGGCTCATTTCTTCAAGGGCATCGTCTACACAGGCAATGCTAGCCACATGCCTTATGTCATCAAGCGATGCATGCGGAATAGAAGCCTTTATATTTTCAGCAATTGTTCGTGAATATAAAAACGGCTCTTGCAACACTATGCCGATATTACTGCGCAAATGTTTTAGTTTTATGTTTTTAATGTCAACGCCGCCAATGGTGATTTTGCCGCTGTTTTCAGGCAAATCGTAAAGCCTGTCTAAAAGATGCATCAATGTGCTTTTACCGCTTCCTGTGCCACCTAAAATGGCAAATGTTTTGCCGGCAGGTACAGTGAAACTAACATCTTGTAAAACATGCTCTTGCTGCTCACCATAGCAAAAATTAACATTTTCAAACACTATATCGCCATTCATATCGGGTGTTGTGCTGTTTTGTACATCTTGCTCTTGCTTTTCGTCTAAAATATACCTTACACGCTCTATTGAAACACTGGCTTTGCTCATGTTCGAAAGCAAACGCCCAAGCGAACGCAGCGGCCAAAGCAATGCCGAGTAGTATGTCATAAACGCAATTAAATCGCCCGTGCTAATATTGCCGTTTACTGTTTGATAAATGCAAACCAACAAAATTACAAGCACTTGCATACCGCTTATAAAATCGCCGCCGGACCAAAATATGCTTGATAATTCACCAAGTTTTATCCAAAGTTCCGCCCAAATTTCATTCTTTTTATCAAACTGTTTTGTTTCAAAGCGTTCTCTTCCAAATGCACGCACAACGCGCACTCCTGTTAAATTTTCTTGTATTACTGTCATTAATTCGCCTTCGGCTTCATCTGCAAATTTAAATCGTTTTGCAATTTTGCCATAAAATATAACAGAGTATAGTACAACAACAGGTACAAAGAACAACGCAACGAAGGAAACAAATACATCCATTGTAAACATAATAGATAGATAAAAAGAAACTAAAAAGAAAACCCTAAATACCTGAATTAATTGCACGGAAATAAAGTTTTGTATAACGGTAACGTCTGAAGTACAACGCTGAATAATATCACCGGTAGGGTTGTTTGTGTGCCATGAAAACGGCAGGTGATGAATATGATGATAAAGCGTATCTCGCATATCTTTAATTATATTTTCCGAGCATTTTGCGGTGCTCATTCGTGAAAAATAATCGAATACACCTGCAATTGCGGTTGATAGCAATATGCAAATTCCAGCTAAAATAAGGGCTGTTATAACAGATAAATTTTCTAAGTTTAAAAAATTTACTACGAAATTCGGCAGTGTAAAAGGTGCATTGCCTAAAACACTATCCACGGTATTTTTTAATATTTGTGGCATTATAGAGTTAAACACAGTGGTTGCCATTGTGAAAATTAAAGCTAACAAAAATATCCATATTTGTGGTTTTAAAAAACGCCAAATAAATGTGTACATTCCTTTGGTTTTTTTCATATATACGCTCCTTAGCCGCATTGCGGCAGTAAATTATTTAGTAAAAGGGGAATAAAAAAACCCCTTGCTTTATTAATGCTATTAAAAAACGCAAAAATAATATGCAAAAAATAAAACATAAAATAGTATAAAATTCGCACGTTTTATTTAATTACAGCTTATTTTTCCATTCAAGAGCATTATAAAAGAAAGAGAGTTTTTATTATTGGTTGCTAGATAGTGTCGACAGTAGTTGAAAATCTGCAAAATGAACACTATTGTCGACACTATTCAAAATTAAAATGTTTGTGAACATTGTTTTAATTCGCAAAGTTATAACTATTTTAATTTAGCAACACTTTTTTATAATATAATATTAAATTATTTTTTTAACCAGCTCATCATTTTGCGAAGCTCTGCGCCTACTTTTTCAAGCAAGTGCTCGCTTTCTACACGGCGTGTAGATAAGAATTTTGCTTTTCTGCCGCCTTTGTCTGATAATTCTGTTACAAATTCGCTGGCAAAAGTTCCATCTTGAATTTCACGCAGAACTTTTTTCATCTCATTTCTTGTATCTTGTGTAATTAAACGGCGCCCTGTGCGGTAATCGCCATACTCCGCTGTGTTAGAAACGGAATAGCGCATCATTGCAAAACCGCCATCGTTAATTAAATCTATAATTAGTTTCATCTCATGAATACATTCAAAATAAGCCATTTCCGGTTCGTAGCCTGCCTCTACAAGCGTATCGAAACCGGCTTTCATAAGCTCGGTTACACCGCCGCAAAGAACTGCTTGCTCGCCGAATAAATCTGTTTCGGTTTCCTCGCGGAAATTGGTTTCCAATATGCCTGCACGGCCTGCGCCTATGCCACAAGCGTATGCAAGGGCATATTCTTTAGCTTTTGTGCTGAAATCTTGGTGAACGGCAATTAAACTTGGCACGCCTTTGCCCTCAACATATTGGCTGCGAACAGTGTGGCCGGGGCCTTTTGGCGCAACCATAATAACGTCGATATCTTTTGCCGGTGCAATTAAATTAAAGTGAATATTAAAGCCGTGTGCAAACATTAAAACATTGCCCTCTTTCATAAAAGGTGCAACTTCATTATTGTATATGTCTGCCGCAACTTCGTCGGGTACAAGCATCATAACTAAATCTGCAATTTTAGCGGCCTCGCTAACTTCCATAACTTTTAAGCCCGCGGCTTGTGCTACTTTACAACTTGCGCTGCTTGCCCTTAGGCCAACAACAACATTTACACCGCTTTCGTGTAAGTTTTGCGCATGTGCATGCCCTTGGCTACCAAAGCCGATAACTGCAACGGTTTTCCCGTCAAGCAGTGCTAAATTGCAATCTGAATCGTAATATTTTTTAATCATTTTAATACTCCTTTGTTTTTATTTTATACTTTAATTTATTATATAACTTAATTGTCGCCCCTTGCAAGTGCTGTTATGCCTGTGCGGCACATTTCAATTATGCGATATGGTTGTAAAACATCTAAAAACGCATCAATTTTATCGGGCTCGCCCGTAAGTTCAAGCACCATGCTCTCGCGCGATAAATCAATGATTTTCGCGTGGTACACAAGTGCAACTTCACGAATTGCAGTGCGTGTTTGTTCGTTTGCTTCAACTTTAACAAGCAATAATTCACGCAATAAGCTTTTGCTTTCTAGAACAAAAACCTCTTTTGTTTCAATTAGCCTTTGTGTTTGTTTTATTATTTGTTCAAGCACAGTTTCATCGTCGTGCACAACAATGGTTATTCTTGAAATTTTAGGGTTGTCCGTTGCAGACACCGTAAGGCTGTCTATATTAAAGCCTCTTCTTCCAAAAAGAGAGGTTATACGGGTTAAAACGCCACTTTGATTATCAACTAAAATACTAAGCACTTCTCTGTTCATATAAACCTCCTTAACTCATCATCATATCGTCTATTGTACCACCCGATGGTATCATAGGCAACACTTTTTCATCTTTATCAATAATACATTCAATCCAAACAGGCGCATTTAAGGTTATTGCTTCTTTCATTGCGCTGTTAAACTCGTTAATATTAGTGCACCTATAAGCTTTTAAACCAAAGCCATCGGCAAGTTTAACAAAGTTTGTTTTTCTTTTAGGGTCTGTTGCCGAAAAATGTTTTTCATAAAAAACATTTTGCCATTGGCGAACCATACCCAAAACGCTGTTGTTGAAAATAACAGTTATAACCGGTAAATTATAGCTTACGGCTGTACATGCCTCTTGCAAATTCATATGGAAAGAGCCATCGCCTGTAAAGTGGATAACTTTACGCTGGCTACCAACTGCAAGGGTAGCACCGATTGCCGCGCCATAGCCAAAGCCCATTGTGCCAAGGCCGCCGCTTGTTAAAAAGCTTTTTGGCATTGTGTGCTTAATAAATTGTGCACACCACATTTGATGTTGGCCTACATCTGTTACATAAACAGAATTCTCGCCCGCAATATCGCATGCGTTTTGTATAATTTGGTGTGGTTTTAAAATGCTGTCGTCGTCTTTTGGCTTATAGTCTATGTCTTGCCATTCTTTAATTTGCATTAGCCATTCTGTGCGTGTTTGTTTTTTTACTAGTGGCGTAAGCTTACATAGAATTTCCTTAACATCGCCAATTAGGCTAAAATCTACCGCTATGTTTTTATTTACTTCGCTTGGGTCTATATCAATTTGTAATATTTTTGCGTTCTTTGCAAATTTTTGTGTGTTTAACGCAACACGGTCGGAAAATCTTGTGCCTATTGCAATAACAAGGTCGGCTTTATCAACTGTGTTGTTTGTTGTGCGGTTGCCGTGCATGCCTATAAGGCCTAAATTAAGTTTTTCGCCATAGCCTAAAACGCCTGCCGCCATCAAAGTATATGTTGCCGGCATCTCGCTTTTTTCAATAAAATTGCGCAATTCTTCGCCTGCGTCTGAGGAAGTAACACCGCCGCCAAAGTATACAACAGGGCGTTTTGCTTCGTCTATAATTTTAGCGGCAATTTCAATATCGTTTTCACAAGGCTGTGGATGCGGCGCAATTTGCACAGGCTTTTGCGGTGTAAATTCACCTATTGCAGATGTAATATCTTTTGGAATATCAACAAGAACAGGGCCTTTTCTGCCTGTTTGCGCAATTTCAAAAGCGCTTCTTAAAATAGTTGCAAGGTCGTTTACATCTCTTACAACAAAGTTATGTTTTGTTATGGGCATTGTAATACCTGCGATAAAAACTTCTTGAAAGCTATCTTTGCCAATTAATTTTGTGCCAACATTACCTGTTATTGCAACCATTGGTATGCTATCCATATAAGCGGTTGCAATACCTGTTACAAGGTTAGTTGCGCCGGGGCCGCTTGTTGCAAGCACAACGCCTGTTTTGCCGGTTGCTCTGGCGTAGCCATCGGCCGCATGTGAGGCACCTTGCTCGTGCGCTGTTAAATAATGTTTAATTTTATCGCTGTGTATATAAAGTGAATCGTATAAATCAAGCACAGCGCCGCCGGGGTAGCCAAACAGGGTATCTACACCTTGTTCAATTAAAACATGTGTAAATATTTCAGAACCTTTAAGTTTCATTTTTATTACCTTTCCTTTCAAGTACAAATTATTAAATACGCTTAAATGTAATGTATAATAAAAAGTAAATCTAACAATTATAAAACATATTAAACTTTGCGTAAAAATACATAGTGATAAAGGGTGCCGGGCCTTAAATATGCACCGCTTTTGGCTAAATAAAAAAACGAACTTTAATCCCTGTAAAATCAGAGACAAAGCTCGAAAACGCTCTGCGGTACCACTCTGTATTGCCACATAATGCGGCCACTCGAATACGCTGTAACGTGCGTAAATACGGCAAACACTACTGTTATTTCATATTTGCGGCTCAGAGGCGACATTCATGTATTACACATACTGTTTTCCACCAAACAACAGCTCTCTTAAATGAAAATCAACACATTAATTTTCTCTTCACAGCCTTTATTACATATATTATATATAACAAATTATTTGAAGTCAATACATTTTTTGCTTTATTGTGTCAAATTGTGCATTTAATATGTAAACATAAAATTAATTATCACAAAATTTTATGTATTTGTTATTTTAACTTATGTTAAAATGTGATATAATTAATATACTAAAATTTGGAGGTAAAAAACTTGGAAATAAGAGGGCAATTAAAGGCGCTTCATTATTTTAGAAAACTTATAACAGGGGAAACGCAAAACATATTACCTTACAAAGCAGTGCCGTTAAAAACTAAAACTACACAAAAACTTGGCACAAAATTTGAAAGATGCCTACCCCATAAAGTTGGAATAAACAGTGGTGATATAACAAATTATTTAAAAATATTAAATAACAGAAAAGGCGCGAATGTGCACAGCGTGCAAATTATAAAAAACGGAAAAATGATATGTGACGCCTCTTTTGCGCCGTACAGCACTGAAAATTTTCACATAAGCCATAGCTTGTGCAAAACATTAACCGGCATTGCCATAGGAATGTTAATAGACGACGGTGTTTTGCATTATGATGATTTACTGTGCGATATTTTTGCGGATAAATGCACTTTTTTAACTTCTAAACGCATGAAAAGCGTTAATATATCTCACCTTTTAAGCATGACAAGCGGCGCGAACTTTAAAGAAGTTTCAAATGTTGTTGAAACAGATTGGGTAAGCGCGTTTATATCATACGATGTTAATTTCGAGCCGGGCAGTAAATTTGATTACAACAGCATGAACAGCTATATGCTAAGCGCAATTGTAACAAAATTAACAAATAAAACGCTTTATGATTTTTTAAATGAACGCCTGTTTACACCGCTTAATTTTGGCAGCATCGAATGGGAAAGTTGCCCTATGGGAATTACAAAAGGCGGCTGGGGAATGTATATCTTATCGGAAGATGCCGCAAAAGTTGGCATGTTAATTTTAAATAAAGGTAGTTTTACCCAAAATGGAAAAACCACGCAAATTATAAGTGAAAAATATATTGAAAACGCATGTAAAGCACATGCACAGTTTACTAAAGGGCAAGCATATGGCTTTCATATTTGGATTATGGAGGGCGGCGATTGCCTTGTAATGAACGGTTTGTTTGGGCAAAATGTATTTGTTTTTCCAAAACACGATATGATAATTGCTATTAACAGCGGCGGTTATAGTTTATCTGTTGCAGGGCCTGTATATAATATAACAAAACTATTTTTACAAAATGTAGCAAATTCAAAAAAAGAAACTTTAATTAACACACTAACGCAAAATTATATTCAAAAAAACATTGTTAAAACCCTTAAATATAATACAATTATTGATAAAAACCTTAACAAATTACCCGAGTTTTTACCAAAAATAATTAAAGACAGCAATAAAACAAACGAACAAGTAAAACAAAAATGTGAAATGCTTGATAATTCAAAATATACATTTACAAAATGCCGGTTTGGCTTATTGCCGATTATAATGTCTTGTATGAATGATTTTTACACAACAGGGCTAACCGCAATTGAATTTTCATATAATCGCCAAACAGATACATTGTTTTTAATTTGGACAGAAGCACAAGCAAGTTTGCAAATACCCATTGGTTTAGTAAACCCTAAAATATGCACGCTTGATTTTGGCGGAAATAAATTTAAATGTGCAATTTGCGGCCGCTTTACATACGACGAAGACGATAACATGGTTTTAAAAGTAAGTGTTTATTTTATCGAGAGCTCAAGCGTTCAAAATTTAAAGTTTTATTTCGATGAAAAAGCAATTAAAATTGCAATGAATGAAACACCTGATTTTATTGATATTATTGAACATTTAAGAAAAGCATATCCGTTTGCAATAGGTAAAGACATGCTTAATTTTTATCAAAATGAATATGCGCAAAAAATAATGCACAGGCTTTGCAATATATCAATAAACGGGGTTAAAAGCGAATAAAATTAAATTAGAAAGGGTTAAAAATGTTAAATTATTTAAGCGATATGTTCGGTAGGTTTTTTCCCGCAATTATGGTTTTATTGCTGTTTTTAGTTTTCATTTTCGCATGGAATATTATACTTGTGCCGATAATAAGAAAAATTGCGAAACGAATAAAATCAAATTGGCTTTCAACATTGATAAATGCCTATAAAAAACCTATAAATATACTTTTAATTGTTAGTGCTGTGTTTTTTGCAATAAATGCTTTTTTAGCGCCAGAAAACACAATTATAGTTTATATAATGCCGTTTTATAGGTCTTTTGCTGTTATTGTTTTGGCGTGGGGTTTAATAAACGCAAAAGATGTTATCAGAAATTTGTTTAGTTCGGGCGAGGCTAATGCCAGAAGCGAAACTATTATTTTGTTTTTTACAAGAATTTATATAGTTGTAATAGTTGTTTTTGCCATTTTAATGGTGCTTAGCGATTTAAAATTTGATGTTACGGGAATATTAACAGGGCTTGGCCTTGGCAGTTTAACCATAGCTCTTGCAGCGCAAGATGCCGCTAGCAATTTTTTTAGCGGAGTTATTATTATAATAGAGCGCCCGTTTGAAGTTGGCGATTGGATAAGTGCAGATGTTATTGAAGGTGAAGTTGAAGATATAACTTTCAGAAGCACAAAAGTGCGCACTTTAGATGGCTCTTTAACAATTGTTCCAAACAGCAAATTGTCGGGTAGCGCATTAACTAATTGGACGAAATTGGAGCATCGTTTATCGCGTTTTATTTTGGGTTTAACATACGATACAAGTGCACAAAAACTAAAAAAAGTAAGCGACGACATTAAAGAAATGCTAATAAATTTTAACGGCATTGAAAAAGAAAGCGTTGAAATTTGCTTTGATGCCTTTAACAATAGTAGTATAGATATAATGGTTACAATGTATATTTCTGCAATAAAAATTACGGAATATAGAAGCATAATGAGCGAAATTAATTATAACATTATGGACATTATGAAAAACAATGATGCAAGTTTTGCATATCCCACACAAAGCATTTATATAGAAAATATGCCCAAAACGCAATAGAGAAATAGCGTGAAAAATTACGCTATAAATTATTTGAATGGCGTGCTGTGCACAGAATGGAGATTAAAATGAATAAGTTTAAAAGAGTGTTCTTAATTATAATAGATAGCCTTGGGGTAGGGCAAATGGCAGATGCCGCAGAATATGATGATGTTGGAGCCGACACGCTTGGAAATATTGCAAAAAGCGTAGATAGTTTTAACATACCTAATTTGCAAAAATTGGGGCTTGCTAATTTACATAATATGGATAAAATTAACAAAATTGAAAAACCGCTTGCATATTATTGCAAATTAAATGAAAAAAGCGTAGGCAAAGACACAATGACAGGCCACTGGGAAATGATGGGGCTACACATAACAAAACCTTTTAAAACTTTTACAGACACAGGCTTTCCAAAAGAGCTTATTCAAGAACTTTCAAGGCTAACCGGAAGAGAAATTATTGGCAATAAAAGCGCAAGCGGTACAGAAATTTTAGAAGAACTTGCCATGCAAGAAATAAACGAGGGTAAATTAATTGTGTACACCTCGGCAGATTCGGTTATGCAAATTTGCGCTAATGAGGAAATTACAGATATTAAAGAACTTTACCGCTATTGTGAAATTGCGCGTGAACTTTGCATGAAAGATGAATGGAAAGTTGGGCGCATTATAGCAAGGCCTTATGTAGGAATGAAAAAAGGTGAATTTAAACGAACTGCAAACAGGCACGATTATGCGTTAAAACCCTTTGGTAAAACTGTGCTTGATGCTTTAAAAGAAAATGGTTTCGAATGCATTTCCGTTGGTAAAATTAACGATATTTTTGATGGAGAGGGAATTACTAAAAGCAATAAATCAAAAAGCTCTGTGCACGGTATGCAGCAAACAATAGAGATAGCAAAAAGCAATTTTTCAGGCCTTTGCTTTACAAATTTAGTTGATTTTGATGCGCTTTGGGGGCATAGGAGAGACCCAAAAGGTTATGCGAAAGAAATAGAAAAGTTTGATGAAAAACTGGGCGAATTTTTGCCGCTTTTAAAAGAAGATGATCTGTTGATAATCTCGGCAGACCATGGAAACGACCCAACATTCAAAGGCACAGATCACACAAGAGAAAAAGTGCCTATGCTGGCTTACTCTCCCGCTTTTAATAATGCGCGCGAGCTTAGCGAAAAAAACACATTTGCTTGCATTGGCGCAAGCATTGCACAAAATTTTAACGTGCAAATGCCAAGCGATACAATAGGGGAATCGTTCTTAAATGAATTAAAATAAAGCGGCAATTAATGCACTGCAACTTTACTAGTTTTATTATTAGTGTTATAATATTACGAGCACACTGTTTTGGAGGTAATTATGCAAGATGTTAAATTATTGTTTACAAATGAAAACAATGTTCAAAAATTTGTAAAAATAATCGCCGCTTTAAATGGAGATTTCGAGTTTGTAAGCAAAAACCATATTTTAGACGCGAGATCGCTTATTGGCATTTTTAGCTTAGATTTAACAAAACCGCTAACTTTAAGAATTTATAACTACAATGAAGATGTAAAAAAGGCATTGTGCAAATATATTGTATAAGAAAAATAGCGTGATAATCACGCCGTTCATTTATTTAAAAGGCATGCCGTAAAAAACGGAACATGCAAAAAATCTTCATTCTTATTGGAGGTTTTTGGAAATATATTTGTGCTTTGCACAGAATGGAGATTTTAATGAGCAGTGAATACATAGATTTAGTTTTTGAAAGGCAAAAAAATATTGCGCTTATTGCACACGACGGCAAAAAAGATGAAATGCTTATGTGGTGCAAAAAAAATAAAAAAATATTGCAACAACACTTTTTAAGCGGCACAGGAACAACTGCCACCATGATAGCCGAACACACCGGTTTGCCCGTTAGGGCATATAACAGCGGCCCGCTTGGGGGCGACCAACAAATTGGCGCGAAAATTGTAGAGGGTGCAATAGATTTTATTGTTTTTTTTTCAGACCCGCTTTGTGCACAACCGCACGACCCTGACGTTAAAGCGCTTCTTCGCATTGCACTTGTGTATGATATACCTATTGCAACAAATCGTTCATCGGCAGATTTTATGATAACAAGCGAATATATGGATAAAGAATACACAAGAAAAGTTGAAAATTTTAAGCTAACGGTAAAGCGTCGCAGCGAAGATTTAATGAAATAAAATGTAGAAAATGTAGAAAAATAAAAAATATATTCTTTTTAATATTGCATATATTTAAGTTTTACTTTATAATATAAAAGGATATTGTAAATTTTAAGGGAGGACATTTTAATGGGTATTTCCCAATTTAGTTTTTTAACGCTAACAAACGCGGCAGATTTGCCTATAGGTACAGTTGTATTTACAGGCATCACAATAGTATTCTTTGTATTGATACTTCTTTATTTATTGATAAGCATAGAGGGTGTTATTTTTAGGAATATTGAAAACAAAAAGAAAAAAGAAAATGATATTGTAAAAACGTCATCGGTTGATAATAGTGTAGTAAAAGCGCCTGTAGTTGCAAAACAACAAAAAGCTAATATTGCTAAAACAGACGATGGCTCAATTTCGGGTGAAGTTATTGCGGCAATAACTGCTGCAATAAGCTGTATGCAAGAGGCAGACGGAACAAATTACACTATAAGCTCTGTTAAACGGGTTAAAATGCCAAAGCAAAGCGCTTGGGCAAACTCGGCAGCTGTGGCTTATACCGAACCATTTTAATTAAAAAGTGAGGATTTTTAAATGCAAGGTTTTTTAAATGCGGTATCGGGAATTGCCTCTGAAAGCGGTTTTG
>CAYJGM010000043.1:7489-18694 GCA_964369495.1 uncultured Bacteroides sp. | reverse complement strand
GTGCTTTGTTATACAGCGTTTCCCATATAACTTCAACGTCAAGGCTGTCTTTGCCTAAAACATCATCTTTGTAGCAGTTTTCTATAAATGCCGCCGCCAAAAAAGGCGATTGCTGACCGTGGCATAAACACTCGCCAAAGCCGCTTGTGCCGTCCTCGCCTATAACTTCAACAATTACGCTACTGCGCGCGTGCACCCACCCTTGTGAGAACATAAAGGGTGTTTCAAGCGGTGCGCTTATTTTGTGTGCAATTATATTTTTAATTTTCATTTATATACCGGCTTTCATATTCGCTTTAATTTATAGTTATATGTTATCATATATCTATTTGTATGATAACATATTTATATTGCTTACTATTATTGTTAATGCCTAATCTTCTTTATTTTTATATGATGCCTCTAAATGTTTTTCCATGCATTTTTTTGCTTTTTGCGGGTTTGCTTTTTTAACCGCATTATAAATATCTCTGTGGTAATGGTATGTGTTTTCTAAATTTATTTTTGTTTTGCTTGTGCTTTCAATGCTTTTTAACAAAAGGCCCGAGTACGCACAAACAATTGCACTAAGCATATTATTTTTTGCGCTATAAGCGAGTTTTTGGTGAAATTTCAAATCGCTTTTTAAATATTCATCGTTAATAACTGTTGCGTTTTCCATGTTTTTTACAAGCGCTGAAAGTTCTTTTAATTCTTGCGATGTAATTCTTAAAGCGGCAAGTTCTGCCGCTTGCGGCTCTATTATTTTTCTTACTTCAAGCACTTCTTCAATGCTTAAATCTTTTTTTTCAAACATATCGGTAATTGTTTGCACCATAACGCCATTGCTATTCTCGCAAACTTTTATGCCTTTTCCGTGAAGCCTTGATAAAAACCCGCGCACTTCTAAAGCACGAACCGCTTCCCTTACAGTTATACGCGATACACCAAGCTTTTCGCTAAGCTCACCCTCGCTTGGCAAAAAACCATTTGCATCATAATGTTTGTTTTGTATCATATCTTTTATTGCAAATACTGTTTCGTCTACTCTTGTCATAATTTCTCCAATGCTTAATTTGGCATATAATATATTTATACGCCGCGGTTTAAATTCAAGCAAATTGTTTTTAAACTTTTATTGAAATACGCTGAACTGTCGTATATTCTTCTAGGCTATAATGCGAACAATCTTTGCCTATGCCACTTTGTTTGCAGCCACCGTGTGGTAGCTGGAATGAATAAAACGGCTCGTTCACACACACACTGCCGGAATCTATCTCTTTAGAAAGTTTTAGCGCTGTATTTAAGTTTGTTGTATACACATAGGCCGCAAGCCCGAACTCTGTGTCGTTTGCAAGTGCAACTATATCATCGTTATCATTAAAGGTTAAAATAGGCATAATAGGGCCAAAAATTTCCTCTTTATACACAAGCATTGTGTCGGTTACATCTGTTAATATAGTGGGCTCAAAGTAAAATCCGTTTCCCTTTGCCCGTTTGCCGCCATGTGCAATTTTTGCGCCTTTTTCCACTGCATCGTCAACCAATTTTTGCATTTGCACTGCCGCTTTTTCATTAACAAGTGGGCCTAAAATATTTTCGCCGTCAAGCCCTGTGCCAAATTTAAGCCCCTTTGCAAAATCACGGGCGCCTTTTACAAACTCATCTTTCACATCTTCATGCACAAAAATACGGTTAGGCGCAACGCAAATTTGCCCACTGTTTCCAAATTTGCCGTCTGCCGTGCAAAAAGCTGCTTGTGCAATGTCTGCATCTTTTGTTACAACAACAGGTGCATTGCCGCCAAGTTCTAGGGAAAAATGCTTTACACTTGTGGCGCTTTGCTCTATAATTTTACGGCCTGTATTTGTAGAGCCTATAAGCGTTACCATAGAGGGAATTGTGCTCTCGTTCATCACTTTAGACACTTTGCTACCTGCACCGAAGATTATATTTATAACGCCATCGGGTATGCCTGCCTCTTTTATGCACTCTGAAAGCATTAGCGTTGCAAGTGGGGTATCTCCCGATGGTTTAAGCACACATGTACAGCCGCTTGCAAGTATGGGCCCAATTTTATAGCCCACATTTAAAAGCGGGAAATTCCACGCCAAATTGCACGCAATAACGCCAAGTGGCTTTCTTATAACCATGTTTAAGTGTTCATCATTATAGTCGTGTATCATTTCGCCGTGCATGCGTTTTGCCTCTTCAATAAAAAAATCAAGGCAGTTTGGAATCATTTCAAAATCATAGTCGGCTATGCTATCGCTTTTGCCTGTTTCTTTAATAAGGCATGCTTTAATTTCCGCTTTGTGCGCCCTTATAACTTTAATTAAGCGCCTTATGTACTCTTCCCTTTTAGCAAGGCTTAATTTTCCCCATGTTTTAAATGCAGCCTGTGCTCCTTGCAGCGCATCTTCAACTTGCTTTTCACTTGCAGAATTTAGCTCTGTGATAACTTCGCCCGTTGATGGGTTTAGCACTTTAATTGGCTTATCCTCTCCGTCTACTAATTTACCATATATAAGTTGTTTATATATATTCATAATATACCTCTCATCAAAAAACTTGTTTCTTATATGATATATGATAACTTATGACATATTTAATTTCAATGCATATAATAGCTAAATAATTAGTTGAGATTTAGGCAAATTGCACATACCGTCAGAATATTAAAAAGCACCACATATAAAAAGGTGGTGCTTTAAATAATATTTTAAATAATATTTGCTATATTTAGCACTTTCAACTTGTTATTACTCTTTATCGCCTCGGGGTTGTTCTACTGCGAGCTTGCCCTGGCGTAGTGCGATATAGCTACACCCCTATCTAATATTTAATTTTCGGCTTTATATCGTTACAAACCCAACAATTTTCTTTTTAATAAAGGAACACCCAAAAGATATAGGTTTAACAGCATTAAGCTCGCCTAAAATTAAAAATGTAAAAGAACAAAAAAAATGGGGCCTAACAAGAAACGAAGCTATTCGAACAAGAACCTATCCAATATTTTGCACTGCACTGTTTATAATAGGTTTTATTGGTATAGGCACTCAACAGCACATGTTGTCTTATTTAGTGGATATTGGCTACACTTCTGCTTATGCAGCAAGCATGTTTTCGTTAATGATGTCCGTATTGATAGTTGGTAAAATTTTATTAGGTTTTATATTTGATAAAGCAGGAATTAAAAAGGCAACTATATATATTTGCGATGTATTAATAATTGCTGAAATACTTCTGTTTTGTGCACGGCTGAACACAATATTTGTAATTAGTTTTGCCATTTTGTTCGGCCTGGCTAACGCTATTCATACCGTACTTTTACCCTATTTTGTAACAATTATTCCTCAAATATATATGGTGTGTTTTTGCAAATTTTTCTGTGCTAAGTTTAGTTTTTAGCTAATAAAATGACCCAAGGTATTTTAGTGTATTCTGCTTCATAATCTTTATTCAGTGTTCCTTGTATTAAATAATCAGCCTTATTTATATCATTAATTTGCATCTGCTCGTTGTTGCTTGCTCTTATTATCTCGCCGTGAGACGGCATATCCGCCCATTTATTGTCCGATAAATTTTCATTGCAAAACCATTTTCCATCAATAATTTCCCAATTGTCACTATCAAGGTTTTTGTTTTGAGCTAGCACAAAATATCTTCCAGCGCTACCGTTTTTCCCTTCAAAACTCAAAAAATATGTACTGTTTTTTAAGCAATAATAAATATGCGGCGCCTCAAATGCACCTTTAATTTCTATTTGTTTTTCCTGTGACCAATTACGTGGAAAACTTTCAAAACTAGTTTTTCTAAATGCTAATTTGTCTGCACTTGCATAAAACAGATACATATGTTTTTTATCGCCTATAACCCAAAAATCAATCCATTTATTAGTGTTTTTATTATCGTCACTTCTTGATAGTAAAGCTTTCGGCTCGCTCCACCCATTGGGATTTTCAATCTCTTTATTTGTTGAATAGACGGCTTCATAGCACCCAACATCACTTTTTATTTGGTAAACTAAGTACCACAATTTATTTTTTTCATAATAAAACACTTGTGGTGCACAATAATAAGTGTTGTTTTGCGGCTTTAAATTTGTCAGTTGATTTCTCTTTTTATCATCTGCCGTTTCTAACTTTTCAGTAGCTAAGTAGCCTATTGTATATTCTTGTTTATTGCAGCAACTACCACTTGCCGTGTAAAACAAGTGGTAGTTGTTATTGTAATAAACTACGCTAATATCTTTGATAGAATAGCATTCAAATTCTTCTTTCGGTTTTAATATAAATTTGTCAATATGCCACATTATATCTCCTTTATTCAATACACCAGATTATAGTTTTAATTAATTTCCGCTTTCAAGCGGCGAAGAATTTGTTTTTCCACACTTTATTAAAAACCCTGTTGTAGCCATAAAAAATTTAGATATATTAAATTTTGATAGCAACTCAGCAGCTTCTGCTTTTACAATCGAAAGTGTGTCTCGATAAAGTTTTCCCGGCAAAGTAAATGCTTTCACATATGAAAACGGTACAACTTTTACGATAATAATACGAAATATTTTATCAAAAAATCAATTTTTTGTCAAATTATAATGGTGCAATTTTTAAAGTTAAATCAAGCTTTATATAAGCTAGCTTTTTCCATATCGTTTTTGGAATAAAGACAACAAAAATGCTGTAGATTTTACTCTACAGCATTAAGCTTATTTAATTGTTTTTGCCATATTAATGTTCGTTGCCATTTCCTTTATTTTGCTCTCTTGCCGCTGGCAAGCAAAGTATAAATTGAATTCACACTCTTGTTTTTAATGTTTTCGATTTCCACTGCTGATATTATCGTTATACCTCTTAATAATCTAATATTATACCACTACCCACACCTATTTTTCCGCCTTGTAAAACATGTTTTTTAACAGCTCGTTGCAATGATGTATTTTCAGGATAATCTTCAACTTTCATTTCTTCGTGCCCAAAAACCCAATTTTTAAATTGATCGCTTTCTTCAAAGCCATAAATAGTATAATACTTTTCAAAGTTTAGTATGTTCGAGCTTTTTGAAAGCAGTTTTTTTAGCTGCGGCGAAAGCAACCATGTTTTACATGTAAAATATGCATTACTATACTGTTTATAGTGTTTAGAGTAAAATTCACGCGCCTTAATATATGTGTTGTTGCAATTTTCACATGTCAACTTAGCGTCAGATGGAATATGTACGGCTATTACATTTTCATCTTTATACACTATTTTTTTCTTGTTTATTATTATATCCTCAGGGCATTTTCTAAATTCAAATTCAAGCTCGCCTATTCTGAATATGCTCATGTTCACATGGCGATATGCCCAAAATTCTCTATCAAATTTATATTGCCCACATTGCATTTTACTCTCATTTAAAAAGCGTGTAAATGCCGACATTGTATCATAATATATTTGTTCTTGTATTTGCATTTTTTTATATATTTCAAAAACATCTACAGCCTGTGCCAATAAAAGCACAAGCTGAATTGTGGGCAAATCATCAAAATTTTCGATTTTTTCATTTACCTCTTTGTATTTTTCATAATTACCCTGTTTTACTGCATCAAAATAAAACTTGAAATTGTTAAAACTATAATTTGTAACAATATTTTTTATGTCATTCAAAGCTTCTGCCGGCATATTAATTTTTTTGCACAATTCAATTATGCTGCCTAATTTTTCTTTCATAATTTCCTCTTTTATAATTGCTTGTTATATACGCTTTCTATTATTTCAATAATTTTAAGGCCATATTCACCGGGCACTACACTTTGCTCATTATTTACAATAGCGTTTATAAAACTATCCATTTGATTTTTAAATGTAGTTTGAATATCGGTTTTACAAATAAGCTTAAACTCATTATTTTCAAGTATGAAAAGCCCTTTTCCTGTTTCCAATTTTAAAACGCCATTTGTAAAATACAGCATTGTGCAGTTTTCATTGTTTTTATTATAACCGCACAAGTTAATATTTGCACTTATATTATTTTCGGTAATTAAAAATATTTGTGCCGCACCTTCAATCTCATTATTATCAAAATTGCATTTACCTACAAAAAAATCTGTGGTGCTATTTGTTAAATAATGTATTTTATCAAGCGAATGTGCGCCAAAATTCATTAAAATTCCGCCACCGGATAATTTTTTGTTCAAAAACCATTTTGGGCGTTTATCATCAAAATAAAAGGCCGTGCGTACATCATTTATCATGCATAATTCGCCCAGTTTTTTGTTTTGTATATACTCTTTCGCAAGCATGTTTTCAACAAAAAATGCTTGCACATGCCCTACTTGCAATAAAACTTTGTTTTCATTACATACGCTAATTAAATCTTCACACTCTTTTTTTGAAATCGCAAGCGGTTTTTCCATAAACACGTGCACCTTGTTTTTTGCAAAATATTCTCCGCAAGCAATATGCAACGAATGCGGTAAATTAATAATAACCGCATCTAAATCCACATTGCCAATTATTTGTGTATAATCTTCAAAAGCGCTTGCACCGCAATTTTTCGCATATAGCTCGGCTCGTTCTTTTACAATATCACAAATTGCAACTACTTTTGCATGCTCGGATGCCTCAACTGCTTTTATATGGCGTTCGCATATTATTCCTGCACCTATAATACCTATATTCAGCATAACTCGCTCCTTAATTTGACACTTAATTATTCTAGATGATATAATTATATAGTATTTAATTATTAATACAATAATCGTTTTTTTGTATTTTGCCTATTATGTTCTTTTATGCAAAAGTAGAACAAATTGTATAACAATAAACAAAATGAATGTTATTAAAAGAGGTTTGCCATGATTAAATCAGCAGTTGTTTCAGCCACTTTTAGGAAAAAAAGTGCAGAAGAAATTGTAGCTATATGCAAACAAGCAAATATTTCAGCTGTTGAGTGGAGCTCTGATGTGCATTTGCTAAAAGGTGATGTTCAAAACGCAAATTTTATAAAAGATTTATGCCATAATAACAATATTGAAATTGCAGGTTATGCAAGCTATTACCGCTTAGGTGCATATGAAAATTATGTGCATGAATTTAAATTACACCTTGATGTTGCCTATGCTTTAGGTGCAAAATCTATAAGAATTTGGGCCGGAAACGAGGGCTCTTTTGATATTTCTTGCAAAAAAAGAATTTCTTTAATTGAAGAGGCAAACGCCATTTGTGATATGGCAGAAACAGAAAACATACATGTTTCATTTGAATATCACGCAAAAACATTAACAGATACTTTAAAGTCGACGCAAAGCTTGCTATGCGATGTACCAAAAGCTAAAACCCATTGGCAAATACCCAACAAGCAAACATTAGAGCAAAGCATAAACGATGTTATTGCGTTAAAAGATAAACTTTGCAATATTCATGTGCATAATTGCACGGATAAGGTATATGGAAATTTAAGCGACATTAAAGATGATTTAATAAAAATATTCAAAATAATAAATCACAAAAATATATATGCGTGCATTGAATTTGTCAAAAATTCCACAAAAGAGCAATTTTTATCAGATGCATATGCATTAAATGAAATAATTGAAAATTGCAGAGGGTAAATGAATGAAAAATTATGCAACCAGAGTTTTCGTTTCCATCTTAGGGCTTTTAATATGTATGCTTGTTATTCTTTTCTTTTCATACAATGTTTTTTTAAATTTGGTTAAACAGCAAACATTCGAACTAATGACAAAAGACATTGATATAGTAATTGATGATATTGACCAAATTTTGATAGATAATTACAATATTGCTTACAGTGTGCAAAACATTGAAGAGTTAGTTGATAACAGTAACGCCCTATCCGCTCATGAATACGCTAATATTACAAACGACCTTGTAACTATTTTAGCACAATTCGATTCATATATAAACAATGTAATTGTGTTGCCTGTTAATTCAGATTATATTGCTACCGCCGGCGGAACATTTGAAAAAGAAAAATTCTTCAGCACATACTTTCACAACGAAACATATACTTATGAATTTTGGGAGGGCTTAATAGAACAGCCCTTTGCAAACAAATATTTTGAATCTGCAATTTTTTACGACAATGCTGTTCTCTCTTCAAATGAAAGCAGAACATTAATACCCTATGTTTCAAAAGATAGATACAAAAGTGATTATTTAATTATAATTTTAATTGATGAAAAATTATTACAAAATACAATTGAAGATGAATTAAGCGACACCTTTATTGCACTTAGTACACAAGGCACTATTTTTTCTTCTAATCAAAACACGCAATATACTTATGAAGAATATGAAGCGTTTTTGGGTGATAGCAGCGAAATTACCATTAACGAGCCGGACGGCAGTTTAAGATATGTGAAAAAATCACTTGATAGCAACATTGTTTATTCAGACTATATATCTATAGAAAGCCTGAACAAATTATTGATAGCCACCCATAGCACCCCAATTTTAATTATTGTTTTTGCCTTTCTTATTGGTATTGTGTTTGCATTTATACTTTCAAAATATATCAGCAGGCCAATAAACGATTTAAAAGCCCTGTTTGAAAAAGACATAAACAGTAATAGCTCTAGCGATATAAATTTTATAAAAAGCCAAATTGATAGCATTATTATTCAAAACAACAGCTATTCTTCTGAGCTTGCAGATAAAAAAAACCTGCTTATGGAATTTGTATATCTCTCAAAATTTAAAAAAATATACAATTCTAACTCTATTATAGGCGAGAGCACAGAAGATGATGAAGATAACACCAGGCTTTTAATATATATTAAAATTAACACAAAACAATTTGATGATATTTATGCACTTAGAGATACAGTAAATGATATATTAAAAAAAGTTTTTACAATTAAATTCTTGCTTATAATGGAGAGCGACGAAATTCTTGTTAATATAGAATACAGTGAAAACTACACAATTGAACAATTAAAAAAATCGCTTTACGAGCTTTTTATTCTTGAATTAAAAGATATTTGCTTTACTTTAGTAGTAGGTAAACCCTATTTAAAAGAAGATTTATCTGCAGACATGTATGAAGAACTTGCAAAGGCATCAAAGTTTACTTATTTAAATAGCGAAACACAAATTATTACTTTAAACGATACAAATTATAAAAAAGGTGTGTATATTTTTTTCACACCGGCACAAAGAAAAGAAATTTACGATAATATTTTTAGTGCCAATAAACAAGAAGTTTTAAATTTAACCACCTCTTTACTTGAAGATAATATTAATAACAATGTCAAAAATTATCATTTACAGCTTGCATGTCAACGAGTAATGAATTTATGTTTAAATATTTTGCAAGATGCAAAAAACGGTGTTTCCGGGAATATTGCTATGGACGAAATATACAAGCAATTGTTTTCTTTGTATTATTATGAAGATTATATTAAGCTTATGGAAAATTTCATTGATTTATTAATTTTAAGTATGCCCAATATTACAAAAGACGAAGATGACCCAATAATAAGTAAAATTAAAGCATATGTTAAAGAAAATTACAAAAACGATTTCAGCCTAGAGCAATTATCCTATGATTTATCTATTTCAAGAAGTTATTCATCAACATATTTTAAAGAAAAAACCAACGTGAATTTAAGCACATATATTAACAATTACAGGGTAATGAAATCTTTAGATCTTTTAAAAAACACAGACATGACAATTAACGAAATTAGCGAAGAAGTTGGAATTTACAGCGTTAATACATTTATAAGGCTATTTAAAAAATACATGGGAACAACCCCAGGAAGTTATAGAAAATAAAGTTCAAATAAAAGCAAAATAGATATATCACTAAAAGTATATATCTATTTTGTTTTTTTATGTGCATTTTGTATGAAAACAGCAAAAAACCTTCAAAAATATGATAAAATAGAAATTGAAAGAAAAATTGTAAATTGAAATTTGTTAAGTTTAGCGATATGATGAGTACACAAGCAAAACACAAATAGAAAGGTTTGAGTATTATGAAAAAAATAAAAATTACCAGCATTATTTTAGCATTACTATTAACAATAGCATTATTCGCAGGTTGTTCTTCAAGTGAGGGCACAGCAAGCGAAAACACAGGCAATACCGAAACCGGGCAAGCAGCATCTGTAACATTAGATGTAATGATGCCCTCTCATCCTACTTTCCAATTTAATGAAGAGTGGGCAATAGTAAAAACAGTTGAAGAAGCAACAAACGTTACTTTAAATGTTGATGCAATTCTAAACTCCGGTGAATCGTTCGACGAAAAACTAAACTTAGCAATGGTTTCCGGCGATTTACCCGATTTAATTTTCCCAATAAGCAACAGCGCTGTAAAAACTTATGGCGATGACGGTGCCTTTATTAATGTATTAGATCATATGGATAAGTTACCTAATTTTTCAAAATGGTATGAAGAAAACAAAGACAATGTTATTTCATTCTTATCTTCAGACGGCTCTTTATATCAATTCCCATCATACGGTATTCAAGAATCTAACAGGCGCGCATGGATATATCGTGATGATATTTTTACAGAGCATAATTTAGAAGTACCTGCTACAAGCGATGAACTTTATGATGTTTTAAAAGAACTAAAAACTATATACCCCGAGAGCTATCCTTTGGTTTTCCGTTCAGAATTAGCACAATTCGATAATATAGCACCTTTATTTGGCACAAGCTATATGACAGGCAACAGGTTTATGAATATTAACGAAAGCGGCGAGTTTGAATTTGGCCCAATCGACGATGAATTCAAAGAAATGTTAGAGTATTTTTACAAATTATATGATGAAGAGTTAATTGTTCCAAACTTCTTATCTTTAGACACAGCAGGTTGGGAAGAATTAGTTTCAAACGAGCAATCTTTTGTAACAATAGATTATATCAGCCGCATAGACTTTTTCAATTCAAGCGTGCAAGAAATAAACCCCGAATTTAAAATGGCATATATGCCCCCATTTGTTGGCGGAAGCAATGGCGAAGCTATTATGACAGATACACGCACAGGTTTTTACGGCTACATAATTGCAAGCGATACAGAAAATTTAGATGCCGCTTTAGCATATTGCGACTGGTGGTTCTCTGAAGAAGGTATGGCTCTTGCAAGTTGGGGCGTTGAAGGCGTAAACCACGAGGTAGTTGACGGCGAAAAACAATGGATTGGCGTTGAAGATCAAACACAAATGAAAGTTGACACAGGCCTTTCTACTTACGGTTTATATCA
>CAYJGM010000043.1:0-7479 GCA_964369495.1 uncultured Bacteroides sp. | reverse complement strand
CAAGTATACGATTTCGACGCAACAGTACAATTGTTCTCACCGGAACTTCAAGATGCATATGCCCAAGCTTCTTCTTACGATGCACCAATGCAACCAATTTTAGCATGGAACGAAGAAGAGCAAAAAGTTGTTGATACTGTAGTTGTGCCTTTAACTTCATATGTTGCGGAACAAGTATCAATGTTTATGACAGGCCAACGCGATTTTGCTGAATGGGATGACTATGTGCAAACTGTTAAAGACATGGGCCTTGACGAAATGACAAAAATTCACGAAGATGCATACGCAAGATTAACACAATAAAAATAAAAACCGGGTGATTAGCGTGAATAATCACGCTAATCACCCATACCAAGGCTTGCCGTCAGCGGCGGCAAATGCCAAGAAATCTCCAATTTGTAAGGAGATTTTTCAAAACAATTTGTGCTGTGCACAGAATGGAGATTTTTATGGCAACTTTAACAAAAAAAGTATCGAAAAGCGAATCGCCTATAATTAAAAAGTTTAATAAAAGCAAATATTTATTGTTATTGTTTTTACCATGTTTAATTTATTATATAGTGTTTAAATACGCCCCTATGTGGGGTGTAGCCATAGCATTCTATGATTACAGCCCTTTTTTGGGAATGGAAGGCTCTGATTTTGTTGGCTTTGAGCATTTTATAACATTTTTTAGCTCTCCCGATGCTTTAAGAACTATTACAAACAGCGTAATGTTGGGCGTTGGCTCGCTTGTTTTTGGTTTTCCTATACCTATTATTTTTGCACTTATTTTAAACGAAGTAACAGGCCTTAGAAAGAAAAAATTTGTACAAACAATCAGCTATATGCCCCATTTTTTATCGGCGGTTGTGGTTGTTGGTGTAATACAAGGTGCTCTTTCTCCAATTAATGGATCTGTTAATGGAATTATAGAATTTTTTGGTGGCGAAAGCATCAACTTTCTTGAAACCGCCTCTTGGTTTAGGCCTGTTTATATTATAAGCGGAATATGGCAAGAAATGGGTTGGGGCGCTATCATATATATGGCTGCGCTTGCCGGCATTGATACAACTTTATACGAGGCTGCATCCATAGACGGTGCAAGCAGATGGAAACAGATGACAGCAATAACTTTACCATCATTGGCACCTACCATTATAACAATGTTGCTTTTAAAAGTTGGCTCTGTATTATCGGTAGGCTTAGAAAAAGCACTTTTATTACAAAGGCCGGTAACTTATTCAACTTCAGACATAATCGACACCTTTGTTTACAGAACAGGTATCGTAAGCGGAAATTTAAGCTATGCTACAGCTGTTGGCCTATTCAATTCGGTTGTTTGCTTAATTTTATTGGTTTTTGCAAACTCTATTGCAAAACGCTTTAGCGAATCCAGTCTATTTTAAGGAGCATAAATATGATTACTAAAAAAAATTGGGCGGCTAACTTACTTATAGGCATTTTTCTAACAAGCGTAACTCTTGTTATATTATTGCCACTGTTAAACATGCTCGCCATTTCTTTTTCCGATAGCACTTCTGTTTTGCGCGGTGAAGTAGGCCTTTTACCTAAAGGGTTTAACTTAGATATGTACAAAATGGTGTTTGCCGACGACAGAATAATTTCATCTTATGCAAATACTATTTTATACACTGTGCTTGGCACTTCTTTATCTTTGCTAATTACCTCAATGGGCGCATATGCGCTTAGCAAAAAGCATATTCTGGGCCATAAAGTTTTTTCTTTAATGATATTGTTCACAATGTTTTTTTCCGGTGGCATGATACCTACATATTTGGTTGTTAGAAATTTAAACATGCTTGATACAATTTGGGCGGTTATCATTCCAAGCGCTGTAACTACATGGAACTTTATAATTATGCGCAGTTTCTTTACATCTTTTCCAACTGAAATTGAAGAGGCCGGCGCAATAGACGGCTTGAACGATATTGGCATATTCTACAAATTAGTATTGCCCTCATCAAAAGCAGTTCTAGCTACAATAGGCCTTTACTACGCGGTTTCAATTTGGAACTCATATTTTATTCCTTTTATTTACTTGCAAAGTGAAGAGCTATACCCTCTGCAACTTATTTTGCGCGAAATATTAATGGTAGGCTCATCTACCACAGAATCTGTAGGCGATGCAATAGTTATAGGCGATTCACTTAAATACGCAACAATAGTAGTTGCAATTGCACCTATTATAGCGGTATATCCATTTGTGCAAAAATATTTTGCCAAAGGCGCACTTGTGGGTTCTGTTAAAGGTTAGGAGTACTTTATGGATAATATTTATATTTATGTAGAAAATGATATGTTCGAAAGCTTAGAATATGCAAGCGAGTTAAATTTGCAAACCGATTGGCAAGACGAAAACTCTGAGCAAGCACATATAGTAACCGCAAGCTTTGGCGCAGTAGATTTGAAAAATCACTTAATAAAGATATTAAACGCAAATGAAAATATTATTCAATTAACAAATACTTTCCCTCAAAAAGGGAAAGTGTTTGTTGTTGGGAAAAAAGCTTATGAAATGCTTGAAAACAAAGAAGATTTTGCATGTTTAAACGAAGATGGCGTAATTGTAAAATCTCAAAAAACACAAAACCTTCAAACTATACTTCTTTGCGGAAAATCACGAAGAGCGTATTTGTATGCAATAAGTGAATATTTAATGCATTTGGGTGTAAGATGGTTTTCACCGGGCGAAAAAGGCATGTATATCCCTAATTTAACAGAGTTGGATTTTGAAAACATTAATATTGTATCGCAACCAAAATTTATTACAAGAGGTTGTTACAGTGAGCTTATTACAGATGAAAACATTGAATTCTTAGATTGGATGATGCATAACAGATTGAATTTTGCATTTATGGAAGAGTTTAATGTTCCGCATGAAGTTAAAAAAAGAGGTATTTCAATTTGCAGTGGCGGGCATATTACGCTTCACAGAATGCTAAGTCCTCACATGGCATATCCGTATTCGCATCAATATGCACCCAACACTAAAAAGCCCGATGATATCTACGAATTAAGCCCAAATGCAAGCAAAGTTCAAAGCGATAGCGAAGAATATACATATTTCAATGCACACCCTGAGTGGTATGCATATATTAACGGCAAGCGCAGCAGTGATTTAGGCAAGGGCAATTACGAGGGCGCCGGCGATAATTTTTGCACTTCAAATAAAGATGCCGTAAACGAATTATGCAATAATATTATAAAATCGCTTGTGAGCGGCTGGCTAAAAAATACCGATTATTTGAATTTCTGGATGCTTGATAACGGTACTTGGTGCGAATGTGAACAATGTACCGCTTTGGGAAATTATTCGTACAGGTTAGTGCTTTTAGTTTATGAAATAGATAAGCGCATTAAAAAAGCAATAGCTAAGGGCATATTAAAAAGAAATGTTAAAATAATGTTTCCCATTTACCACGAAACATTGCCCATGCCCGATAAAGAATTGCCCGAAGATTTTGATTACAGTACTTGCATGGCTATTTACTTTCCTATCGAAAGATGTTATTCACACAGAATATACGATGAAAAATGCACCGAAACCAACAGCATTTTAATGAACAGATTAAAAAGCTGGGCAAGCGATGAACAGCGAACATATAAAGGCGATATTTTCCTTGGTGAATATTACAATGTTAGTGCATTTGCCAGCATTACAACATGCCATATAAACACAATGAAAGACGAAATACCATTTTATTATGAAATTGGCGCAAAACATATGTATTATATGCACATGACAAATAAAGATTGGGGCACTTTAACACTTTTAAATTACCAGATGTACAGCATGTTGTGGAACCCTTACTTAGATGTTGATAAATTAGTTTTAGAATATTTTGAACTGTATTATAAAAACACATGTAATTTAATGAAAACTTTTTATGAAATTATTGAAAAAGCCACAACGAACATGAAATATTTTAAACATTATCAATATCTGTTTGATGGTGAAGATGAGCAAGGAAAAAGGCTTTCTTTATCTGCAAAATTAAACAATATGGCGGTTACACAGGAAGATTTATTCCCCCTAAAGCACATGCAATATAACACTGTTCTAAACGACGATAACGCCGGGATTTCACTTGTTGATAGCATTGAACTTTTTAAAAAAGCAAGAACTGTTTTAGATGAAGCCATAATGCAATGTGAAGATGATATTCTTTCAAAAAGATTAGCTGAAGAAGATATGCGCTTCACGTACAGCGAAAACATTGTAAACTATTTATATTATATGGTTAGGGTTAGTTTGCAACACGGCAAAGGCAATGAAAAACTTGCAAGAAACGAGTTTAAAAAAGCGGAATTTTATGCAAAAATATTGCTTGATACAACATTCCCCACAAGAGATTTATTGCATTTTACACACTACAAAAACGGTTTAAAGGCAACTTGGGCTGAGGCGGCTTATTACAAATATAAACAAATTTACGGTTTTTAAGGAGAAAATATTATGATAGAAAAAAACTTTGATAAAATTAATTTAAAAATATTTAACACAAGGCAAGAAATGGGCCAAGTTGCAGCGGCCGAGGCAACCGAGAAAATTAAAGAACTGCTACAAAACCAAGAAGAACTTAATATAGTATTTGCGGCGGCTCCCTCACAAAACGATTTTTTAAAGGCCATACTATCCTCAAAAGAAATTGATTGGTCGAAAATTAACGCATATCACATGGACGAATATGTTGGCTTTGAAATTGGAGATTCTCGCTCTTTTTCAGGGTTTTTAAAAGAGAAAATATTTGACGCAGTTAATTTTAAAACAGTAAATATAATTGATGGAATGAAAAACCCCGAACAAGAATGCAAACGATATGCAGATTTATTAAAAGAAAACCCTATTGATATTACATTTATGGGCATAGGCGAAAACGGGCACATCGCTTTTAACGATCCCTCGGTTGCAGATTTTAACGATGCTTACCTTGTTAAGAAAGTTTTACTTGAAGAAAGTTGCAGAATACAGCAAGTTAATGATGGTTGCTTTAAAACAATTGATGATGTTCCTACGCACGCGCTAACTCTTACAATCCCGGCACTTATAGCAAGCAGGTATATTTTTTGCATGGTGCCAACTAAAAACAAAGCAAATGCGGTTAAAGGTACATTAACAGGCGAAATAAACGAAACTTGCCCTGCTTCCATTTTAAGAAATACAGAAAATGTTAATATGTATATAGACAGTGACGCCGCAAGCGAATTATAAATAATTGAAAGACTAAAACTATGAATTACACATTATTTAAAAACGCAAATATAATCTTTCAAACGGGCATTAAATATGGGCAAGTTCTTGTTTGTGATGATAAAATAGCCGAAATTAAAACTAATGGCGGAATATCATGCGAGAGCGCTAAAGTAATTGATGTTCAAGGCAAATATTTATCGCCCGGTTTTATTGATATTCACACGCATGGTGGCGGCGGTTTTGATTTTATGGACGGCAATTTAGATAGCATATATAATGCGTGTAAAACGCATATGCAATATGGCACTACTTCTATTATGCCAACTACAATTACAAGCACGAAAAAATCGCTAATTGATTTTGTAAATTTATTTAACAAAGTAAATTTAAAGCAAAAAGGCCTGCCAAAAATATTAGGCCTGCATTTAGAGGGGCCTTATTTTGCGCCCTCTCAGGCAGGCGCACAAGATCCAAATCATCTTAGAAACCCAGAAAAATCTGAATATAATGAAGTATTAAAATTAACCGATAGAGTAAAAAGATGGTCTTTTGCTGTGGAATTAGATGGCTCTATGGAGTTTTTAAGCACACTGCGCCAAAACAATATCATCAGCTCACTTGCACATTCAGATGCCACATGCGAAGAGGTTTTTAAGGCATACGAAAACGGAATTACATGCATGACACATTTTTATTCGGCAATGTCCGGCGTTAAACGTGTTAATGCTTTTAGAATTGCCGGCGCAATAGAGGCAGGCTATTTAATTGATGATTTATTTGTTGAAGTTATAGCCGATGGCATGCACTTGCCCATTGAACTTTTAAAGCTAATTTATAAGGTAAAAGGTGCCGATAAAATATGCCTTGTTACAGATTCCATGCGCGCTGCCGGAATGCCCGAGGGCGAATATATTTTAGGCAATAAACAAACAGGCATGAAAACAATTGTAGAAGACGGCGTTGCAAAACTGCCCGATAGAAGTGCCTTTGCCGGTAGCGTTGCCACCGCCGATAGATTGATACGTGTGTTTAAAAACGCAAGTGGCGCACCGCTTTTTGAAGTGGTAAATATGATGAGCATAAACCCTGCAAAATTGCTTAAAATAGAAAACGAAATTGGCTCTGTTGCTGTTGGCAAATTTGCCGACCTTATTATTTTTGACGAAAACATAAATGTTAGCTTTGTAATGATTGACGGCAATATTAATATTTGCTAAACTTAATTATATTTATTAATTAATAAGGGTGATAATATGTTGCAAGAAAAAGCATTAAAAGCGGTTGACGATAATAAAAATTTAATTCAAAAATGGAATGATGACCTATTAAATTGCCCCGAAATGGGATATTTCGAGCACAAAACAAGCGCTTATGTAAAAAACGAATTTAAACAAATGGGCATAAAATATGAAGAAAACCTTGCAATAACAGGCTTTAAAGCAACAATTTGCGGCGATGAAAACGGCCCTAATATTTGTATGATTTTCGAGCTTGATGCTGTTTTATGCGAAGGGCACGAATTTGCGGATAAAACTACCCATGCCGCACATGCATGTGGGCATAGTTTGCAAATTGTCCAAATGCTTACAGTTGCAAAAGCATTAAAAGAGATTGAAAAAGATTTAAAAGGTAAAGTAACATTTTTGGCATGCCCTGCAGAGGAATATGCCGAAATTGAAAAACGGCAAAATTTAATTAAAGAGGGTAAAATTTCTTGCATTGGCGGAAAACAACAGCTTATTGTTGAGGGCGCCTTCGATGATGCAGACATGGCAATAATGCTTCATTCCCACGCAGGAGATTTAGAAAAAAACCTTTATTTATCAGGCAGTAGCCTTGGGTTTATTTCAAAAATCATAACATTCACAGGCAAAGAAACACATGGCAGCACCCCACATTTGGGCATTAATGCTTTAAATGCGGCAAACCTTTGCTTTGCAGGTATTAACGCAAACAGGGAAACATTCGCAGAGCACGAAAAAATAAAAATCCACCCTATTATTACAAAGGGTGGTGATATGATAAACTCTATTCCTAAAATTGCACAAATTCAAACCTATATAAGAGGCGCAAGCATTGATTACATTGAAAATGCCGCTAAAAAAGTTGATAATTGTGCACTTGCCGCCGGCATGATGATAGGCGCTAAAGTTGATATTGAAACCTTAAACGGCTATTTGCCTTTAAAACAAGATGAAAATTTAAGCAATGTGTTAAAGCAAAACGCAAAAATTACAAACTGCAATATAATAAAAAATGTGGATATGATAGGTTCTACCGAC
>CAYJGM010000042.1:8112-18956 GCA_964369495.1 uncultured Bacteroides sp. | reverse complement strand
AGCCGAATTGCGGAATATATAAAGAATCAATTAAAAGAAGATGAATTAGGAGAACAATTAACCTTTACAGATAAAGGAGCATTTAAAAAATAGGGCCTATTGCAACTGGCAGATCGTATTACACGTTTGACGTGTTGCAAAGAATAGAGGGCTATGCCCGCATATGAAACACCCCCGGTTTTACCGGGGGTGTTTATTGTATAAGCATAATTTTCTAGTATGCTATAATTTTAAAGTTCAGCCTATAATAAATCTTTTACTATAGGTATGCCAAAAAATAGATGAAATACAATAGTTTAAAATGCTATAAAATTGCATTAATTATTACCTATGAAAGCGCTTTTTTAGTTCTTGCTTTAAAGATCTATCACTAAACAAATAAAGCGCTAAAACTATAATGCATGAAAAAATTCCCGATATTAAAAAACCCCATGTTAAATTTGAATAACCGGAAAAATAAATTAAAATGGGGGTAAAGCTAAAAATGCAAACCGTTAATAAATTGCCGAAATATTCTGCAAACTTTTGGCGTGATTTAACGGTTAAAACTGTTAAATATAAAGTAACAACAACCGTAAAAAGTGGTATGGCATAATTTGTTGCCCAAAAAAGTGGGCCTGTTAGCATATCTATAAAAAATAAAAAAACAGATACAGAAAAATAAAGCATTACTACTTTAGAGCCAAATCTTAATGATTTTGTGTGTAATAGCCTTATAATTGCAGTTGCTAATACACAAGAAATTGCCACAATAAGCGACCATAAAACATCGCCTGTGTCGTATGTGAAGAAATTTATATAACAGCAAATAACAATTACAACAAAAGTTATAAAAACAGGCACGTTTTTTAAAGACGACCTATTTTTAATAATATAATTATATGATGGAAACTGCACATTCGTTCTTTTGTTGTTTTCAAACTTATAATCACATAAAGGGCATTTTATTTCGCTTTCATAAACATTAACATCACAATTTGGGCATTTATTCATCGGTTACACCCCACATATTAGAATAAACATTAATTTCGCTGTTTGTTATTTGTTTCAATTTTTCAAAAAAGCATTTAATAACGCTTGTATCTAAAATTCTGCGTGTAAAACTTAATGAAAGTTTATCATTAAACGAGCACGCGCCAAGGCCAATATGCGTTTGTGCAGTAGGGTATAAAAGAAATTCAAAGTGTTCAATATATTTTGTTGTTCCACTTGGCATTGTAACATTACCTAAATTTGAAAAGGGTATTGTTTTCTTTTTTTCACCCATTATTGAATAAAAATAAGGCAAAAATAAATTTTTTAAAACAAGGGGAGTGTGCTTTGAAAAAATATTAACGCTGCGGCGCACGCTTGCTTTAGTTACAGCTTTTAAATGATCTTGCGATGTGTTTTCAACAAGTTGGCCCGATATTTCTGTAATTATATCATTGATTGTGTCATTTTCTTTCATGGTATAACTTAAATGCGTTAAGCTAAAAAAATTCTTTAAAGAGTTAGAATTAAACGCTTTTCTAAGGTTTACAGGAAGTGAAATTATTATAGGCTTAGTATTGCCGGAATTTTTTTGCTTAATTTGGTAAATGCTTTCAATTAAAAGCGCGCTAAGAAAAACGGTTATTGTGCAATTATATATTTTGCAAATTTCTTTTAAGGCATTAACGCTTGTAATTCCAATAACAACGCTATTGCCCCTTTTTTTGAATTTTTTTCCGTTAATTTTAAATGCATTTTCTTTCTTTTTTAAAAAAGCTTTATCCTCTTTTGAGAAATGCTTGAAATGCTTTAAAAAACTATCCTCATAATTACTTTGTATTTTTTCATCAAATAACAATATTTTATTTTCGTGCGGTATATCTTTATATTTTATATTTAAATAATAGTAAACAAGCGATTTTATAAACTCCAAAACGCCGCTGCCATCGGTTACGGAATGAAATGCCTCTACGGAAATTCTATTATGATAATACATAACTTTAATAGTATGCCCTTTGTTTTCAGCGGCTAAAATAGGGTTACATGGGCATTCGTTTTCTTTTTCAACCGTAAAATGAAATGGATTATTATCAAAATAATTCCAAAAAACACCTGTTTTCAGGCGCATGAAATAAAGATGAAAGCGTTCATAAATCATATTAACGGCAAGTTGTAATATATTTTTATCAATTTGTTCATTTAAAACAACAGATATTCTGAACACAGAAGTATTATTTTTGCTTGTTACCGAAGGGTAAAGCTTCGCGGTTGAATCAAGTTTCAAATAATTTTTCATATTTCCTCGCAGTATATTAAATAGCGTAAATTTAATGTTATTTATAATTTTATCATAATTTAATTAATTATGCAAAACTATATTAATATTTTGACAAAATATTATTATATATGGTACAATTTTGTAGATATAAACTTATAAAAAATTGTAAGTTAAAAGCTTGTTCATTTGCAAAATAAATGTGATATTTTTTAAGAGAGGTAAATTAAATGGCTAATTTAATGAATTATAAACTTGGAGTAGATTTAGGTGGAACTAATATAAAAGCCGGTGTACTTGATAATCAAAACAATATAATAGCAACCCATAGCATGAAAACTTTTGCACAGCGCGAATGGAAAGAAGTTGTTGACGATATTGTTTTAACAATAAAAACTGTTATTTCAAATGCTAAATTAACTATTGATGATTTTGATTGCATAGGAATTGGAAGCCCGGGCGCAATTGATACGCAAAATGGCATAGTTGTTTATGCAAATAATTTTAATAATTGGGTTAATATACCGCTTGCAAAAACTATAAGCGAAAGCTTGAATAAGCCCGTTAAATTAAGCAATGATGCAAACTGCGCCGCACTTGGGGAATTTGTTGCAGGCGCCGCATTGGAATATGATAGCGCTGTTCTTATTACGCTTGGAACAGGCGTTGGCGGTGGTGTTGTAATGGACGGTAAAATATTCGAGGGCGGTGGCCCTGCCGGCGTAGAGCTTGGCCATACTGTGCTTTCTTGGGGTGGCGAGCGTTGTACATGTGGGCGAAAAGGATGTTTTGAGGCTTATTCAAGTGCAACAGCACTTATTCGAGATGCAAAAATAGCGGCTAAAAACAATCCAAATTCATTACTAATGCAAATGTGCAATGGGGATTTGAATAATATGAATGCAAGAATACCGTTTGATGCAAAATATGCAGGCGATGAAATTGCAAAAGAGCTTGTTGAAATATATATAACACATTTAGGCGAGGGTATTGTAAACTTAGTTAATGTTTTTCGTCCTAAAGTTGTGCTTATTTCAGGGGGCATTAGCGGCGAAAAAGAAAAACTAACCGACCCATTAAATGAATTTGTAAGCAAATATGTATTTGCCGGCAAACAAATACCGGGGCCACCGGTTTTAACGGCAACTTTGGGAAACAATGCGGGTATGGTTGGTGCTGCTAATTTGTAATTAACTATTTTTAATACTTATATAGCTTTGTATTGTTTTAATTTCATATATTATTTATTAGCTTAGAATTGCTTTATATTATTGTACCATGATAATAGATGTTGTATAATGAATATATCATTATTAAAAATTATAGGAGAAACTTATGAATAAAGAATATCATGTATCAAAAAAAGGTAGTGATTTTAACGATGGCTCAATAAATGCGCCTTTTTTAACAATAGATAAAGCGGCGCAAACAGCAAATTACGGCGATACCGTAATTGTACACGAGGGTACTTATCGTGAATGGGTAAAGCCGCATAACGGCGGTAACGATGAGCAAAGCCGTGTTGTTTACAAAGCTGCTAACGGCGAAAAAGTTATTATAAAAGGCAGTGAAATTATTGATAATTGGCAAAAAGTAGATAGCACAGTGTGGAAAGCTGTTGTTGATAATAAAATTTTTGGAGATTACAACCCATATAAAGAAGATTTAAACGGCGATTGGTATATGTACCCAACCGATAAATCTGTACACGCAGGCGATGTTTATTTAAACGGCAAATCTTTTTATGAGGCAAAAAGCATAGAGGAAGTAAAAACTGCTTTAATTCGCACAGAATATAAGCCACCACTTAACGCAAGAATGGAATATTTGCCGCACCCTGAAGATAGCAAATATCAATATTTTGCAGATGTTCAAAACGAAACAACAACAATTTACGCTAATTTTCACGATGCAAACCCAAATGAACATCTTGTTGAAATTAATGTGAGAGAGTGCTGCTTTTACCCTGAAAAATTGCATGTAAATTATATAACCGTTTCGGGCTTTGAAATGGCGCATGCAGCTTGCCGCTGGGCGCCACCAACCGCAAACCAAATGGCAATGCTTGGGCCAAAATGGGCTAAAGGGTGGATAATTGAAAACAATATTTTACACGATGCAAAATGCAGCGCAATTAGCATAGGCAAAGAGGCATCAACAGGTGATATGGAATGCACACGTTTTGAGCATAAGCCGGGTTACCAAACCCAGCTAGAGGCAGTTTTTAAGGCGCTTGAAATAGGCTGGAAGAAAGAAAATATAGGCTCGCATATTGTTCGAAACAACACAATTTATGATTGTGGGCAAAACGGAATAGTTGGGCATTTAGGTTGTATTTACAGCGAAATTTACGGCAACCATATATATAACATTGGCACAAAACACGAATATTTTGGCTATGAAATTGCGGCAATAAAATTTCATGCACCAATTGATGTGCGCATACATCACAATAATTTACACGATAATACGCTAGGTTTGTGGCTTGATTGGCAAGCACAAGGCACGCGTGTTAGCTGTAATTTGCTTTATAATAATGATAGAGATTGCTGTATAGAAGTAACACACGGCCCGCATATCATTGACAATAATATTTTCGCATCTAAGTTTAATTTCGATAACCATGCACAAGGTGGCGCTTACATTAATAATTTGTGCTGTGGGCTTATGAAAAAAGTTAAAGTGCTTGATAGGGCAACACCTTATCATTTAGCACATTCAACCCAGGTTGCCGGTTATGCCTTTGTTGAGGGCGGCGACGACAGGCTTTATAACAATGTTTTCGTAGGTGGCGTAAAATTTGATAATGAAAAAGAATTTTGCGGAACAAACGGCTATAATAACAACTGCATAAATTATGAGGAATACCACGAAAAAATTGTTGCAGGTGGCCAGTTTGACAAAATTAAATACGACGAAGTTGAACAACCCGTTTACATAAACGGCAATGTTTATTATAATAATGCACAGCACTTTAAAGCGGAAAAAAACTTCTGTGAACAAAATAATTTTAACCCAAATGTAAAAATAACAAACGAGGCAGACGGCACATATTTAGAACTTGAAATTACACAAGATATGCTAGATGTAAAAACACAAATTCAAGGAACAAATACATTGGGCAAACCTAGAATTGCAGACGTTGTTTTTGATGATTATAAGGGCGAAAATATTTTATTTGATACTGATTATTTTGCAATTAAAAGAACAAATAACCCTACAGCAGGGCCTTTTGAAGGGCTTAAAACCGGAAAAAACCGAATTAAAGTTTGGGGATAATTAAAGCGCTAAATATTATGCAAGTGGTAATATTATTTAATAATTGTTATACTAATAAATATTTGATACCTTAGATTGTGTCGATACTATCTAAATTGCGAGGTGTTTATTTGAGTTTTTCAAAAGACGTTAAAATGGAAATAATACAGCGCGATATACCGCAAAACGATTGTTGTAAAATATCAGCAGCATATGCGGCGGCTTGCTTTGGTAAATATTTTGATAAAAAAGGCGTTGTAATTCACACAGAAAGCAAAGAAATTGCAGCATATGCAAAAAAACTTTTTTCAAGAATAAACATAAACGGCAATTATTTTTTAAAAGGTAAAAATGAAAGCGGTATTTACGAATTTAATATTAAAAACAACGCAGATATTATTAATTTATTTAAAATTTTCGGGCATAGTGCAAATGAACCTGCAATTAGAATTAATGGAGATTTGTTTTTGTGTAATAATTGCGTAAATATGTTTATTTCCTCTGCCTTTATATTCAGCGGAACCATTACAAACCCTGAAAAAGAATATAATTTAGAATTTTTATCGAATAGATTAATGCTTATGCAAGATTTATCTGCGCTATTACATGCAAGAATTTTTTCACCACGCCTTACCACACGTAAAAGCATAAATGTACTTTATATTAAACAAAGTGAGCAAATTGAGGACCTTTTAACATTTATGGGTGCAAGTTTTTGCGCATTAAGTGTTATGAACACGAAAGTGTATAAAGATTTTAGAAATAAGGCTAATAGAATTACAAATTGCGAAACCGCCAATATTGATAAAATAGTTAAAGCAAACCAAACAACACTAAAAGATATTGAGTTTTTACAAAAAAATAATGCGTTTAATACATTGCCACAAAATTTAAAAGATGTTGCACTTTTACGCTTAAATATGCCCGAGGCATCGCTTAAAGACCTTGCCGATATTTGCACGCCGCCAATAAGTAAAAGCGGTATAGCACACAGATTTAAAAAAATAGAAGAAATTGCAAAACAAACAAAACAAACTATGCAAAAAAACGAGAGCGAGGAAAATATATAGTGCAAGCGCAAAAACAATTTACACATTTGCATGTTCACACCGAATTTAGCCTGTTAGACGGTGCTTGCAGAACCGATAGAATGATGGCGCATTTAAAAGATATTGGGCAAACAGCCGTAGCTATTACAGACCACGGCTGTATGTTTGGCTGTGTAGATTTTTTTAAAGCTGCTAAAAAAGAGGGGATAAAACCCATTATAGGTTGCGAAGTTTATGTTGCCAACCGCACAAGGTTTGATAAAGTAAATAAAATAGACGGTAACAACCACCTTGTATTATTGTGTAAGGATGAAATCGGCTATAAAAATTTGATAAAAATTGTTTCAAAAGGCTATATAGAGGGCTTTTATAATAAACCGCGTGTAGATTATGAACTTTTAGAAAAATACAGCGAGGGTTTAATTTGTCTTTCTGCTTGCCTTGCGGGCGAAGTGCCAAGAAAATTACTTTCGGGCGATTATAATGGCGCAAAAGAGTGCGCTTTGCGCTTTGAGCAAATTTACGGAAAAGGCAATTATTATATAGAAATTCAAGATCATGGAATTGAGGAACAGAAAATTGTTTTGCCGCAATTGGTACAGCTTTCAAAGGAAACAAATATTCCGCTTGTAGCAACAAATGATGCACATTATATTTCAAAACAAGACAGTAAAATGCATGAAATTTTAGTATGCATACAAACAAATAAAACAATATACGATGAAGACAAACTTGAATTTGGCACAGATGAATTTTATTTAAAAAGTGCCGATGAAATGTATGATCGTTTTTCGCTTTGGCCCGAGGCATTAGAAAACACAAATATAATAGCGGAAAAATGTAATTTTGAGTTTGAATTTGGTGTTACAAAACTACCTTTTTTTGCGCCGCCCCAAGGCATGACCAGCAAAGAATTTATGGTTAAATTGTGCAACGAGGGTTTAAAAAAACATTATGGTGATAACCCTAACCAAGAAGTTACACAGCGCCTTGAATACGAAATTGATGTAATTGAAAAAATGGGTTATATAAACTATTTTTTAATTGTGTACGATTTTATCAGGTATGCAAAAAGTAAGAACATTCCCGTTGGGCCCGGGCGCGGTAGCGGCGCAGGCAGCATTTGCGCTTATTGCATGGGAATAACCGATATCGACCCTATTCAGTATCAACTGCTTTTTGAGCGTTTTTTAAACCCCGAACGTGTATCTATGCCCGATTTTGATATAGATTTCTGCTATGAACGAAGGCAAGAGGTTATAGACTATGTTGTGCAAAAATATGGTGAGGAACACGTTGCGCAAATTGTAACTTTTGGCACAATGGCAGCACGCCTTGCAATAAGAGATGTTGGCAGAGTGTTAGATTTACCCTACCAAAGCGTTGATACAATAGCAAAATTAGTGCCAAACGAACTTAAGATGACACTTGAAAAAGCACTTAAAATATCAAAAGAACTTAAAGCACAATACGATACAGATGAAAAAATAAAAGAACTTATTGATTTAGCACTTAAAATTGAGGGAATGCCGCGCCATTCATCAACTCATGCCGCAGGCGTTGTTATTACCCCAAACGAGGCAGATGAATATGTGCCTCTCAGTACTAACGACGGCAATATTGTTACACAATTCCCAATGACAACAATTGAAGAATTAGGCCTTTTGAAAATGGATTTTTTAGGGCTTCGCACATTAACTGTTTTAAGCGATGCCGAAAAAATCATAAAAAAAACAAACCCTGAATTTTCACTTGAAAAAATATCATATTCAGATGAAAAAGTGTTTGAACTAATTTCAAGCGGTGCTACTTTGGGAATATTTCAGCTTGAATCTGCCGGCATGCGCCAAGTAATAACAAGCCTAAAACCAAAGAGTATAGAGGATATTATAGCCGTTATTTCGCTATACCGCCCGGGGCCTATGGACAGCATACCTAAATATATAAGCAACAGCCAAAATACAAGTAAAGTAAAATATAAAACAAAAGAGCTTGAAAGTATTCTTTCGGTAACATACGGCTGCATTGTTTACCAAGAACAAGTTATGCAAATTTGCCGTGAACTTGCTGGTTTTTCTTATGGCGGCGCAGATATTGTTAGGCGTGCAATGAGCAAGAAAAAACACGATGTAATGCAAAAAGCAAGAAAAGATTTTATATATGGCAGCAATGAAAAAGGAAATGAATGCAAGGGCTGTATAGCTAACGGAATAAATGAAAAAGTTGCCAGTGAAATATTCGATGAAATGTCTAATTTTGCCTCATATGCGTTTGCGAAATCGCATGCGGCGGCTTATGCTGTTGTGGCATACCAAACCGCATATTTAAAAACACATTACACGCGCGAATTTATGGCGGCTTTATTAACCAGCGTGCTTGATAATACAAGTAAAATTATTGAGTATACCTCGGAATGTGCGCATTTAAATATTAAAGTTTTGCCGCCCGATATCAATAAAAGCGATGTGGGCTTTACAGTTGAAGAAGGCGACATACGCTTTGGCCTTTTAGCGCTTAAAAATGTGGGGCGAAACCTTATAAATACTGTTGTTCAAAAACGAAAAAACAGCAATTATTCAAGCCTTTATGATTTTTGCAAAAGGCTTTTTGGAACTGAAATTAACCGCCGTGCAGTTGAAAGTATGATAAAAGCCGGTTCTTTTGATAATATTAATCCAAATAGGCGCACATTAATTGAAAATTTGGAAGGTATTTTAAAAAGCGTTGAAACACAAAGCAGAAAAAATATTCAAGGCCAGCTGGATTTGTTTGAAACTATGGGCGATAGCGCTAAAAACGATTATAATATGCGAAATTACGAGGAATTTGTTTACGACATAAAACTTCAAATGGAAAAAGAAGTTAGCGGGCTTTATTTATCGGGGCATCCACTTGAAAAATACAAAGATGCAATAATAAAAAACAGTGCTAGCGGAATAAACAATTTTTTAGGCGAAGACGCTATTTCGTACGATGGTAAGAATGCTTGTATTATTTGCACAATTGTAAAAATTAGAACAATAAGTACTAAATCCGGCGGGTTAATGGCATTTATGACAGTTGAAGATTTAACAGGTATTATGGAAGTTTTAGTGTTTCCTAAAACGCTTGAAAAATGCTCTACATTATTAAGGGAAAATGCCGTTATTGTTGTAAAAGGTAAAATTAGCGCAAAAGAAGATGAAGATGCTAAATTATTGGCAAATGAAATTTTTGATATTAATGAAAATGAACTTGAAAAACTTGAAAATGAACCAAATTCTAACAATGGGCTTTGGCTGAAAATTCCATCGCGCAAAGGACAAATTTATAATGAAATTGTAGATTTGCTTTCAATTTTTGAGGGAAGCACGCCTGTGTTTTTTTATATAGAAGATGAAAAATTACGAATTAGAGCACCAAAAAACATGTATTGTGTTATAACTCAACAATTGTTAGATGAACTTAACAAACTGTTAAAAGAAGAAAATGTTAAGATTAAAAATTGATTTTTGTGCTTTTTATATGTATTAATAAAGCAAAATTGTTAAAAAAAGTTAAAATTCTATGTATTATATTGTATTTAAAATAATATAATAGTATAATAATTTTGTATCATTTATTTGAAAGGATAATAACATGACAAAAGAAGTTAAAACAATAGGAGTATTAACAAGCGGTGGAGATGCGCCGGGAATGAATTCGGCAATTCGCGCTGTTGTTCGCGCCGCAATATCAAAGGGTTATAACGTTAAAGGAATAAAACGCGGTTATGATGGCCTTTTAACAAATGAAATAGTCGATATGAATTTACGCAGTGTTTCAGAAATAATTCATCGTGGCGGAACAATTTTATATACAGCTAGATGCCTTGAATTTATGGAACTTGAAGGGCAACAAAAAGCGGCGCAAACTTGCCGTGAGCATGGAATAGATGCTGTAGTTGTTATTGGTGGCGATGGCTCTTTTCGTGGCGCAAAAGATTTAGCTGCACAAGGCATACCCTGCATTGGCATACCCGGAACTATTGATAATGATATTGCATGTAGCGATTATACAATAGGTTATGATTCGGCTATGAATACCGCCGTTGATATGATAGATAAACTGCGTGATACAACACAAAGCCACGACAGGTGCAGTGTTGTTGAGGTTATGGGCAGAAAAGCCGGATATATAGCACTTAATACAGGCATTGCTTGTGGTGCGCTTATAACGTTAATTCCCGAAGTACCATATGATATTGATAGAGATATTATTGCTAAAATGCGCAAAACACAAAGAACAGGAAAACAACATTTTATTGTTTT
>CAYJGM010000042.1:0-8102 GCA_964369495.1 uncultured Bacteroides sp. | reverse complement strand
CCAAGCGATTTAGCCGATCAAATTCAAGAGCGCACAGGAATTGATTCAAGGGCTACCGTTTTAGGGCATGTGCAACGTGGTGGCGCGCCAACTTTACGTGATAGGGTAACCGCAAGCCGTATGGGTTACCACGCAGTAGATCTTATTCACCGTGGTATTCATAATAGGGTAGTTGCAACAAAATCGGAATCTGTTGTAGATTACGATATAAGTGTTGCGCTTGCAATGCATAAAACAATTGATACAAGCCTACTTGATATTGCAAACGCAATTTCAATATAAAAATCAGCTAATTAATATTTTTTGTAGAATTATTAATACTTTTATACATATATTATAAGAATGTAGAAGCTAATTCCCGCATAGTTCGAAAGCAGCCAATTATATTTGCTTTCGCGCATATTAGGTGTAAGCTTCTACATTTTATTTAATTAGAATAAAATACTGCCTTATTTATTAACTTAATTTTAATGTTTAATATTATAATTTAATAGTTTTTGCACTTTTTTTATATATTATGAATATTAATATTAATAGAAATGTTTAAAATTTGTGATAAAGGGGCCTTGCTATGCGCAGATGGAAAAAAAGAAAAATTCATGCGCCCAAAAATATTAAGCACAAAACAAATATAAAAAAAAGCACAAAACATTTATTAAAAGCTATTGTAATAACATCTTTTTTTATTTTTATTTTTGTTTTAATAGATTTACAAATAAGCAGTATAGTTAAAACTATGGCAGAATACCAGTGCAGAACAACATCTATGATTGTTATGAATGAAGCAGTAATACAGCATCTTGAAGAAAACCCGAATTTAGGTGATGGTATTTTAGTTTTACAAGAAACAGAAAATGGCAATGTAGCAAGTATAAATGTTAATACAACAAAATTAAATGAGGTTAAAGCAGCGCTAACAAAAGAGGTTGCACAGCGCCTTATACAACTTGAAAAACAAGAAATGAGCATACCGCTTGGAACTTTGCTTGGTTGGCAAATATTTTCGGGCAGAGGCCCAAACATTAAGTTGCAAATTTTGCCAACATCATTTGTTGAATCTACCACACAGCACAATGTTGAAAGCTCGGGAATTAACCAAACACACCATAGTATAACTATGCATTTTACGGTTGAGATGAGCGCAATGTTGCCAGGATATACCACCAGCATAATAATTGAAAATGATATCGTAATAGCGGAAACACTTATTGTTGGAAACGTACCTAATTTATATGCAACATCACCATAATTAGTTATTAAACATATAATTTATAAAAAAATAATTTGTTCACAAAAAATTTTCTTTTTTAACACTTGATTTTTAACAATTTAACATGTAAAATGTATTTAGCACTCAAACATAAAGAGTGCCAGAAATTAAAATAATGGAGGAATTGATTATGAAAATTAAACCTCTCGCTGACAGAGTAGTTATTAAGAATACAGACGCTGAAGAAACCACAAAAAGCGGTATAATTCTTACAGGCTCTGCTAAAGAGAAGCCCCAAGTTTGCGAAGTAGTAGCGGTGGGCCCCGGCGGTAACGTTGAGGGTAAAGACATTGTTATGTGCGTTAAAGTGGGCGATAAGGTGCTTATTTCCAAATATGCAGGCACCGAGGTTAAAGTAGAGGGCGAAGAATGTGTAATTGTTCGCCAATCGGATATTTTAGCGGTAGTTGAATAAAAAAAGAAAACTAAATTTTAAGGAGAGTTAATATGGCAAAACAGCTATTAATTGGCGAAGACGCCCGCAAAGCACTTTGTGCCGGCATTGATAAACTTGCAGATACAGTAAAAATTACACTTGGCCCTAAGGGAAGAAATGTTGTGTTGGGCAAAAAATTCGGTGGCCCTGTTATCACAAACGATGGTGTTACAATTGCAAAAGAAATTGAATTGTCAGACGCATTTGAAAACATGGGCGCACAACTAGTACGTGAAGTTGCAACAAAAACAAACGATGCAGCAGGCGATGGCACAACAACAGCAACTGTTTTAGCACAAGCTATTGTTACAGAGGGCATGAAAAATGTAGCGGCGGGCGCAAACCCAATGGATATTAAACGTGGCATAGATGTTGCTGTTAAAGCGGCGGTTGAAGCTTTTGCACAAAACAGCAAAAAAATGTCGGGTTCTGAAGATATTGCACGTGTTGCAACAGTTTCGGCAAGCGATGAGGTAATTGGTACTTTAATTGCCGATGCTATGGAAAAAGTTAGCGCAGACGGCGTTATTACAATTGAAGAGAGCAAAACAGCCGAAACATATTCGGAAGTTGTTAAAGGCATGCAGTTCGATCGTGGTTATATCACACCTTACATGATCACAGACGCAGAACGTATGGAAGCCGTATTAGACGATTGCTACATCTTAATTACAGATAAAAAAATAAGCGTTATTCAAGATATTTTACCATTGCTTGAGCAAATTGTTCAAACAGGTAAAAAATTAATGATAATAGCCGAAGATGTTGAGGGCGAAGCACTTTCAACATTAATAGTAAACCGCTTGCGTGGCACATTCACAGTTGTTGCAGTTAAAGCTCCGGGCTTTGGCGATCGCCGCAAAGAAATGCTTCAAGACATAGCTATTTTAACAGGTGGCACAGTTGTTAGCGAAGAGCTTGGTTTTGAGCTAAAAGATACAAGCATTGAAATGCTTGGCCGTGCACATCAAGTTAAAGTTGCAAAAGAAACAACAACAATTGTTGATGGCATTGGTGATAAAAATGCAGTTTCAGATAGAATTTCACAAATTCGCAAACAAATTGAAGACACACAAAGTGAATTTGATAAAGAAAAATTACAAGAACGTTTAGCAAAACTTTCAGGTGGCGTTGCTGTTATTAAAGTTGGCGCTGCAACCGAAGTTGAAATGAAAGATAAAAAACTTAGAATTGAAGATGCACTTAATGCGGCAAAAGCTGCGGTTGAAGAGGGCATAATTGCAGGCGGCGGCACAGCACCTGTTAATGCTATTGCTAATGTAAATAAAGCAATTGAAACTTTAGAGGGCGATAAGCGCACAGGCGCACTTATTGTTCGCAAAGCGCTTGAATCTCCACTTCGTCAAATTGCACAAAATGCAGGCCTTGAGGGCAGTGTTATCATCGATAAAATTTTAGCACAAGGTAAAACAAACTATGGTTTTGATGCCCAAAAAGAAGAATATGTAGACATGATTGCTGCAGGCATTGTAGATCCTACAAAGGTTACACGCTCTGCGCTTGAAAATGCGGCAAGCGTTGCAGCTATGGTGCTTACTACTGAAAGCCTTGTAGCAGATGAACCGGAAGATCCAGCAGCTGCTGCGGCGGCAAGTGCGGCTATGGCAGGCGGCATGGGCGGCATGTATTAAAAATATTTTCAAAGTAAAACTCTACCATTTTATAGGTAGAGTTTTACTTTTATGTTTTTTGATTTTAAATTGTTTTTTTAAAATGCATAATATTATTAAATTTACATATAATTATATTAAATAGTTGCGGTATAAATAATAACTATTAAATTATATTTACAAAATATTGTAAATAAATAGTATAGGAGAGATTGATATGAATGTATTTTACAAAGTTTGCCTTCTGCTTATAATAATTGGTGGTATTAACTGGGGGCTTGTGGGCTTATTCGATTTTGATTTAGTTGGTTGGATATTCGGCAGCTCACAAAGCATATTCGCCCGTGCAGTTTTTATTTTGGTTGGAGTGGGTGCATTAGGTTCAATTCCGGCGTTAATTTCGCCCGGTACAAAAAATCCTTAAAACATAATTATTTTTTTAATAATTTAATTATCGCCCATGCTGCTCATAATTTATTTGTAAATGAATTATGAGCAGCATGGGCGTTGTAAAATATAAATTAATTAATAAATATATATAAATCATAATATTATTTTAAACGAAACAACGCAATAATTTATATGATTTTCACAATTGCACTTTACAATATGCAGTAATTTGTTATATAATAATAAATAGATAAAGTAATTAGCAATGTGTGCTATTACATACATGCAAAAACTAAAATGTGAAAAAGCAATTAGATATTAATTAACTTTATTTTTATTAATTTTTTAACAGCATTTGAAAGGTAGATATCTTTGGGCGTACATATTACAAACAATAAAAATGAAACCGTATTATTGGCAGAGCAGTTTGCAAAAAAGCTAAAACCCGGAAATGTAATATTGTTTAATGGTGGCCTTGGGTGTGGTAAAACAGCATTTTGCGGCGGAATTGCAAAAGGGCTTGGCATTGATGAAATTATTTCAAGCCCCACATATTCAATTGTTAATGTTTATGAGGCAGATGTAAAATTTGTTCATTTTGATTTTTATAAAATAAACTCATTATCGGGGCTTGAAATGGCAGGTTTTTTTGATTATTTAGCCGAGGGTGCAATTATAGCAGGCGAGTGGGCAGAAAAATTAAATGAAATTGCATGTAAAAATATTAAATATGATTATAAAATTAATATGCAAATTATAGGCGAGAACGAGCGCCGTATTGAAATTGAAGGCGGAGGTATTATTTGATAATTTTTGCATTGGATTGCCACAGTAAGGCCTCAGCAATAGCCATTATGGAAGATGATGTTTTATTGTACGAGTGCATGTATAACTCGCAACTAACACATAGCGAAACTTTACTTAAATTGTGTGATGATGCATTTAAAGCAACAAATTTAAAACCACAAGATGTTGATTTGTTTGGCGTTGCAAACGGCCCGGGTAGCTTTACCGGGCTTAGAATAGGCCTTTCTATAATTAAAGCAATGGCATATGTTCACAATAAACCTTGTGTTGGCATATGTTCGCTTAACTCGCTTGCGTATTCGCTTTTTTTTGATGGCTATATTGCGGCGGCTATTGATGCCAGAAGAGATGATATCTATTGCGCTTTATATTATAAAAAAGATAATAAATTAACGCAAATTGTTGAGGCATGTGCCTTAAGTTGTTTAGAATTTGAAGAAATTGTTCTAAATTTAAAATTAAATGAAAATAATATTATATCAATAGGGGACGGAGCACTAAAATTATCACAACAAACAAAATTATTTAATGCTTGCACAAATATTTACAATATGGGGCGTGCAAGCAGTATTTGTGCGTTAGCGCTTAACGAGTATAAAAAAAACAATACTGTTTCACATAGTGAATTGGCGCCTTTTTATTTAAAACTATCCCAGGCAGAACATGAATTATTGTTGAAAAACAAGGAGAATTAATCAAATGATAACAAAAGTTGCACTTGCGGCAGACCATGGCGGCTACAACCTAAAGGAAGATATAAAGCAATATTTAATTCAAAACGGTGTTGATTTTATAGATTGTGGAAGCAATAATGAGGCCTCGGTAGATTACGCCGATTATGCAAAACCTGCATGTGAACTTGTGCAAAATAAAACAGTGAAAGCGGCATTGCTTTTTTGTGGCACAGGTGTTGGAATGAGCATAGCGGCTAATAAAATGCAAGGCATTAGGGCATGTTGTTGTAGTGATATTTTTAGCGCAAAATATACACGTATACATAATGATGCAAATGCGCTTTGCCTTGGTGGGCGTGTTGTTGGCGCCGGCCTTGCCAGAGAGCTGATAGATGTGTTTTTGCAAAACGAATTTGAAGGTGGGCGCCATCAATTACGTATAGATAAAATAACGAAAATGGAAAATAAATGAAAATAAAGGAGAGCATAATGAAAGAGCCGATCATAACAAATCACCCCTTAGTGCAACACAAAGTTAGTTTAATGCGCGATAAAAATACAGGCACAAAAGAATTTAAAGAGCTTGTAAGCGAACTTGCAAATTTACTTTGCTATGAAGCAACAAGAGATTTACCTACAGAGGAAATTGAAATTGTAACACCTGTTGCCGTAGCCAAAACACATGTGTTATCCGGCAGAAAATTAGCGCTTATTCCAATTTTACGTGCAGGGCTTGGAATGGTTGATGGTATGCTTGCTTTAATACCTGCGGCAAAAGTTGGCCATATTGGAATGTATAGAAACGAGGAAACATTAGAGCCGGTTGCATATTATTGTAAATTGCCCGATGATATTGCAGAACGTGAAGTTATTGTGCTTGACCCAATGCTTGCAACAGGCGGTAGCGCAAGCGATGCAATTACGCAAATTAAGAGCAGGGGTGCAAAAAATATTAAATTCATTGCTATTATTGCAGCACCCGAGGGTTTAAAACGCCTATCAGAAGATCATCCAGATGTTACTGTTTACTTAGCTGCACTTGATGAAAAACTTAATGAACACGGCTATATTGTGCCGGGTTTAGGCGATGCCGGCGATAGAATATTCGGCACAAAATAATGCTATTTATTGGAGATGAAACAAATGGAAAAACGTGAGTTACAGCGCAAAATTATAGCTACATGTGTAACAACAGCCATATTTTGTGTTTTATTATTATTATCGGTTTACTTACTTTTAACTTCAAATTTATTCACGTCGCAAATAAAATGGCTTATGATAGCATGTTGCGGAATACTTGCAATTGCTATAATAGGTTTTGTTTGGAGTAAAGTGCTAGAAATACGCGCATTAAAAGTTTGTATAAGAGAGGAAGTTGTGTTGCAAAACGCAATGCCTATTCAAATGCCGGAAAATGAATATGTGCCAATAACTGAAGTATCTTTGAATAATTCAAATACAAATGATAATATTTTCAGTGAACAAGATAATAATTATTTAGCACAAGATGATTTTATTAATGCGGCAGATGAATTTTTGAATAGCAGCGATATATTTGATGAAAATGAAAATGATTTTGAATTAAATGTAGGCGAATTTAATTTGCAAAATGAACAAGTTAATTTAAATAATACAGAATTATATAATGTTGAGCAAATCCAAAATAACAACATTTTTAATGAACCAAATATAAATGTGCCGGTAGAAAATAATGCTGTTACTAATTATAGTGAAGAAACGTTAATACAAAAAAGCACCCAACATGATGCACTTATTAAGCAAACAATGCAACAAGCAGGCATTGTTGATAATGGTGTTAAAAATATTTTGCCTATTGAGCAAGCTGAATTTAAAACTTCAAACGAATTACAAAATCAAAATAATAATATTCTACCGAATAAACAAGTTGCAAAACCAATTAATAATGTTGGTGTGCAAAAGCAGGAAACTTTACCTGAAATGGCGTTTGATTTAAGTTACAATACGAATTCTAACAACAATTTTGCGCAAAAGAAACCACAGGAAAATTACAAACCAACTGCAAATAATTTACCGAATACTGATTTTTATACTGATACTAATAATACAGCAAAGCAACAACAGCATGTAGATAGACCGATAAAACCAAATATAAACAATAACGCTACTGCAAATAATACTGCAAACCCAATAGTACAAAATAACATTAAGCCAAAACAAAAAGCTGCGCCTTCACCTATAAATTGGGGCACAATTATGCAGGAAACAAAAGAGCGTGAACAAGCTGAAATTAAACAAAAAGCAAAGGAAAAAGCGCTTGCAAAAGAAAAAGCTTTAAGAATTGCCGCCGAGCGTGAAAGGCTTGAAAAAGAGCGATTAGAAAAAGAAAGAATTATGCGCAATTTACAACGCCAAAAACAAGAACAAATGGAAAAAGAGCGTTTGTTACAAGAGCAATATCGTATAAAACATAAGCAAGAATACGAAAAAATGATGATTGAGAAAAGAAAACAACAAGAAATTGTAGAACGTGAAAATCAACGTATTGAAAACGAAAAAGCAATGCAAGCTGCCGCACAAGAACGTGCAAGAATAGCATATGAAAAAGCTAAAAGTGCACAAGATGCTGCAAAGCGTTCTGCCGAACTTGCCGCACGTTTAAGTGCACTTGCAGGTTTAGATGAAAATAGCAATGAATAACTTTAAGCTTGTGTTTACTTATTCTTGCTGTGAAATTCTAATTGATGAATTATAGCAGTAAAATACCCACATTTATCCCAAATTAGCTAAGTGCTTTTTTTGGGCTGATGTGGGTATTGTATTGCTATATTAAATTCATTCGCTTATACTTTTTATCTGATCGCGCTACATGCATATATGGGTTTATATAATGTTCGTTCCTCACATTATATAAA
>CAYJGM010000041.1:0-19243 GCA_964369495.1 uncultured Bacteroides sp. | reverse complement strand
AAGATCTAACAGAAATAAAAGGTTTTTATGAAAAAGTGCTTGATGCTTGTAAAATTGAAAATGAGAAACTTTTTGACGATATGGCACTAAAAACTGAATATTAATCGTTGGTGTAACTCACTTGATAAAGCGAGCTTGTAATAAAACAACCCTAAATTTATTTACTTAAATAAGAAATCGTTTTGCAAATTAAGTAATTTGCTTTCATTATACATTGATGAAAGCATTTTTTGTATTTGCTTTATAATAAATGTATTATAGAAATAATAAGTTAGGAGTAAGAAATGTCATCTATTATCAAAAATATTAATCTATCAAACGATGGTAATTCTCGCATGAGCTGGTTTCGTGAGAGGATGCCTATAATAGCGCAAATCAATAAAAATATAAAGGATAATCAAATTTTTAATAATAAAATAATAGCCATATGTATGCATATAGAGCCTAAAACCGCATTTTGGATTGAGGGGATTTTGGCGTCGGGTGCAAAACATGTTTATTTAGTGGGTTGCATTGGAACAACAAAAGATGATACTGCGGCATATTTGGCAAGTTTGCCCAATATGACAGTTTATGGCAAATCTACAGATACTTACGAGGAACATATAAAATATGTTAATATGGTTCTTGAAAATAAAATTGACTTGTTTTTAGATAATGGGGCGAGTTTTATAATTGCACACGATAAGTTAAAACCGGGTTGGCTACCGCTTGGTGCAAACGAGGAAACTCGTAGTGGGAAGTTATTAATTGAGGAAAAAAACATTAAAACAGAATATCCAATTGTTGTAATTGATGATTCGCCATTAAAGCAACTGCTTGAAAATTACACAGGAGTAGGGCAATCTGTTGTTGATGGTTTTATGAGAGCTACAAGCCTTTTAGTGGGTGGTAAAAATGTTTTAATTATAGGTTACGGTTATTGTGGTAGTGGGGTTGCAAACAAATTTAAAGGCCTTGGTGCAAACACTTTTGTGTATGACATTGACCCGCTTTATCTTTTAAAAGCAAAAGTTGAGGGGCATTCTGTGGGCGATTTAGATAATTTATTGCCACAAGCAGATATAGTTATTACCGTAACAGGACGCTTTAATGTTTTAACAAAAGAGCATATTGCGATGTTTAAAAATGGTGCTATTTTAGCGAACAGTGGGCACTATGGTTTTGAAATCGACGTAGAGGGTATAAAATCAAAAGCGAAAAGTGTTACCATAATTAAAAAAGGCATTGAAAAAATGGAGTTTGAGGATAAACATTTATATCTTATAGAAAATGCAGCACCTTTAAATTTGAGTGCAGGTGATGGAAACCCAATTGAGATTATGGACTTAGGGCTGGGGCTTCAAACATTGTGCGCTATTGAAATAATTAAAAGAAACAAAGGGCTAATAAATGGTTTACAAGCTGTGCCTTATGAAATTACGCAAGATGTAAGCAAAATAACATTAGATGTGTTAAAGTAATAAGTTGATATAATGATATTTAAATGAACTATATAATGATTTGCTGCGACCAATTGAGATAATAGCTACTAAGTTCAAAATATAATAAAATATAAAAAAGATAAAGAGGTTATAAATGCTTGTTGCATTTATAACCTCTTTAAAATAGGAATAATTTATTGGAATTAATATTGTGTTTTTGATAATTATAAAGTGCAAATTATGTGACAATTTGCACTTTATTGATAGCATAATCAAATAAATAAATAAATTATGCGTGAATTAAGCGTAAAAAGAATGCTATTCAATATTGATTTTTTGCATTAATAAAAATCTTTAATTCTGTCAAACCATGCTAAAGTAGGGTCGTTTAATTCGTGCATATATTGCGACATTTTGTCTATTAGCTGCTTTTTAATTTCAGTATAATTTTCATCATAACAAACATTTTTTAATTGATAAGGGTCTTTTTTCAAATCGTAAAGCTCACCTTTTTCGCTTTCATTAAATGTAAACTGATAATTTTTATTTCGCACCATTCTCTGCCTTGTTGTGTAAAAATGGCTGTGAAATTCACAAAAAATGTCATCACGCTTTACATAAGGCAAACCTTGCATTTCGTTTAAAATGCTTTTGCTGTCTTTGTAATTAAATAAAGGCGCACCCGCTATTTCAAGTGCTGTTGGCATTAAATCATGCAAATAAACAAAGTCATCACAATCTTTTGTGCCAAGGCCTTTTACTACCATAGGTATTTTATATATTTCATCGTAAGTAAATGCACCTTTTTCTATTAATTTGTGTGCCCCTAAACAATCACCATGATCGGCTGTATATACAATTACTGTATCTTCATACAAATTTAGTTCTTTCAGTTTTTTTACAATAAGGCCCACCATGTCGTCTATCATGGTGCAATGCCCATAGTAGCGTGCAATTGTTTGCGCAAAACCATCCCAGCCGAAATCGCCAAGGCCCCACATTTTCTCTGTTAAATAATGGCCGTAAGGTTTGTTTTCAAAAGTTTCGCAGTAACTGGGGTGCTCTTTTATATCTTTCGGGTTGTACATTGAATAATAAGGTTCAGGCACTATGCTGGGAGAATGTGGGCCCCAAAAATTTGCCCAAAGGAAGAACGGTTTATCTTCTTTAACAGCTGCTTCAATTGCGCTGCAAGCTTCATCTGCAACAAAATATTCTATTGTGCTTTCAAGTGGCCCCTCGTGTTTAGCGTACATTTCTTGTATTTGTAAATTAGGATTATTACCCATAAATGAATTTGATATATCAGCCTTGTAATTATTTTCTTTTAAATATTCTTCATAATAATTGGGTGTGTTTTTAGGTGGCGAATCAAACTTTAAATTCGCAAAAACCCCGCTGCCGGGAAAACCGTATCCCATAAAAGCTTTTGAATATTTAAAACCGCAATCTTCGGGCGTGCTGTTTGGTGAAACGTGCCATTTGCCGGCATATGTACAATAATAACCATTTTCGTTAAGTAAATTTGGCAATAGTGGTGTGCCTTCTTTAATATCTGTGTGGTTATCAATTACCCCATGGTTGTGGGGATAAAGCCCTGTTATAAGGCTTGCCCTTGCAGGCGCACATATTGCAGAGGGGGTAAATGCATTTGTGAATTTCATGCCCTCGCTTGCAAGTTTATCTATGTTTGGTGTTTTACAAATGTCATTTTTATTATAAGCGCTCACCGTGTCGTATCTTTGCTGGTCTGCTAAAATGTATATTATGTTTTTCTTTTTCATAAAAATCTCCATTCTGTGTACAGCACAGATAATTTTGTAAAACCTCCATACAAAATGGAGATTTTTTAAGCATGTGGCGTATGTGACGGCACGCATTTAACTAAATAAACAGCACGACTTTTCACGATGCCACCCTTTTTTATTACTCTGTGTTTTTTCTATATTCGCCCGGTGTAATTTTATAATAATTTTTAAACCTTCTAATAAAACTACTGGTGTTATGATAGCCAACTTCATAGCAAATATCATCAATTTTCATGTCTGTTTTAGATAACAACTCGCCTGCTTTTTTCATACGTAGTTCGGATACATAATCTATTAAGGTGTTGCCTGTCATATGCTTAAACAACATGCTTAAATTAGAAGTTTGCATTTTAAATTTTACTGCTGTGTTGTTTACCGAAAAATCAACACTTAAATAATTTTGCTTAACATAATTTAATATATCTTCAAACAGTTCTTTTTTATGTAATTTTTCAAATTCGCTGTTGTTTCTCAATAGCGCCATTTGTGCTTTGCGAATTATATCTACAACAACTTCCATTGTATCAATTTGTGATAAATCCACGATATCAAATGATAAATCAGGTTTTTGGTTTTTTGGCAAATGGCTTGAATTCAGCAATTTTAATATATCAAAACAAATTCCTTTTGCAATAAATAGTGGTAGGTTTTCATTTCTTATAAACTCAAGAATATTGGCTAAATGTTCATCTATTTGCTCGTGGTTTAATGCTTTCAATGCGTTTTTTAATTCTTTTAATTCCGCATCGGGATATGCAAATTTCACAAAATTATTATCGGAATATATGCTATCAAAATAAATTATGGAGTTTTTACCGTAAATAAATTTGTAATCTATTGCAGTTTTTGCATCAAGGTAAGATTTTGCAATATCTTGAACATTTGTATAAGTGTTTCCCACACCAATTGTAACATCGGCGCTGCTTAAATTTAATAGCTCTTTTTGCGTAATATAAAAGGCATTATCAATATTTTTTAAGTTTAAATTTTCAGTGCAATTTATTGTTATAATTCTATTTTTTTCAACAGTGTAAACATATCTGCTTTGAAAATATTTGTTTAAGTTCACATCGATAATTTCGCATATTTTTTCATTGTCATAAACTGAGCCCTCGTTAATAAATATTGATACAAAATAATACCCACTATTAAATTTCAAACGTGCGGGAACAATATTATTGTTAAACTCTTCAATAGAAAAGTATTTTCCGGTAAGTAATTTTTGAAGGTGAGAATTTGAAATTGTGTGTAAGTTCTTTTCCATGTTGGCGCTAAGGGTATAATTTTCATCTTTTAATTTATCGATAGCGTTTGAAATTTGTTCAAACTCGGAAATATTATTATCAGGTGATGTTGCTGCGGTTTTATTAAGAAGTATTTTAATGGGTGAGTAATTTTTTCTTGCAAACCAAACTATTATTATACTGCACAGTACAGTTACAACACCAAGTACAATAATAAACTGTGTTGATGTTTGCCATATTTCGCCTAAAAATTGTTGATTTTGTGGCAAAAGGGTTATATAAAATGTATCGTGTAAATTATCTAATTTCTCAATAAAATAATAATAATCGTTTTTATCAATACGCACAGTTTCAGGGGCATTTAAAACTTGAGAACCATTATTATATTCAGGTATTAAATCTGTTAATGTTTGTACGGGTAAATTTTGCAATGTGCTGTGCTGTGCAAGTATATCTTTACCGCTAACTAAATAATGGTTGGTGCCATAACTGTTGGAACCGCTTACAAACCAGCTTATAATTGTGTTGTTATCAATTAAATAAATAGCATTTGCGTTTTGTATTCCAAGTGGTGAAAACATTGGCGTGATTACAGTTAAATAATTTTTGGTTTGCCCAAAAACAGTTATTGCTTGTGTTGGAATAACTGTTTTTTCTTTTGTGTTTGTAAATAATTGCAGGGCTGTTTCTTGTGGTATGTTTTCAAACTTAATCACATCTTCAAAAAATAGTTTTAATGTATAAGTAGATGATGATGAAAATATGTAATTATCGTTTATAAAATGAATATAACTTCTCTCTACGGTGCTGTTAGTAACGTCATTAATTGCAAGAATATCTATTATTTCCATGGCATATAAGGTGTCATCTTCAAAAAAAAACGGCTTAGCAAATTGCCTTGTGCTTGTGTCAAGTAAATCAAATTCATCGTCTATAAGTTGTTTTATATAGTTTTTTTGCAGTGTCACACTATTTATCATATCTTGTTCATAGGTGCTAATTATATTAAAAATAATAAATAATACAAGTATAAATATTGCAACAAACAATACAACAAAATACGATATCAGCAATTGGGCTAAAACAGTTCTTTGTTTTGCTTTTTTCAAAATAAACCTCCTTAGTTGATAAAAATCTATATATAAACACATGGGATGCATTTTGTATTTGCCTAAACTTTTAAAATGTAAAACAATTATAGCATTATTTTATAATGTGTTCAATAATAATATGCAAAAATTATATACGTTTTCAATGTTTCGCATGACGAAAATACTGTTTTTAATATAAGCACTTCTGATTATTTTTATTTTATACAGGGTTGTAATGTTATGTTAAAATTGCACATATTTTGAAGCGCTAAACCTAAATACTAGTAGCAAAGTGTTGTTATTATCTTTAAATTTAGAACATCTTATAAAATACACATTAAGTTTTTATGTATTGTGACAATGAATATTTGCAATATGCAAACGACTTGTTCGTTTAATCAAATTTAGAAATTGCTTTAAAAATATAAAATACGCATATTTATAATTATAATATTTGCATATCACAAATATTATGTTGTTTTTGTTTGTTCACATAAAATTAATAATATAAAAATTGTTTATTTACATTTTTCGCATGTGCAATTATACTAAAACCATCAACCAACAACAGAAAAATATATCAATTATTTAATATAATTAGATAAACATCTAAGCTGGTTTATAAGGGGTTTTAACAAATAATGGATAGATATAATTTAATTTATATTTTTGCAGATCAATGGCGTAGAGATATATGCAGTGTGTATAACAATACGCAAGCAATTACACCTAATATGATGGAAATGGCAAAAGATGGAGTTGTGTTTGAAAATGCTGTAAGCACTTGCCCTTTATGCTCACCACACAGAGCAAGCCTTTTAACAGGCAAGCACCCTTTAAATACCGGCATTTTTACAAATTGCAAAACAGGCTCTGATATTAGGCTTAAAGATGATGAGATATGCGCGGGCGATATTTTAAAAGATAATGGATATAAAACCGCTTATATTGGCAAATGGCATTTAGATGAGCCCGAGTTAAACCATAGTGAAAATCCTGTTTCGGGTGCACAGCGTTGGGATGCATACACACCCGAGGGCATAAGACGGCATGGCTTTGATTATTGGTATGCTTATAACGCATGGGATGAACACATGCGCCCGCATTATTGGAAAAATACACCTGAAAAAATATTTCACGAGGGTTGGTCGGTTGAACATGAAACCGATGTGGCGATAAATTATATAGACAATTTGGATAAAAAAGATAATTTTGCCATGTTTATCTCGTGGAACCCGCCTCATAGCCCATACGATCAAGTTCCGCAAAAATATCTTGACATGTACGATGAAAATAAACTTATGTTAAAGGAAAATGTTAAATTTCCTAATATAAAACACCATACATATGAAGAAGATTATATGCCTGAGGAAAAATTAAGGCTTACAACAGCACAATATTATGCGGCAGTAAGCGGATTGGATGAAAATTTAGGTAGGATAATTAAATATTTAAAAGATAATAACTTATATGAAAATACTTTACTGGTTATATCGTCAGACCATGGGGATATGCTAGGCTCACACGGGCTGATAGGAAAACATGTTTGGTTTGAAGAAAGCGTGGGAATACCGCTTATAATGTGCGGTGCAAACCTACCGAAAGATAAAAGGCTTAATACTGTTATAGGAAGCCCCGATATGTTACCTACAATTTTAAACTTAATAAGTTGCAAAACAAATGTGAGCTTTGAGGGCGAAGATGTTTCAAATGCAATTCAAGAAGATGATTTACATAAAGAAAAAGCGTGTTTTTTAGCCGCTTGCCCGGGAAGAGAAGTTTTTTTAAAGGATTTTGCAAAGGCAAATAAAAACCCCGAAAATTTTGGCTGGCGTGCAATAAGAACAAGGCAGTATATGTATGTAATAGATGTTGGGTATGATATTAAGCCAAAATTGCAAAGAATTTTATATAATTTAAAGCAAGATGAATTACAGCAAAATCCGCAGTTAATTCAAAGTGCAAGCGAAAACAATATAGCGCATGAACTTGAATTAAAATTAATTAAATGGATAAAAGAGCAAAATGACGGATTTATAACACATTTAGAAAATGCAATGTAATTTTAATACACTACAGGAGATTTTAAATGAAACAGAAAACTAAAATGAATAATAATGCAGGGCATGCAAATAAAAGCCTTGCAAAAAGAATGCAATTAACTGCGATAAAAGATTGGCAATTGTATGTTTTGTGTGCCTTACCTATAATGTACTTTATAATTTTTCACTATGTGCCGATGTATGGCGTGCAAATTGCATTTAGAGATTTTAAAGCTGTAGATGGAATTACAGGCAGCGAATGGGTTGGCTTTGAGCATTTTATACGGTTTTTTACAAGGCCGAATTTCTGGACTTTGATAGGCAATACATTGCGCCTTAGTTTTTCACAAATTTTGTTTGGTTTTCCAATTCCTATAATTTTGGCAATCCTTTTAAACCAGGCTAAAAACGGCAAATTTCGTAAATTTGTACAAACAGTTACATATATACCGCATTTTATTTCAATTGTTGTTTTAATAGGTATGCTTTATATTTTTCTATCGCCCCACACCGGAATAATTAACAATATTATTGGATTATTTGGAATAGAACCCATAAATTTTATGGGTAGCACAGATTGGTTTACAACTGTTTTTGTAACATCGGGTGTATGGCAACATGCAGGTTGGAATGCAATTATATACATAGCAACCCTTGCAGGCGTAAGCCCCGATTTATATGAGGCGGCTCAAGTAGATGGCGCAAGCAAGTGGCGGCTTGTATGGCATATAGATTTACCAAGCTTAATGCCTACAATTGTTATGATGCTTATTTTGGAAATGGGTAAAGTTATGAACTTAGGCTTCCAAAAAGTATTTTTAATGCAAAACGATTTAAACATTGGGGCAAGCCAAATTATATCAACATATGTATATGAAATAGGTATTATCGACGCACAATATTCCTACTCGGCAGCTATTGGTTTGTTTAATAATATAATTAATATTATTCTGCTAATTACTTTTAATCAATTAGCTAAAAAAATAACGTCTAACAGTTTGTGGTAATAATTAAAATAATATACTGAAAATTACATATTCTTTTAAAACAATTTTTACCATGTTATTTTTTATTGGTTACTCGGTTATAATTAAAAATTAAGGAGAAAATAGATGAACTCTTTTGCAGCTAAACTTTCTAAGTTTACAAAAAAAAGTAAAAGTGATATAGCGTTCGATATATTTAATTATTCTTTGCTTGCGCTGGTTGCTTTTCTTGTAATTTATCCGCTTTACTTTATATTAATAGCCTCAGTGTCAGACCCGGACGCTATTAATTCAGGCGCCGTAACATTTTGGCCGATAGGTTTTAATTTAGACGGTTATGCAAAAATATTTGAAGATGCAAGCATATGGACAGCTTACTACAACACAATTTTTTATACTGTAGTTGGCACAACTATTCAAATATTTTTAACAATGATGATAGCATATCCGCTTTCAAGAAAAAATTTTTCGGGCAGAATACTTTTTACAATAATAATAATGATAACATTGTATTTCCAAGGCGGAATGATTCCCACATATATTTGGATGCAAGAACTTAATTTATATAATACCCCTTGGGTTATGGTGCTTTTACCTGCGGTTAGTGTGTTTAATGTAATTATCGCAAGAACAAATATTCAGCATAATATACCCGAAGAATTATACGAAGCGGCAACAATAGACGGTTGTAGTTATTTTAAATTTTTCACAAGAATGGTTTTACCGCTCTCTCGTACTATTATTTCTGTTTTGGTACTATATTATGGCGTTGCGCATTGGAATGAATTTATGAATGGGCTTTTATATCTTCGCGATAATGAATTATTCCCGTTGCAGTTGGTTTTGCGTGGAATATTAATTCAAAATCAAGCATCGGCAAGTATGATGCAAGATGTTGAATCTATGATGGAAGCACAAAGAGCCGCGGAACTTATAAAATATGGGCTTATTGTTGTTTCAACTTTACCTATTTTAATGGTTTATCCATTTTTGCAAAAATACTTTGAAAAAGGTGTTATGGTAGGCTCGGTTAAAGGGTAATTTCATATATAACGGTTATTTCGAAAATTAAAATAAATATATTAATTTTCGTTAAACAATATTTAATTTAAAGGAGAATTAAAATGAAAAAGGTATTAAGTATTTTTCTATGCATCGCGCTTTTAACTGCTTTGTTTGTGGGTTGTATTCCTTCAGCAGGCAATGATGACGCAGAACAAACAAGCACAGGAACTGAAACAACAGACGGCACACAAGAAGCAGCACCTTCAGTTAACGAAACAGGTTATCCCATAACAGATGAACTTGTAACATTTGAAGTTGCAGCAAAATCTCGCCATAATAAAGATTTTGAAGAATTGATATTCTTCCAAGATTTACAAGAGCTAACAAATGTAAATATTGACTGGATTATGAGCTCTGAAGATGGCTGGAGTGAAAGAAAAAGCCTTTTATTCACAGGCGAAGAACTTCCCGATGCTTTTTATGGACAAGGCGTTTTAACAGATGTTGAAGTTATTAGATATGGCTCACAAGGCCTTTTAATTCCTTTGAACGATTTAATAGAACAATATGCACCAAACATACAAGCATTGTTCGAGTACAACCCTGAATATGAAAAACTTTTAACAGCACCCGACGGCAATATTTATGCTCTACCTTCTATTACCGAACTTAGCCCAACAACACATGATAAATTGTTTATTAATAAAACATGGCTTGATGCGTTGGATCTTGAAGTTCCCACAACAACAGAAGAATTTAGAGATGTTTTAACAGCATTTAAAACACTAGATCCAAATGGAAATGGGCAAGAAGATGAAATTCCTTTCAGCTTTTTACCCGATAGAAAAGAAAACGGTTTACATTCTATGTTTGGAAGCTTTGGCCAAGTTGACGCGCTTGATCACTTAGCGGTAGAAGACGGCAAAGTTATCTACACAGCACAAACAGAAGAGTATAAACAAGCTATTGAATATTTCTCATCATTAGATGATGCAGGCTTGATAGACCCTGAATCTTTCACACACGATTTTAACGTTTATATGGCTAAAATTAGAGGCGAAGAACTTACTGTTGGCGCATTTGTAGGTTGGAGTTTATCATCAGCGGCAACTGTGAATATTGACCATTATGTTGCACTAGAACCACTAATTGGCCCTAATGGCGACCAAGAATGGAAAACTTTCACAAGCACAATTAACGCAAAAGGCTCTTTTGTAATTACAAATAGCTGCGAAAACCCTGAAGCACTTATTAGATGGGCAGATTACCACTACGATCCTGAAATTTCATTGCAAATAGACCAAGGCTTATTTGGAACATTGCTTGAAAAAGCAGACGACGGAACTATTACATACTTGCCAATACCCGAAGGCCAATCTTTTGCCGATGTTAATCACTCTATAGGCCCCGGCGTTAACGGAATTGGTGCAGTTACAGATGAAGTTACAGCTAATTTAGTACTAAATGCAAACTTAACAGAACGTGCAGAACTTGATGCTTTCTATGCACCATATAATGTTCCCGCGGAAGAGGTATTCCCACCTGTTTACTTCACTGAAGAAGAAGTTGAAGAGCTTGCAATTTTACAAACAGATATCGCACCATATGTTGACCAAAAATATGCTGAATGGATAGTTGAGGGCGGCATAGACGAAGAATGGGATGATTATTTGCAAGAACTTGAAACTATTGGTTTATCGGAATATTTAGCAATTTACCAAGCCGCATACGACAGATATATTAACTCTTAAATAAATTAAATTTTTTGGGCTGATGCCTTGCATCAGCCCAAAATTTGCAAATTCTTATTTTTTTTCATCTTATTTCCGGAGGCGGTGCCTCTATATTTATTTTATACAAATGTTAATTTATGCAGATATATATACCGGGAGTAATAATTATGAACAAACAAAAAAATCTAGTTTTTATAATGACAGATCACCAGCGAATTGACACATTAAGGCAAAAATATTGCAATGTTGAAGTTACACCAAATTTAAATGATTTAATAGAAAACGGTGCTTTTTTTGAAAAAGCATATAATACATACCCGCTTTGCGTGCCTGCAAGAACGGCATTGGCAACAGGCGTAAACCCACTAAAAAACGGGATGGTACACAACGATTTACCCGGAGTTTATGCAAGAGAAGAGAATATTACAATACATGAAATGTTAAACGATAATGGTTATGATATAGCACATGTTGGCGTGCACCATATAGTTACAAAACCTAATATAAAAGAAAAACTGCCCTTTAAAAAAATGATAACCGAAATTGATTATGAAAATTATGCTAAAAGCAATAATATAGATGTACAAAGAAAAGAAGAAAGTGTTACTGTAATTGATGAATTGCTTGATGGTGAATATAAAAAGCATGCGTATTCCAATCATAAAATTATGAAATGGAATTATAAATTAGAAGACTTTAAAGATTACTGGTTTACAACACAAGCAGTAGATTATATAAATGAACAGCATGAAAACCCGTTTGCATTATTTTTGTGTATGTGGGCGCCACATCCACCAATGTATATGCCAAAAGAATATGCAGATATTTTTAACCCTAATACCATACAAACAACGCCTACGGTTGGCATAGCAAATGAAAATGAACCACCAAGCAGAAGAGAAGGTACCGCAGCACGCTTAGCAGAAAAAATTACAACTGAAGAGCTTAAAAAACTTTGGGCAGCGCACATGGGGCTTGTAAAGCTTTGTGATGACCAAATTGGCAGAATTGTTGACGCACTTAAAAACAGCGGGCAATGGGAAAACACTTTGCTTGTTTTTACAACCGATCACGGTGAGCAGCTTTTGGAACACAATATGTTCCAAAAAATGGAGATGTACGAAGCTTCCGTAAGGGTGCCGGCTTTATTTTATGCAAACGATATTAAAAAAGCAAATTACAATAAGCAAATATCACATTTAAATTTTGTGCCCACAATTTTAGATTTATTAAATATAAAAACACAAAAAGAATTTGAAGCACAAAGCTTGGCAAGCACACTTTTAAACGGCGAAGATTATACGCAAGAGGCGGTTTATGGCTGTTATTGCGGAAACAGAGGCCCCGGCTCAATTAGAAGAATGATTGTGGATAATGGCTTTAAACTGGTATATGATGCAAGCAAATACACCGAACTTTTTGATTTGGAAAACGACCCATTTGAAACAAAAAACTTGGCAAATATAAAACAATATGATAAAGTTAAACAACAGCTGTATAGCAAACTTTGCACATGGGCGGTAAATTCTAACGATACAATAGAATATTTACAGTTTGATTTATTAGATAAATAAAATATGAATAATTGCTTTCACTTAAAATTATAAATTTACTTTATTGTTTTAAGTGAAAGCCGCAATTTTATTTTCATAAAAAAGGCAAATAGCGTTGCTTGGCATATGCCAATTATTCTCTGTTTTGTACGGAGATTATTCAAAACTATTTGCGATTTGCACAGAATGGAGATTAATATGAAAACTGTTTTTATTTTAATGGATTCATTAAACAAACATTATTTAAATGCTTATCAAAATAGTTTTATTAAAACACCTAATTTAGATAGAATATTTGCAAAGGGCACAAAATTTAATAATTATTTTTGTGGCTCTATGCCCTGTATGCCGGCAAGAAGAGATTTATTTACAGGCAGATTATGTTTTTTGGAAGCGCCATGGGGTTCGCTTGAGCCTTGGGATGCCTCACTTCCTAGGATATTGCGCCAAAACGGCGTTTATACCCATATGATAACCGACCACTATCATTATTTTGAGGGTGGCGGCTTAAATTATGTGCAAGCGTTCGATTCATGGGAGTTTGAACGTGGGCAAGAGGGCGATGTTTGGCATGCCCTTGTAAAAGAACCGGAAAAACCCGAGTTTATCGGAAAAAACCGCAGAGCATATTGGGTTAATAGAGAGTTTGCTAATTTAGAAGATGAAGAACAATACCCAAGCGTTAAATGCATTAACAATGCGGTTAATTTTATTGAAAACAATTATAAAGAGGATAATTGGCATCTTCATTTAGAACTTTTCGACCCACATGAGCCTTTTGTTTGCCCGCAAAAATATCTTGATATGTATGATGATACATGGCAAGGTTTGCATTTTGATTGGCCGAATTACGCCCCTGTTGATTACGAAAAAGAGGGCGCAGAGGGTATAGCACATATACGAAAAAGATATGCCGCTGTTTTAACAATGGCAGATTATCACCTTGGGAAAATACTCGATAAATTTGATAAACATGATATGTGGAAAGATACAGCTTTAATTTTAACAACCGACCATGGGCACCTTTTGGGCGAGCATGGCTATTGGGCAAAAAATTATATGTTCGATTATAAAGAATTGGTTAATATACCGCTATGTATTTGTAGTGAAAGCAGTGAAAAAACACAAAGCAATGCTCTTGCCTCGGCAATTGATATTATGCCCACAATATTAGATTTCCATCATATTGCGCCACCAAAAACAGTGCAAGGCAAAACATTGTTGCCAATTTTGCAAACTGAACAGGAAAAGCACAGAGAAGCAGTACTCTATGGCTATCACGGCAAAGATATAAATATGTTTAATGGTGAATTTACATATTGTAAGCAACCCGATATTACAAAGCCAACCTATATGTACACACTTTGCACAGATACAAGAGAAGGCTTTTTGAGCAAAGAAATGCTTGAAAGTGCAAAAACAGGTAATTTTTTACCTTATATAGAGGGCATACCACAATTAAAAATTCCGTATTTTCCACATAAACATTATAATGCTAAAGAAGAAAACCCAATTTATAATTTAATTAAAGATCCATTGCAAGAAAACATGATTGTTGATGATAATTTGCAAAAAAAGTTAGAAGTTGAGTTGCGTGATTTATTAATTGAATATGAAGCACCGTGTGTGTTAGACAGAGATTTGTAATATCGCAATTGTATTTAACAAATAAACATGAAAATTGAAAGGTGAAAAAATGTATAATTTTGATAATGTGTTTAAAAGATATGAAGAGTTTAATCCCTTAGTGCCCGTATGGTGTTTAACGCCCAATGAGGGCTGTTACACTCACCGTTTTTTCGATACAGTTCCAATAAGCCCCTCGGGTAAATACCTTGCGGTATTAAATATGCCATATGAGAATAAAGAGGCGCAATTTGGAGATGAGGCAGATGTTGTGTTAATAAATTTGTTAAATGGCGAAGAAAAAACGATAGCCAAAACAAAAGGCTGGCAACATCAAATGGGTGCAAATATAAATTGGGGCGAAAATGATGAAGTGCTTATTTATAATGATGTAGATATGCATAGCAAAAAAGTATTTGCAGTTAAAATAAACCCTTTTACAGGTGAAAAAACTAATTTAAGCCATGATATTTATCATGTTTCGCCTAATGGAAAATACGGCGTTTGCTCTAATTTAGCCGCTATGGGAAAAACACAATATGGCTACGGTGCAACTGTGCCTGAGAGTGTAATTCCACTTAATGATGTGTTTACGGAAAATGATGGGATATGGGTAACTAATATTTCCGACGGTACATCAAAACTAATTTTAAGCTTAAAAGAAATTTTTGAAAAAACACATAGCGAATTGGAATTAAGCCATTTAAAAGACGGAATTTGTTATGTGTTTCATACTAAATGGAGCCCAAATAGCGAGAAAATTATGTTTTCAACACGCTGGGCACCAATGACACATAAAGATAAATTTGATTTAAACGCATCGCCCGACAAACCGCTGCTATACTGTGTTTATACCTGCAATGCAGACGGAAGCGAGCTTGAAATTGCGGTTGATGAATCACAATGGTGCAAAGAGGGGCATCACACAACATGGTATCCCGATAGCAGTTTTTTAACAATGAATTTAAACCTTGAATTAAAAGGGTTAAAACTTTGCAAAGCATCACTTACAGGCAGGCATGTTGAAAAATTAATAGACAGTGTACCAGGTTCAGGGCACCCAAGTTTCCATAAAAGCAAAAACATAATGATATCCGATGCATATGCTAATGAAGATATTGCATATGGCGATGGAACAGTTCCCATACGTGTTATAGATTTTGATAATAATATTGAAAAGCCGGTTCCTATAAGAATAAATGTTGCACACGAGGGCAGTAAAATTTCTGCAAAATATAGGGTAGACCCTCATGTTGTGTGGGATAAAACAGGTAAATATTGCGTTTTTAACGGGCATACAAATGGTTGCCGCAGAGTTTTTATTGCAGATATGAGCATATATGTTAATGATTGATTTATAAAAATTAGGAGAAAAATATGGCTAATAATTCAACACAAAGCATTGCTTTGCAAGAACAGCAAATAAAAAAAGCCCTTGATACAGGCTGCATGCAAGTTTTAAAAAATATAGAAGCATTTAAAGGCAAATTTCAGGTAGATAACAGCGAGAACGGCTTTTATACACCACGTGAAAATGAAAGCTGGACAAGCGGTTTTTACACAGGTGAATTTTGGCTAAGCTTTGAGCATACAGGCGATGAAAAATATAAAAATGCAGCGCTTATGCATGTTAAAAATTTTAATAACCGCATAGATATAATGCATGAAATAGATAACCACGACATGGGTTTTTTATACTCTCTTTCATGCGTGGCTGCGTATAAATTAACAGGCGATGAAATTGCAAAAACTGCGGCAATAAAAGCGGCAGATTATTTGCTTACACGCTTTATGGAAAATGGCGAATTTTTTCAAGCGTGGGGGCCAATAGGCCACCCGGAGCACAGGCGTTTAATTATAGATTGCCTTTTAAACATGCCACTTTTATATTGGGCAAGCGATGTTACAGGCGATGCAAAATACGCCGAAAAAGCAACAAAACACATCAAAACCACGATGAAGTATATAGTGCGTGAGGACAATTCAACTTACCACACGTATTATTTTGATCCAATTACAGGCGAGCCGTTAAAAGGTGTAACACACCAAGGCTATAAAGATGGTTCAGCGTGGGCGCGCGGGCAAGCATGGGGTGTTTATGGCTTTGCGCTTGCGTATAAATATGTGAAAGATGCAAAATACATCGAGCTTTTCGAGCGTGTTACAAAGTTCTTTATCGAAAATTTGCCAAGCGATTTAGTGCCCTATTGGGATTTTACCTTTAATGATGGTTCGAACGAGCCAAGAGATTCCTCTGCCGCTGTTATAGCCGTTTGCGGTATGCTTGAGATGAGCAAATATCTGCCCAAAGAAAAGGCGGAATATTACACAAACACAGCCAAGAAAATTTTACAAGCAATAATTGAAAAATGCAGTGTGCAAGAATATGCAAAATCTAACGGAATAATTTTATATGGAACATATGCAAGGGCTTCCGAATTTAATACATGCACCGACCGTGGTGTGAATGAATGCAACACATGGGGAGATTATTTTTACATGGAGGCTTTGACAAGGCTTTTGAAAGATTGGAAAATGTACTGGTAATTTTTTTTGATTTATAAATGCATGCAACAATTTAATTTTCAGCTTGCGGACGGATAATTAGCATTAAAAAGCGATAAAAAACATTTATATTAAATGTATAATATTATATGCATGATGCTATAGTTTAGATAATGATTAAGAAAACTCGGTACAAATTTAGTGCCGAGTTTTATCTATTTTACAGTATTGACAAAAATTCCAAATGTGTTATTCTAAACTTATATAGTTTATAAAAATATATTTTGATTATATATTTTTTTTAATTTACTATAACGTTACAGTAAAAAAGGAGGTGGCAGAATGGTTACGATAAAAGAAATAGCAAAAGAGTGTGGAATATCGGCAACTGCCGTTAGTAAAGCACTTAGAGATGAAAAGGATATAAGCAAGGCAACAATAGATAAAGTTAAAAAAGCTGCAAAAAAATTGGGCTATATCAAAAACCCTGCCGCTGTAAGGCTTAAAACAAACCGCTCTTATAATTTTGGTGTGCTTATGCAAGACGGCACAAGCAGTGGAATAACACATGAATTTTTTGCATCTATTTTAAACAGCTTTATAATTAACGCGAGAGAAAAAGGCTATACAGTAACGTTTATTAGCGATAAATTTGGTAATGATACGCTAACTTATGAAGAATATGCAAAAATTCATGGCTGTGATGGTGTTTTCATTTTAGTGCTTGAATTTTTTGATGATCCTAAACTGATGAGTTTAGTAAACAGTGATGTACCTGTTGTTGCGGTTGACTATAAATATAGCAATTGCAGTGCTGTGAATTCTGACAATGAGCATGCAATTAAGCAAATGGTTGAGTACGCACATTCTATGGGGCACACAAAACTTGCGTTTATACATGGCGAGCAATCTATGGTTACAAAAACACGTATTGCCAGTTTTTATAAAACATGCGAAACACTTGATATAGAAGTAAACGAAGATTATATTAAAGAAGGTGTTTATCACGACCCGAAATCTGCGGAGAAAATAACATACGAGCTATTAGATATGAAAAATCCGCCTACATTTATTTTTTATCAAGATGATTTTGCATTTATTGGTGGATTAAATGCATTTGAAAAAAGAGGAGTGCAAATACCAAACGATATTAGTGTTGCCGGTTTTGACGGTATGAGTTTATCACAAGTTATTCGCCCAAAATTGATGACATGGCGCCAAAATTCTGAAAAAATAGGCTATGAAACAGTACAGCTTTTAATTGAGGCAGTTGAGAAACCAAAAAGCTATATCCCACGAACAGTAGAGGTTAAGGGCGAATTGTTAAAAGGTACAAGCGTGAAAGATATAAACAAAGCCTACTGAATGTGCGTATAATGCGTATTAAATCGGCTTGGCTGGATGTTATTAGCGCATAGTAAAAACGGCTTTTAAAAGTGTTGTTAATTCGCTTTCTTACTAGCTAAGCAAATATTAAGTAATAATTAAAAGTTGAAAGCTGTAAAACAGTTATATGCCCTTAAAGCAAACAAGGGCATATAAAAAACAATAGGAATAATAAGGTATTAAATGCAAACTATTTGTGTTTAATGCCTTATTTAGTTGTTTTTTTTTAATTATCGGGCTTGCATTAAAAATATATGCGAGAGATAGCCACAAAAAAGTATGTTGCCTTACTTGTGCAATATGTACAAATAGTGAACAAGTTATTTGCGTTAAACGTAGAATATAAGCTGATGTTATTGACAATAGGCTTTGGGGATGATATTCTATTACTACAACGTTAAAGTAAATTTATCGAGCGCATTACATAATAACTAAAATAGTTCAAACTAATAATAAATTTGTATTAATTTAATTATACAAAATTAAAAAGCACAAAGGAAAACGACTTTTTTTTACTTTATACTTTAACGTTTAAGTTGATAAGATAGATAAAAGCTTCAATATTAAAAATTGAAAAGTAATAAATAATCTTAATTGATTATTAATATAAAAACGGAGGATAAAGATGAAAAATCTAACATGGAAAAAGGCATTAGCACTGATAATTTGCGTGGCACTTTCACTGTCTGTAATGGCAGGGTGTGCATCATCGAATGAACAAGCAACAGGTGATGAACAAACAGGAGATCAAACAAGCACAAACCCAAATGTACTTACAGTTTTATTCGATCAAACAGACGGCTGGGTAAATAACTTTAACCCACTATCAGCAAGTGTATA
>CAYJGM010000040.1:0-19459 GCA_964369495.1 uncultured Bacteroides sp. | reverse complement strand
GGCAGACGCGCACGTTTGAGGGGCGTGTGATTATATCGTGAGGGTTCAAGTCCCTTCCTTCGCACCAAATTTATATAATCCGAACCAAACACGACAGATAATACTTGTTGGTGATGGATTCGGATTATTGCTTTGGGGGATGATTTATGTTTGGCTATATATTGATTATAAAAAATCAATAATAAATTAAGTAAACTTCGCAAATATAAAATTTAGTGTAAGGGATTTCATAAAAAAAGAAATAAAAAAGGTGGTATAATCATGAAAAGTAAATTTTGGGACTTATTAAAGTATCGTTTTGATAATTTAATGTCAAAAGGTGCGGCGGCGCTTGTTGGTATTTTGTTTTTGGCAACAACAATTATTATTGTAATTGTTGGAATTATTGCATTTTTGTTAGGCATGGGCTCTGTTGGCGATAACATATGGATTAGTGTTATGCACGTTATTGATGCCGGAACTATTACAGCAGCCGACACAGGCAATGTTTTGTTTGTTGTTTTAATGAGCATTGTAACACTTTGCGGCATTTTTATTACCAGCATATTAATCGGTATTATTACAACCGGTTTTGAAGAAAAATTAAACTCGCTTAAAAAAGGTAATTCAAAAATAATTGAAAAAGATCATACGCTTATTCTTGGGTTTAACGATAATATTTACACAATTATCAGCGAGCTAATACTGGCGAATTTAAACAAAAAAAATGCAAGCATTGTTGTTTTGGCCGATGAAGACAAAGAGGAAATGGAAACGCTTATTGGCAAACAATTTGAAGACACAAAAACTACCAGAATTATTTGCAGAACAGGCAGTATTTATGATACACACATGTTAAAACAATGCAGCATTGAAACTTGCAAATCAATTATTATTAATGCGCAAGACGATTTCCTTGTAACAAAATCTGTTTTGGCAATTAATAATTGTTTTGATGAGAGCGCACATGATATGAAGGCACACATTGTTGCAACAGTAGACGATGAAGCGAACTACGAGGCTATAAAAATTGCAGGCGGTGGTAAAGTTGAGGCAATTCAAACAACCGATGCTATCTCTAGAATTATAGCGCAAACATGCCGCCAACCCGGGCTTTCTAATGTTCTTATAGAGTTGTTTGATTACAGCGGCAATGAACTTTATTTTGAAAGCTTTCCATCTCTTGCAGGTAAAACTTTTGGTGAAGTTTTAAATTGTTTTTCTCACTCCACGGTTTTCGGCTATAAAAGGGATGGCAAAGCTTACTTAAACCCTAATAATGATGAAATAATGCAAGCAAACGATTTGTATATTCTTCTTGTTGAAGATGACGGAATGGCAAAACCCACGGAAAATGCACCACAGTTGGGCAACTTAAGCGAATATAAAGGAGAGAGCAATGAACTCTCAAATACTGAAAGCATTCTTATTTTAGGCGTTAATAATATGCTTGAAAAAATAGTTGTTGAACTTGATAATTATTTTGAAAAAGGCTCGAAAATTATTATTGCAAACGATGAAATAAGCGATGATCACAAAGTTTTTGATAAAAAATTGCAATATATTAGCGTTGAAACTATCGAGTGCGATATAAATAAGCGTAGCAATTTAAGCGAGCTTATGAGTAAAAACATAGACCATGTTCTTTTACTTAGCGCAGACGATTGCGACACAGAAGTTTCCGATTCAATGACACTTTTAAAATTAATTCATCTACGCGATATAGAACAAAAAGAAGGCAAAATATTTAATATTACAAGCGAAATGAAAAGCACTATTAACCAAAAATTGGCGAATGTTGCAAGGGTAAACGATTTAGTTGTAGGCAGCAATATAATTAATTTAATTTTAACACAAATATCAGAAAATAGAGATTTAGCAAATGTTTTCACTGAATTACTTCGCGCTGAAGGCTCTGAAATTTACCTTCGCAAGGCAAGCAATTATGTGAAACTAGGCAAAGAAATTGATTTTTACACTGTTACTGAAATTGTTAAAGAGCGAAATGAAATTGCAATTGGCTATAAACGCCAATATGACGATACATTTGAAATAATTACAAGCCCAATAAAAAGTGAAAAAATTGTTTTTGGCGAACAAGATTATATTGTGGTTTTGGCTTCTGATTAGAAAATAAGCTTGCTAATTAACTTTATAATACTTGTAATAAAATATTTTAAATGTTAGTTTCACTTAATTTTTATTTAAAAAATAAATAATTTTAATATTCATCGGCTGTTAATGCAATGCATAAGCGTAGCATTAACAGCCGATGTTTTTTATTAATGAATATACAATTATATTTTAAAAGTAAATTATTAATTTTTCTTTGCACAAAATATGTAATATTTTAATACAATATTATTAGATATTTGTGTACTAAGTGTTATTTTATAAATATAATAAATGATATTTTGTTACAAAATACCTATTGACAATTATTACTTAATGAGATATAATATCATTAACAAAACAAATTGCCTAAGCAAAAAAAAATTTGAAATACAAATTATTATTAGCATAGGCTTAAATTAAAAGGAGGCTACTTATGAGAAGCATTACAACATTAGATATCCAATACGCACACAGATTTTATGGTTTTAAAGGTGAAGCACAATATCTTCATGGACATACAGGCATATTAACAATAGAAGTTGAAGACACTATTAACGCAGGTGTAAACATGGTTTTTCCATGTAATGAAATACAAAAAACAGCTTGGGATGTTTTGAAAAATTTTGACCATGCACTAATTTTACGTGAAGATGACCCATTGTTGCCCGCCATACTTAAAGTTTATGAAGAAACAGGCGTTAAAGATGGCACACCGCAAAACACAATGAAAGGCGAAGCTTTTAAAACACAGCTTGCAACAGCTTACCCGGATTGTCGCTTGGTGGTAACAAAAGAAACCATGACGGTTGAGGGCATGATAAAGATGGTTTATGATTTATTAAAAGATAAATTAAATATTGTTAAACTAACTTTTACAAGCGGTGTAAATGCTGCCAGCGCTGAATATACAACACAAAATAATATAGAGCGTTGCCCACTTTGCGGCATTGCTTTAAATGAAGATGGTGTTTGCCCAAAATGTGGATATAAGCATAGCTAATAACTAACACTAAAATTGGATATAAAATTGATAATAATATAATAATGGGGCGATGCCTTATCATTCAAAAACAGGTTTATTGTTTTGGTTTGATGTTGGCATCGCCCTATATTTTTTAATGTTTAATACAATAAATTGGTTTTGCTTGTTTTATGTTTTTATATATGTTAAACTTAAAATATTATATGCAAAAAATATATATTCACGAAAGGTAGTTATGCAATACGAAGATGCTTTAAACTGGGTTTTTACACTTCCCAGAGTGTTAAAAAGCCCCGGTATAGAAAACACAAAAGCCCTACTTAATTTATTGGGAAACCCTGAAAAAAACCTTCATTTTGTTCACGTTGCAGGCACAAACGGCAAAGGCAGCACAGTTATGATGTTAATGAGCATTTTGCAAACTGCCGGCTATAAAACAGGGGCAACTATAAGCCCTTATGTGCTGGATTTTAAAGAGCGCTTTTGGTGCAATAATAAAATGATAACAAAAAAAGATTGCGCTAGAATTTTAACCAAAGTAAAAAAAGCTGCCGATAAATTAGAAAATTACGTAGCATTTGATATTGTAACGGCGGCGGCGCTTTTATATTTTGCCGAGCAAAAATGCGATATTGTTTGCCTTGAAACCGGAATAGGTGGCAGGCTTGATTCCAGCAATGCGGTGCAAAATACTCTTGTTGCATGTATAATGTCTATTAGCAGCGACCATACAGAACTTTTGGGAAGAAATTTAACACAAATTGCAAGTGAAAAATGCGGAATAATTAAAAATAATTGCAGCGTTATAACTTACCCAAAACAACAAAAACAAGTGCTAAACACTATAAAAGAAATAACGCAAGAAAAAAACAGCAAATTAGTTATACCTAATGTTAATTTGTTGCAAATAAAAAGCCATGATAAACCCAAAGTTTATAGCAATACTACAAATAATTTGATAAAAGAAAAAATATATTATGGCGGCAAAAAAATTAGCGTGCCTTTTGCAGGTAAACACCAAGCTTATAATGCTGCCGTTGCAATTTATGCCGCGCTAGAGCTAAAAAGCACCACGCCTAGTTTTAATATTGAAGATGAACATATTATAAACGGAATAAAAAAAGCGCGTTTTGCCGCAAGAATTGAAATTTTAAGTAAAAAACCACTTTTAATTATAGATGGTGCGCATAATATTAGTGGTGCAAAGGCGCTTGTTAGCACACTTGAAAGTGCAAATATTAATAAACCTATTGGCGTTATAGGCACATTAAAACGTAAGGATATTAAGCAAATTATCAAAGTGCTTTCGCCTTTTTTTGGCGAAATTTACACGGTAACACCAAATTCACCACGGGCATTAAACGCACAAATATTAGCAAAATATTTTAGCAAAGCACAAATAAAAGCAACGCCGTATAATAATATTAAAAGCGCAATAGACGAAGCTTTGCTAAAGGCAAAAAAAGAAGATAAAGCTATTGTAATATGCGGCAGCCTTTACACAGCAAGCGAGGCAAGGGTGTATATAATTAAAAAAGTTATATAAAAATTTAATAAAACGTGTCGATTATTCGACATATATTTCAATACATACAGTATATGATATTCTCATATTCTGTATGTATTTTTTTTATAAAGGAGCAATTTATGGCAGGGGTAATATTAAAAAACGAACAAGATAAGGTAACAGCCATGCTGACAGGTGAAATAGATCACCATTCGGCACAAATTTTGCGTATGCAAATAGATGAGTGCATTGCTGGCGCACAGCCGAGTGTGCTGGTTATGGATTTTTCCGGCGTTAGCTTTATGGATTCTTCGGGAATTGGCCTAATACTTGGCAGGCATAAAGTTTTAAGTGCAAGTGGCGGAATAATAATTGTGCAAAACGCACCCAAAGAGGCAAAAAAAATGCTAAATCTTGCAGGAATACAAGCAAAAGAAGGAGAAAAAGCATGAAAATTATAAATACTATGAAAACTATTTTCCCAAGCCGCAGTATAAACGAAGCTTTTGCCCGCAATACCGTGGCATGTTTTGCCACACAGGCGGATCCCACATTAGATGAAATTGCAGACATCAAAACAGCCGTTTCAGAGGCCGTTACAAACTGCATTGTTCACGCGTATAAAAACACGCAAGGTTTAATTACCATAACCGCAAATTTATACGATGATAATAGCTTTTCCGTTAGTATTAAAGACAAGGGGTGTGGAATAAATGACATTAAAACCGCTATGCAGCCTTTATACACCACAGGCGGCGAAGAGCGTGCAGGGCTTGGATTTAGCGTTATGGAAAGCTATATGGATAAAGTAAAAGTGCGCTCTGTTTTAGGTAAAGGCACAAATGTAACGCTTATGAAAAAACTCTGCAAATAGCCTTATTATTTAACTTGCTACATATATTTTAGCGGTTTTTACATTTTTTTGTAAAACACCGCTAAAAAAGGAGGTGTAAAATGCCTGTAGTATTAGGGCCACGTGCAGAATTTATTGAGAATAATTTAGGGCTTGTTCACTCTTGTGCGGGAAGATTTAAAGGCAGGGGAATAGAATATGATGATTTATTTGCGGCGGGGTGCATGGGAATTGTTAAAGCATACGACGGTTTCGACGAAACACGAGGGCTTTGTTTTTCAACTTATGCCGTACCTGTTATTTTAGGCGAAATTAAAAAACTGTTTCGCGATGGCGGAAGCGTTAAAGTAAGCCGTTCTATAAAAGAGCTGGGCATTAAAATAACAGCAACAAGAGAATTTTTGTTAAAAACCACAGGGCATGAGCCAACGGTTAGCCAGCTTGCAGCGCGCCTTGAAGTTAGCAAAGAGCAAATAGCACAAGCAATGGACGCTTGCTTGCCAGCAATTTCTTTAACACCTGTAACAGACGATGAAAATAACAGAGAATTTGATATACCTCAGCTTGGCCACGAGGAGAATATCTCTGATTTAATTAGCCTAAAAACAGCACTTTCAAAGCTTGCAAAAGATGATAGAATTTTAATTTATTTGCGCTTTTTTAAAAATAAAACACAAAGCGAAACAGCGAAAATTATGAATACAACTCAGGTGCAAATATCGCGAAAAGAACGAAAAATTTTAGCTATATTAAAAAAACAATTGTCTGATTAAATAATGATAACACGAACAAAAACTTCGCTTAAATAAATTAAATTTTATATAAAAAACGCAGGAAGTGATGCCTCACCATCTCCTGCGTTTTTTGTTTATCTATAATATAAAGCAATTTTAAATTATATTATAAAATATATGTTATTGTTAAAATATTTTAATAGTTAATCAATATCGGGTATAAAATCATCTTCTAAATCATTGGGCACATATTTTCCGCTTTTTATACGCTGTTTTACACATTGTGTAAGCAAATATTCAATTTGACCATTCACACTTCTAAAATCATCTGATGCCCAAGCGCTAAGCGCTTTGTAAAGCTGTGGTGATAGGCGAAGCGGAATTTGTTTTTTATTGTTATCCGACATATTAGTACAAGCTACCTGTATTTACAACAGGTTGTGAATCTTTGTTTGCGCATAAAACAACAAGTAAATTACTTACCATAGCAGCTTTGCGCTCTTCATCAAGTTGAATACTATCGTTTTGCTCAAGGCGTTCAAGTGCCATTTCAACCATGCCAACAGCGCCATCTACAATTAATTTCTTTGCATCAATTAAAGCTGCCGCTTGTTGGCGTTGCAACATTGCAGCTGCAATTTCTTGTGCATAAGCAAGATATGTTATTTTTGTTTCGATTATTTCTATGCCCGCAACGTTTACTTTTTTTTGTATTTCCTCTTTAATACGCTGTGCTACAATATCGCTAGAACCCCTAAGCGAGCCCTCATCGGGTGAGCCATCGCCGGTGGTATCAACGCCTTGTGCAACATCATACGGATAAAGGCGCACAACATTGCGAAGCGAGGCATCGCATTGTAATGATAAAAATTCCTTGTAATTATCAACATCAAAAACGGCTTTTGCTGTATCTGTAATGCGCCAAATAACCGCAATTGAAATTTCAACAGGGTTGCCCAGAAAATCATTTATTTTTTGGCGATTATTGCTTAGTGTCATTTCTTTAAGTGATATTTTTTTAGAAAATGACATGTTCAAATCAATATCGTTTGCGCTATTTGCCCTTGCAAGTGCATTGTTGCGTGTTACAACATCGCCACTTTGGCGAAGTTTTGTGTTGCTTGCAGGGTTTACCGCCGCACAAAAAGGGTTTACAAAAAATATGCCTTCGCTTTTTAGTGTGCCAACATATTTACCGAAAAGTGTTAATGTCAATGCCTCTTGAGGGTTTAATATTTTTATGCCAAGTATTAATATCCATGCAAAAAAAACATATAGCATAGAAATTATTAATAATATACCGGTTGCTACGCCGAAAAATCCATTAAAACACATAATGATAATTGCAATTGCGGCAATATAACCAAAAATAATTGCAAATAAAACTGCAAGCCCGTTTTTCGCATTTAATACGATTTCTTTCATAATAAATCCTCTTTTCATATTTATGATAATTATTTTGATATCATTATAATATCAAAATAATTATTTGTCAATAGATAAAGTAAAAAAATATTGTTTATGCAATAAATATCCCCCCTAATAACAAGGGGGGATATAAATGTATTTTGATGCACATTTTAGCTTGCTTTAATAAAATAAGGCCAGTAATTTAACAGCAACCATGAGGTAATTGTCATTAAAATTATCACTATCAGCGTTAATTTTAACCCATGCTTAAACATATATTTTGTGCTTAACCCAAAACCCACCGGTATAGCCCTTATTGATGTGGGCATACAGTAAGATAAGTTTACACCAATACTTGCAATAAAGATATAAGGAATGGGGTTAAGATGCATACCTGTGGTTAGGCTTAACACAATAGGAATTGCAACAGCGGCCGTTGCTGTATTGCTTGTAAAGTCTGACAAAACGATGGTAAATATTAAAATTAACAGTATAAGCATAGTATCATTTACAATACCAAACGATGCTATTAATTCTCCTAACGTTGCGGCAGCATTGCTATCGTTTATCAAGGTTCCCAAAGCAAGGCCACCGGAAAAAATAAATATAAGTTCCCAGTTAATCTTTTTTTGTGCATCACTCCATTTTATAAGCCTTGTTTTATTTTCGTTATTAACTAAAAATGTAGTTAAACCACATATTATAAAAATATAAGCGGGTTTTAAATTGGGCAGCAAATCGGCATAAAATGAACGTGAAAAGGAAAGGGTAGTTGCTATAATGAATAATGCAAATATTATGCCTTCTTCTTTTTTTAGTTTGCCTAATTTTTTAAGTTCTTGTGAAAAGTATTCCTTTGTACCGTTTATTTTTACTTTTTTTGGTTTAATTATTTGTAAAAAAATTAAATTTGAAATAATAAGTACAACCATAATGGGCAAAAATTTTACAACCCAATCAATATATAGAAATTCGCTGTTCATATGCGTTTCAATATAATCTATAATAACCAGGTTCATTGCACCGCCAAGAGGGCTTGCAAGGCCGCCAAGCCCCGAACCCCAAGCTATAGTTAATAGTATAACTGCCGATACGGGGTTTGTTTTAAAATCAGTTATTCCAACATGTTTAAGCATACTTACAGCTATAGGTGTTACCGTAATACATACAACCGAATTTGGTAAAACAGACGACATTATAACGGTAAGAAAAAACCAAAATGTTATTTGAGAAGTTATGGATGTGCCGATTAATGCAAGAAAATTGTAGGCTATTCTTTTATCAACTCCGGTAGTTTCCCATGAAACGGTTAAAAGGCTTGCGCCCAGCAATAGTATAAAAATTTCCGAGGCATAATTTGAAAGCAGGCTATTCATATTAACTATACTAAAAATTGCATTAATCACAATCGGTAAAAAAGCTGTAACTGCATATGAAATGCAAGAGCTTATCCACCAAAACGACATCCAGCAAGCAGTGCCAATTGCGGCTTTTATCTCAAAGGAATTAAATGTTTTTTCAGGCAACAAATATATACACAAAAAAAACAACATAGGGCCGATAAGTAGGTTGATATAATTATTTTTTTTAGATATCATTGCCTCACCTCAAAAAACAGTATAAATAAATTTTAAAAATTCAATCTTTTAATTTAACAACTAAATTTACAATCGCATCTACAGAATTAAAATTATCAGGGGTTAAATCCATTACATCTATTTCAATTTCGAATTCACAACAAAGTTCACCTACAAGTGCAATAATCGATAATGAATCAAGTATTCTTGAGTCTACTAACATAGTTTCATTTTTATAATCAATGCCGGGTTTTATATTTTGAAGAATATTGAATATTTTTTCTTTCATTGTACATTCCTTTTTATAAGTTTTTGTTTCTGTCAATTTTATTATTGTAAGTTCTTGGTATACTGCTTGTGAATTTAATGTGTTTCGGCCTTTTAAAATCCTCAAGAAACTCGGCTAAATGTTCATTTAACTTATTAAGATTTAAAGAACTATCCGCCACAATATACAGCACAGGTATATATTCTAAAAAAATATCATTTTCCTTTTTACAAATGCAGTCAATTATTCCGGGGAATTTACGGGCAACTTCCTCAACTTCGGTAGGTGATATTTTGTTTCCACCGGATATTATTACGTCGTCGGCTCTGCCTAACATATAAACCAAGCCATGATTATCTATATATCCTAAATCATTAGTTTTAAGGTATCCGTTAACAACATTTTTTTTTGTAAGTTCTTCGTCTTTAAAAAATCCGTTCATGCCCATACTTCCCGACCATGATAAATACCCGGGGCGCTCATGTGAGTGATCTGTGATTTCATTAAAATTTTCATCAACTATTTTTAGCTTGGAATTCTTAGTTGGATACCCTATACAATATGATTTATTATCGTTAGAATTAAAGTTTAAACAACAAGCACATCCATATTCGGTAGAGCCATAAATATTGTATAATCTTACATCCGGAAGTAATTCAATTAACTTATCTTTTTCGGCCTGGCTTATAGGGGCCGTGCCAAATTGTATATAATCTAATTGAAAATTATAATTTGCAATTTTATCTTTAGATAGCTGTAAAAGAATGTTCATAGCAGCAGGTGCCATTGCCATTGAAGTGGCTTTATATTTTTCAACAAGTTCAAAAAAAATCTTAGCAAAAACCACACCATCTGTAATAATAACGCTGCTGCAATTTAGCATATTAGCAAAATATCTTCTTAAACTAAAAGAGTGGTTCATGGGCATTGGTATAAGCTCTATATTATCTGCTTTCATATTAACACCAAACAAAACATTTTGTGCAACCGCATATTCTGAAAGATAGTTTAATACTATGCCCTTAGATTTTCCTGTAGTGCCCGTTGTAAACAACACCATTGAAACATCTTTTTCTTTGGGCATTTTCCAATTTTGCATGCAATTTTTGTAATTTACAGCGTCTTTTAAATCAAAGGTTTTTATCCCATCTACCATGATGTCGGAAAAACATTTTTTGCAGCCAATAATGTTTAATAATTCACTAAGCCTTGCACCGTTAAGGCTTCTTTCAACAGGCACACAAATTCCGCCACTAAGCTGAACCGCATGGCAAACTATCAAAAAATCAATATTTTGGGCAGCTTTTACAATTATATGTTCGTTTTTCTTTATGCCTTTGCTTTTTAAAAAACTAGCAGCTGCACATATTTTATTCCAATATTGTTGGTAGTTTAGTTCCTGCTTAGTAGATGCAATAGCCAATTTATTTGGATTGCTTACCGAATTGTTTTTTATGCAATGTAATATTGTTCTATCTTTATTCATATCCAATAAACTTCCATAACTCTATTCTATCAATTAATTTTGGTAGTTGATAATTACTGTATTCAAGCCATTTTTTATGTTCATTTTGCCAAAGTTCGATGGTGCTGTTTGAGTATTGCGGCGTTATTGTGTATGCTTGTAGAAAATAATCTATAGCATAAAGCGAGTATTTTTTTGCACCTATTGCATTAACATGCATATCGTCATAAAAATCAGTAATAGGTTCTAATCCAATTTCATCGAAATCAGCCATAAAATCTTTCATGGGGTAGCCGTGTTGAATAACAAAATCAGATATAGCATTTCGAATGTAAACATCCTGAGTGTTACGTGCGTTTACATAAGGCGTAAATGTAAAAAAAGCATTAATATTATTTTCGTCGCAATAATCGAAAAGTTGTGTTAAGTTATTTTGAGTTTCTTGTGATAAAGTATATTCGTAATCTGTTAAAAATTCAAAATTATCATGAATATTCTGTAAACTCCAAAATCTATAGATTATGTTTTCATTTCCAAGAAAATTTACATTTAAATAAGATGGGTGATACACAAAATGTTGATAGATTTCGCTTGAAAAACGGCTATGAGTTGCTGGAAATTCAAGCGCATAAATATAAGCCTCGTTCGAATAATACTCTTGAGAATAAATTTGTTTTACTTTGTTAAAGGGGTTTGTAATTAAATATGATGCAAAAGTATAATCATGTTTATTAGAAACATCCCTTTGCGATGCCAAATATTTTATGTCAAATTCATCTTCTAAAATATTTCTAAGTTCAAAAACATAAATTTCGGGCGATTGTGTTTGCTGTATTATTTCTATCATACCGGTATTAAAACTAAAAGGCATAGACATGCTTGTGTATGTAAGTGAGGTAATATTGTATTCATCCCAAATTGATAACACATCGTAATACCTGTAAGTTGTACTGCTACCAATAAAAGCAATATCAATAGAATTTTCTTCAAAACTATTATAGAATAAAATATTCCTTTTTGTAGTAAATTGTTTTGAAACAAAGGTAATAAGGCTAAGAAGTAGCATTAAAATAACACAAAATAATATAATTTTTGTTGTAACAATAAGTTTAGCTTTCACTTTTCTCTCCTAAAAAGCTTCGTAAATAAAACTGGGCGTTGAACCAATGCCATACATTCCCAAAATAATTACAGAAATAATTAATAAATACCAGATTATCCATCTAAAAACAATATTGGCTTTTGAAATTTCTGCTCTGACACTTTTGTTGTTTTCTTTAATAATACTAACCGTTAGCAATGCCAAAATTGAAATTAAAATTACTATTAAATCTAGTATGCTAAGCTTAACCGCTGAAAAATTAAACTGCAAATTTTTACTGTTTGCGTTAAATATAATTTTGAAAATATCAAGCGATTTGCTTAAAGAATTTGTAACAAAAAACACTCTGCCAATTGAACACAAAATAAAAACTTTTACCATTTGAATGAACTTGTATAAAACAGTATTTGTGTTAATTTTTAATTTGTTTAGAAATTTTTGGTATGGTGGTGTAAGCGCAACACCTAATATTATTAATAAACCATGATACCCCCCCCAAGCTATAAACGACCATGCTGCTCCATGCCAAAATCCTGTTAAGAGCCACACGCAAAATATAGGAGGTATTGCAGTTAAAACCATTGCAATATAGTTGTTGTATTTTTTTCTTGCAAAAATATTAAACTTTAACATGTTTTTACTAATAAAGATGGGATAAAAAACATAATCTTTGAACCAAGTTCCAAGCGTAATATGCCAACGCCTCCAAAATTCCGGCATAGTTTTCGAAAAGTAAGGACGCATAAAGTTTTCGCTTAATTTAATGCCAAACAACTGTGCCGAACCGATTGCAATTTCCATGCTGCTGTAAAAATCTGTGTATATTTGTATAGAAAAAGCAAATGTGGCTAATATAAGCATTAATGAGCCGTACAATTGATAATTTGCAAATATTTCACCGGTAAAAACAGCAAGCCTATCTGCTAATATCAGTTTAATAAAAAACCCCCATAAAATTCTTTGCATTGCAAAGCAGATGTTTTTATAATTAAAATTTTTACCAACATAAAGCTCGGTAGATAAATCGTTATATCTTGATATAGGCCCTTGCGATATATGCGGGAAGAAAGAAACAAACAATAGAAATTTTAAATAGTTTGATTGAGCAATATACTTACCCCTATAAACATCAAATAAATAACCTAAAAGTATAAAAGTATAAAAGGATAATCCTAAAGGGGCCACAAAATCGATAAAATCAAAATTAACCCCAAAAATATTATTGATATTATTTTGTGCGAAAGTGCTGTATCTTAATATTGCAATAACAATTAAAACGCATGAAAATGCAAAGTAAAAATATCTTCGTGATTGTTTTTGCATATCGCTTTTCATTTTTGTTTTAATAGTTTTATCGGTTATATTAGCTGATAGTTTTTTAAACTTTAAATTAATATCTGATATATAATTAGCGCAAATAAATATAATTAAACTTGAAATTAACAGTATAAAAATATGATATATATTTGAAAACAAATAAAAAAGTATACTTAAAATTAAAAGAACTACCCAACGGTATTTTTGTATAGTTATGTAGTATAATATTACACCAACCAATAAGAAAATAAGATAAGCAAATGAAACAATATCGTTGATATTTCGGCTGTAATTTTCGTTTTGAATTTCTTTTGATGTAGTTTGAATTATGCGTAAATTTCCACTTTTATCCATTGTAAATCTGTCGCTGTAATATAAAACATCATCGTATAAAATTACACTAATAAAGGATATGTCAGTAATATCTTGGTAATGTATTTCTATAATTTTGTTTTCAACAGATGGCAATATTTCATCATTGATTAAATAAACGTTATCAATAATGTTGTATGTTATCCAACTGTATTGCATACCGTTTAATTCTATTGAATTTTCAATTATAACGCTGTTGTTTGATGTGATTTCAATTAATAAATCATCGGATGTAATATCTTGCATTTTTGCAAATTCACCGGAATTCCAAATTAGAGGGTTCATTGCAAAAAGAAAACAAGATAAAAATAAAACAATTATTAAAGTAAACAGCAATACTGATTTAGTTTTCATTTATAGTACGCACCTTTTCAATTGTATTATCGAAATTTATGATATCATAGCTGATATTCTTTGTCAATTTTCATCATATGAAAATAATAATAAAATATATAAGTTCATTAAAGTTCATTTTCGGCTGAAAATATGGTAAATATACTCAAAAAAAATGATGGTTTAAGCTAGCTAACCGCCATTGCTACATTAAATTAATTTTACTATTGTAAAGTGTGTAGAAATTATGTATAATTACTATAAACGCGATATACATTTTTTGGTTAATTATTGTTTTTGCTGGTTAAAAATAACTTTTAAATGTATTGAATTTTACATAAATAATTTATCAGTATATTTATTTACGATGATTGTTAAACTCTTGATATCCGGTGAAAAAGATTTATTAATAATAGTTAAACAAGTGTTTACATAATATTAAGGAGTAGTATTATTATGAAAGATTCACACAATTTAAATCCGAAGATGGATATTAGATTTAACATAAAAAGTTATGAGCAATTTTTGATTGATAACGAGATATATAAGTTTAATAAAATATGTATGACAGAAGTTGTAAATGCCGACATGATGATGGCTAGCTTTGATGAAAATCAATACTACAATACCAGCACTGAAATATTAGCGATGGGCAATATGGCTTATGTTCAGATGGGGTTAGATAAAATAATTCATGTATATATTCATTCATATAAAACTTTTATGGCTGTTGCTAATGACGATATAAGTGATGATGATTTTTATAATTTAATGAAAACTAACCATCAACAATATGAACTTATCAGAGGGCAACAAACAGGGCTTAGTGGGGTTTCTCGCTTTGCAATTGCATTTGGGGATGACCTTGTAAACCGCTGTTTAAGCGCATATTATGCAAACAGCGATTTGCAAAATAATTTTATTGTAGTAACAAATGAAAAAGAGAAACTTGCCAGCGAACGTGAAGAACTTGTAACAATTTTAGAATTGTTGACCAACGCTATTGAAAATGATAGAGTTGTTCCGTTTTTTCAAGGAATATATGATAACAATTCCCGCGTTATAAATAAATACGAAGCTTTGATGAGAGTGATAGACGAAAACGGAAAAATTTATCCTCCGGGCTTTTTCCTAGATGCATCAAAAAAGCTAAAAATGTATCTATCGCTTAGTAAGATTACAATAGATAAAGCCTTAAAAATATTTGAGGGAAAAGAAAGTATGCTTAGCATAAACCTTTCTTTGTACGATATTCAAACAGTAGCTTTCAGAGAATGGCTATTAGAAAGATTGAAACTTCATCCTACTCCCAAAAAAGTTATAATCGAGTTTGTTGAATCAGAAAATTACAGTAAAGACAAGGAATTATTTGATTTTTTAATAGATGCCAGAGAAATAGGCTGCCTTATTGCTGTTGATGATTTCGGTGTAGGCTATGCAACATACAGCTCGATAATCTCACTAAAACCGGATATTATAAAAATTGATGGTGATATTATCAGCACATTGCCTACGAATAACGATAGTAAAATAATATTAAGTTCTATTTGTTATATTGCAAATTTGATAGGCTCTGAGACAGTTGCAGAATTTGTAGAAGATTGTAAAATTCAAAACATTATAGAAAAAGAAAAAATTAACTACTCGCAAGGTTATTATTTTGCAAAACCTGAAAGCCATGAAAGCATTACTATACTATAAAAATATTTTGCGTGGTTATAAAAAATAAATACTTTAAAAAATATAATAAAATACACCTATTTGGCTGTTATATCTCGAATATTTCCAATTCTTGGATGTTTATTCGAGGGTAGGCAAATAGGTGTTTTTTGTAGCAAACATGAAAAAATATATTCTTTCAAATTATTGCATTAAGTATATTTAGAGGGAAAAAGATGAAGTTAAACTTATCTTATATTGCTTTTTCTCTCTTATCAGATTTATAAAATCATTTTCGCTCATAGGTTTAGCAAAATAGTATCCTTGTGCATAATCACAGCCTATACTTTGCAACCATAGCGCTTGTGCAGCGGTTTCAACGCCCTCGGCAACAACTTTCATTTTAAGGTGTTTTGCCATGTTAATAACATCTGCTACAACGATAGTGCTGTTCGAGCCTTGATCTTTAAGATCGAAAAATGCCTTGTCAAGTTTTAGCACATCTGCTTCAACTGCCGACAGCCTATTAAGCGAGGAAACACCTGCGCCAAAGTCATCAATTGAGATAGCAAATCCAAGTTTCTTAAACTGTTTAACAGTAGCTAGGAATTTATCGGTGTTTGCCTCTACGGCACTTTCTGTCAACTCAAGTTCTATTCTTTGGGGGCTAATGTCATGAATTGAGAGAATATCAGACACACGACTTACTATGTTTTCGGCAAGCACTGTATGTGCAGACAAGTTTACTGCAATACGAGGTATTTCTATTTTATTGCAGTTTGTTTTTATGTGTTTACAAACTTTATCCAGCACATATAAATCTAAATATGATATAAATCCGTTAGCTTCAAATATTGGTATAAAATCATCGGGATACATTTTTTCTCCGAGACGCGGTGTCCAACGTACTAACGCTTCAGCGCCACCAAGTTGTAATGTGGTAAAATCAATTTTCGGCTGATATTCAACCGTAAACTCGCGATCTTTTAGTGCCTGCTCCATACGGAAAGTTATGTTGACTTTGTTTTCATAATGTTTGCGCATCTTATCATCAAAGGTAATAAATGTTGTGGAGTGTGTTGGTTTTCCCGCTAACCTTGCATTGTCGGCTTGTCCTATCAATGTGGTTACGGTAACATTATTTGCAATAGCACTGCCAAATGAAAGTGAAACTTTGTATTTAGTGTTAATATTATCTTCTATTGCAGGCAATATGGAGTTTTTATATATGTGCCGAATAGAATCGCCGTCGTTTATGCGTCTAAATATAAGAAATTGGTCTGCCATTCTTCGGCTTATTATCGCGTTCGTTCCCTCGAAAGCTATTTTCAGCGCATTGGAAATAGCTTTGATAATAGTTGTGCCTCTGTCGGAACTAAAATGGGTATTAATGGTTTTAAACATATCAATATCAAAAGATATAAGTTCATATTCATTAGGTTTGGCTTTGCTGATGACATCATCTAAAGTTGCCCTAAATTTGTTTATCGACATAAGCCCTGTAACCGGATCTGTGTTGTAAGATTTAAGCAATGCTTCTCTTTTTGAAATTTGCCCTCTGTAATATAGTGCAATAAAACACCCTATAATGATAAATGCTAATAACACAAAATAATACCAGTTCATAGCTAGGAATTCTAAAAAACTTGTTTCATCGCTTGGCAAATCTTTATTTGCATTTGTTTCTAGTATTGCAGCGTACTCTGTATCTGAATATCTATCGATAATAATATTGAAAATAGGAACATATTCTTCTGCAATATCATTATTGATAAATAATTTCATGGGTGCAACAGTATCGGTGTGAATTGTAAAAATGTTTTCATTATCAAAATATAACTCAACATATGTTGTGGCAGTTTCGGTGCAAAAAAGCATGTCAATCTCATCGGTGATAAGGTCATCTAGTAGTTCATGCCAAACAGTGTAATAAATTAGTTCTGTATCGGGATAGGCGGCAATAAAATGGGTGAAATCTATTACTTGATAGGGGAGTAATCCGATTTTAGGGGATGATGCCATTATTTCTGTTTTATCTGTAGTTCCCATGCTATCTAAATCAACCACTGCATACATGGGAATATTATAAAATGCTTCGGTAGTTACATAATTTTCCAAATCATTGCCATCTTTACCGTAAAGCGTTAAAAGGATATCAAAATTGTCATTTTCTTCAGGTGGGTCGTTAAGATTATATGGGTGATAATTTATCAGAAAGCCGTAGCGTTCGGAAAAATTATTTAAAACATTAACCAAAGCACCATCCGGTTCACCCAAATCATTTGTATAAGAAATAGGCGAGTATCCTGTTATATAACCAACCTCAAGCGGCCGCTTTCGTAATGTTTCAATTTCATCTATAGTTAAACCGCGGTGGTTAATCTCTATATTTTCGGAAAGATATTTTTCCTCAAGTTCCATGAAATAGTTGCCTTCGGTTATGATAAGTTGATAATAAATATCATTTATTGTATCCATAAGTTCTGAATTTTCATAGCTTGTAGCTAAATACAGGTTATTAATGCCTACATTAAGAATATTGTTATAATCTGTAAATTCACGGTTGCCTGAATATGCAAGGTAAAGATCGGCTTCAAGTTCAGTATAGTTGTGCATATCACCATAAACATATTCAACAGATATACCATAATCATCGCAAATCTTATCGAAATTATTTTGTGCGTAGTTATCTGGATAAGTTGCCACTGTTTTACCGTCGATTTGTGAAAAATCTGAATAAGAGATATTAAAGTTTTTACTTACCAAACCTGAATATGCTTTTGTTAATGGGTATAAAGAAAATAAAAGATTTTCTTGTCTTTCATCAGTTTTTATGTTAAGGCCGGCAATATCAACTACTCCGCTATTAAGTGCGTCAATTAAATCCCCTTGAATTTCAACATATTCAAATTCAAGGTCGCTAATTTCTGTGATTTTTTGAAGAACTTCATATCCATACCCTTTGTTGTTTAAACTGTCTAAATCATTAACAAGGTGAGTTAAATTCGAATAATAGCCAACTTTGATAGGCTGGCTAAAATCAAATTCTCTGATTTCATTGCTTGTAGGTTCTTCTTCGCTTTGGGCTGCGTTATCCACTTCGGTAACATATACTGTAGTAATTGGTAACAGTAATATCAACATAAAAATAGCGGTTAAAATGCTCAACAATTTTTTCATTAAACGTGCCCTCCTATAAATGCTTTAAAAGTAAAATTTAAGTAAATTATAATAAATGTGAGCATAACAAAAAAGTAACTCGTACGACATAAATAACAATTACTTTGTATAATTATATCGAAATTTGTCGAAAAAGTCAATAATAATGCCAGATTTTACCAAAAAGCGAAAACACAAAATATAAAAAACAAATGATATACAAATGCGAATAGCAAAAAAATAACCACTAATATTTGAAGCTAAAGAAAGCTTTGTTTTATATTTTTATATGTTAGTTTGCAAGCAATTGAGCGCCATGCCATGGGCATCACATTCAATTGCTTTCTGTTTTTTTCTGTTTTTTCTGTTTGCTCGAGCTTAGCGATATCAAAAAGTGCTCTCATAAAAGAGAATTTTTTGTCATCATTACTATCCAAAAGAAATTACTTATAATATAAATAAAAATAAAAAGGCACCGAGATTTACTCGGTGCCAATTGGATGCAACGTCACGTTGCTGGTGGAGATGACGGGAGTTGAACCCGTGTCCGAAAAGAATTCCACGCTAGTATCTCCGGGTGCAGTTTGTTTACAATATTCCCTTGCCGCCATGCGAGCAAACACGCAG
>CAYJGM010000039.1:0-19640 GCA_964369495.1 uncultured Bacteroides sp. | reverse complement strand
TGCTACTTTTCACGCTGAAAAGTAGGGCGTATCAACGAAGCTAATTTTGAAAATTAATAACCACCTAAAAAACAAATTACTAACTTTGTTTTGCTTAAAATAATTAGCGTTATAACTACAAGTTATTCATATCTTCTATTATATATAGCTGTAATGATATTCATTGCAGCTATATTGTTTTTATTGGTATATTAAGTTAAAAACGGAATATATAAACTTAATATTTTCTTGATTATTACAAACAATAATAGTGCCGTTAAAATGTTAAAACACAAAAATCTTAATATATCTTTTTGTGTAAAATTTAACAAAAACACGCATAAATACTTGCATTAATATCACTATAAATATAAATTAATAACAAATGTATAATAAATTTACTAAATTTTGTTATTGCTTTATTTATACACATTTGTGATTTTTATTTTTGCTATTTATGCACTGAAAGGAGCATTATTTATGAAAAACAATACAAATTCAAAAAAACATTTAACAATTATTGCAGTGGCATTTCTTATTGGTGTGTTTTCATTGCATAGCACTGTTTATGCGCAAGATGATGCACACGCGCGCGCGCAAGAGGGCTGGAACGGCGTAACACAAAGCATAATTTTAGCGCAAGAGGGCGCTGTAATTAACTATAACGCCCCCGGCGATTCAAACTTCGTTTCACACAGCGTTTTTCAACACCTAAGCGGTAGGAATATAACGCTTATATTAAAAAGAAACGGCGAAATTTGGGAATTTAACGGCAATAATTTAAAAGGCTTTAACGTAAACCAAAACCAATATTACCAAACTTTAGCAGCGCTAGGTTACAGAACAGGCACCTATTATGTTGAAAACCTAGGCGTTAGCCCACCTGTGAACACACAAAAAGCGCCTATAACACCGCCGCAAAATAACACGCAAAACAATGAAAATACCAATAATATAAAAGAATTTTCACAATATAAATAATAAATTTTTTATAGTTAGAGCAAGGCAATAAATACCATTCTTTTGCCTTGCTCTTTTTTGCATTTTGTGGTATAATTATATGGAAAATATGCTAAAAAATAAAACAAAAAATTATATTGTATTTTTAATAATATTTCGTGGTTTTTTATTTATTGTTCAAATATTTTTGCCACTTGTAGCCGTGGCTTTGGCATTATAATTTTTAACACGGCAGATTGGAGTTATTTTGCTATGAATTCCTTTGATGAAATTTTTATAGCCGTACAAAATTATTGTAAAGAGCGCATAGTTCCTGCCTCTTATACGCTTTTTATTGAGGGTATTAAACCTATTTCTTTTGAAAACAACGAAGTTGTGCTTCGCATAACCAGTGAATTTTTGAAAAATATGATAGAACAGCGTTATTTATCGCTTATTAGCGACGGGTTTAGGGAAATTTTAGGCTTTAGTGTTACAATTAACCTTGTTGTGCCCGAACTTAAGCAAAATGCAGGTGCAAACGGCAACAGTAATTATTCACATACATTTTCTAACTTTATTGTTGGAAGTTCTAACAAATTTGCACATGCCGCAGCACAAGCGGTTGCGGCTAACCCGTCGGGTGCATACAACCCTCTTTTTATATGGGGCGATTCAGGCCTTGGCAAAACCCATTTATTAAATGCAATTAAATCTGATATTGAAAAAAACTTTGAAAACTATAAAATTATTTATGTAGACGGCGAAACATTTACAAACGGAATTATAACGGCAATACGTGAAAATAATACCGCAGCTTTTCATGAAAAATACCGCGAAGCTGATGTTTTACTTGTTGATGATGTTCAATTTATAGGCGGTAAAGATTCAACGCAAGAAGAATTTTTCCATACTTTTAATTCTCTTTATAATTCAGGCAAACAAATTGTTTTATCAAGCGACCGTCCACCAAAAGAGATAAAAAGCCTTGAAGACAGGCTTCGCACACGCTTTGAAATGGGCCTTATTGCCGACATTGGTGCGCCCGATTTTGAAACACGTGTTGCAATAATTCGCCGCAAGGCAGACCTTTTAGATATAAATCTTCCCGACGATGTTTCAGATTACATAGCAAATAAACTTAAAAAGAATATTCGCCAACTTGAGGGCGTTGTTAAAAAAATTAATGCTTATCGCATGTTAGAGGGTATGCACCCATCAATTGGTATGGCACAAAATGCAATAAAAGATATTTTAAGCGAACAATTACCGGCACCAATCACCATAGAGAAAATTTTAATTGAAGTGAGCAGAACTTATAATATATCAATAGACGATTTGCGTGGCCAAAGCCGCCGCAGTAATATTTCTAATGCACGTAAAATAAGCATGTATATAATACGTGAAGTTACTAATATGAGCATGGAAGACATAGGCGGTGAATTTAACGGGCGTGATCATTCAACGGTTGTTTATGCAATAAATAATGTTCAAGAAATGATGAATAAAGAGCCTCATACAAAAGAAATGATAGAAGATGTTATAAAAAATATTAAAAGCTAACTTTTCAACATTTTTTTAGCTTTTAACATACTATTTTCAACATTTTTGTTGAAAATAGTAAATTTACAACTTTTCAACATTTTTATTAACATAGTATTAACATATAAATTTTTATTTTATCGTTTATAAATAAGGCATTTTTATAGTTTTAAACTTTTTAACACTCCCTACTACTACTACTATTTTATATTATATTTATAAGTAAAATTTTTAAATTTTTCAAAATTAGAAAGGTTTTAATATATGCATATTAAATGTGATAAATACTTATTAAATGAAGCCGTTGCAGGTGTATCAAAAGCGGTAACAATGCGAAGCGCAATTCCTGTTTTAGAGGGCATACTTTTAAAAGCAGATGGTTTTTCTTTAACATTAACAGGCTACGATTTAGAAATGGCAATTACAACTAAAATTGAAGCTAATGTTTTAATTCCCGGTGAAATAGTTATTTCGGCAAAAGTATTCGGTAGCATGGTTCAAAAATTAATTTGTGATGAAATAGAAATAAAAGCAGAAGAAAATAATAATTGCATAATTAGTGGCGGTATAACAGAATATAACATATCAAGTATGGAATCTAACGATTTTCCCGATTTACCTAATACAGATGTTGAAAATACTCTTTCACTTACCGCAAGCGAGCTTAAAAGAATGATAGAAACCACAATATACGCCGTTGCAACCGATGACAAACGCCCTGCACACACAGGTGAAAAGTTTTGCTTTACAGAAGATTATTTGCAAATAGTAGCGCTTGATGGTTATAGGCTTGCTATTATGAAACATGATATAAAAACGAATAATAACATAGAAATAATAATTCCGCATAAAACTTTAAATGAAACTGTTAAATTAATAGGCGATGATGATAATTTAGTTAATATTGCTGCTAATAGGCGTTTTGTTGTATTTAGTACAAGCCAATATACAATTATTAGCCGTTTAATAGAAGGCGAATTTTTAGATTTTGAACGTGTTTTACCAAAAGAACACAAAACCGAAGTTTTAGTTGATACACAAGAATTTATAAGCGCTATTGACCGTGTTAGCGTTTTAATTACAGAGCGAATAAAAAACCCGCTTAGAATTAAATTTGAAAATAACACAATAATAATTAGGTGTATAACATCTTTAGGTAAAGTTGTTGATGAAATACCTGGCGAAATTTCCGGCGAAAGTCTTGAAATTGGTTTTAACAACAGATATTTATTAGATGCACTGCGCAACTCAAACAGTGAAAAAGTTGTTATAACGTTAAACGGTGCATATTCGCCCGTTAAAATTACGCCTACTAATTGTGATGATTTTTTCTATTTAGTATTGCCTGTAAGGTTTAGAAACGATAATGAATAATTAATATTATTATTGAAAGGGCAAAAAATATGAATGAACAAAAAATAAAAATAAAAACAGAATTTATTAAACTTTCGGCCCTTTTAAAATTCGCAAATTTATGTAGTGGCGGCGGTGAAGCAAAAATAATGATACAAAGCGGCCAAGTTAGCCTAAATGGTGAAATTTGCACAGAGCGTGGTAAAAAAATTAAAAACGGAGATATTGTAAATTTTGATGATAATATTATAAAGGTTGAAAATGAATGATTTTAAATGAAATTGAAATTAATAATTTTCGCAATATAGAATATGCTAAATTATCACCCGGTAAAAATTTAACCGTAATTTGCGGCAAAAACGGCCAAGGCAAAACAAATATAATAGAAAGTATTTGGATGCTTTGCGGCGGTAAAAGTTTTAGAAATGTTAAAGATGCCTTTTTAATAAAAAAAAATGAAAATTTTTCAATAATTAATGCAAATGTAAACAATGTTAATAACAAAGATGATAATGAAAAATTTAATTGTGATAACAGCCAAATTAAAATAATTATAGCCAATGAAGAAAATAAAAAAGGCAGGTTTGCCTTTGTAAACGGCATTGATTATGGCAGGGCTGTTAATATTGCAGGCATTGTTAATTCGGTTGTTTTCGAGCCTAATTATTTAAAATTAGTTAAAGGCGGCCCTGAAAACAGAAGAAAATTTATAGATGGTGCCCTTTGCCAGCTTTATCCTTCTTATATATCGCTGCTTCGTAAATATATGCGAATTACACAACAAAAAAATTCTCTTTTAAAACAATATTACAAAACAAACGGCGCCGATAAATTATTGGATATTTACAATGAAAACATGGCGGAATGTGGCGAATTAATTGTAAATAAAAGGTTATTATATTTTGAAAAACTAAAAATACTAACAAAAAAACACCATAAAGACATAACAGGAAACAAAGAAAATTTAAGCATAAATTATAATAAATGTTATGATGATAAATTAATTATAAAATTAAATGAAAATAAAAACAAAGAAATTAATGCAGGTTTTTGTTTAATAGGCCCACACAGGGAAGATTTAATTTTTAATATAAATGATAACGATGCAAAAGTTTTTGCAAGCCAAGGCCAGCAACGCAGCATTGTTTTGGCGTTAAAATTGGCAGAAGCTGAAATAATTTACGATGTAACATCAGAAAAACCAATTGTTTTATTAGATGATGTTTTAAGCGAGCTTGATGAAATGCGCCAACATTATTTATTAAACGAAATAACAAGTATGCAAACAATAATAAGTTCGTGTGAGCCTGAGGCATTCAAAAAAACAAACGGAGAAATTTATTATGTTGAAAACGGGGTTGTTAAAAACTAAAACAATATAATTCAAGCGATTCATATTATTATGAGCCAAATCAATTTTATATGCCTTACAGCAGTAAATTATTTTTATATTATTTTGGCATTATATCAAGAATTTTTTACATTTTAAACAGTTTGTGTTTTGCAATTTATTTTAGTATAAAAATTTTAAAGGATAAAAATAAAGCTAAAAAAATAACAAGTTAAAAAGGCGGTAAAAATGTTTTTACACTTAGGAAACGATAATTTATTGCGCACACAAGATATTATAGGTGTGTTCGATTTAGACACATGCACAATTAGCAAAAACACACGAAATTTTTTAAAAAACGCACAAGATAACGATATTGTAATAAATGTAACGCAAAATTTGCCAAAAAGTTTTATTGTTTCAAATAATAATAAAACAAAAAAAGAAAATATTTATATAACGCAAGTATCCGCATCAACATTAAAAAAACGAAATAACAATATTTATTACAATTTAGATTAGATAATTATACAGCTTTTAATTGAAAAGGAAGGTCATAATTTTATGTCAACAACGAACAATAACGAATATGGCGCAAGCCAAATACAGGTTTTAGAGGGGCTTGAAGCGGTTAGAAAACGCCCCGGTATGTATATTGGTTCAACAGGCCCTAAAGGTTTGCACCATTTGGTTTACGAAATAGTAGATAATGCTATCGATGAAGCCCTTGCAGGATATTGCGACCATATTAATGTAACTATAAAAAAAGATAATATTATTGAAGTTTGCGATAATGGGCGTGGCATACCTGTTGATATACAGCCAAAAATGGGTATACCTGCGCTTACGGTTGTTTTCACAATTTTGCATGCGGGCGGTAAATTCGGCGGCGAAGATAGTGGCTATAAAGTAGCCGGCGGCTTGCATGGCGTTGGCGCAAGCGTTGTTAATGCGCTTAGCGAGTGGCTTTGTGTAATTGTTAATAAAGACGGCGTTAAATATAAACAAAGTTTTAAACGTGGTGAACAAGACGGCCCTCTTGAAAATTTAGGCAAAACAGATGATGCCAACGGAACAATTGTAACATTTAAACCAGACCCTGAAATGTTTACAGAAACGCTTGAATTTGAATATGAAATTTTACAAAAACGCTTGCGTGAAGAGGCTTTTTTAAACGGCGGTGTTCGAATTACTTTAACAGACGAGCGTGAAAATGCCCTTGATGAAAACGGTAATGCGCATTGTGAAAGCATGTGCTACGAGGGCGGAATAAGAAGCTTTGTTGAATATATTCACGAGAAAAATAAACTTGAAATACTACACCCTAACGTTATTTATTTAAAAGGAAAACAGGGCGATTCAATTGCTGAAATTGCTTTGCAATATAATTCAAGCTTTAACGAGCGTATATTATCTTTCGCAAATAATGTTAATACGCCCGATGGTGGCACACATGAAGAGGGCTTTAAAACTGCGCTAACACGTGTTTTTAACGATTTTGGAAGAAGTAAAAATTACTTAAAAGAAAAAGATGAAAATTTAAGCGGTATTGATGTAAGAGAGGGTTTAACGGCAGTTATAAGCGTTAAATTAACCGAGGCACAATTCGAGGGGCAAACGAAAGCTAAACTTGGCAATACAGAAATAAGAACGCTTGTAAGCGGCCTTGTATACGAAAAATTAAAAGAATTTTTAGAGGAAAACCCGGCCGTAGCAAAAATTATATTTGAAAAAGCAACACAAGCCGCAAGGGCAAGGGAAGCCGCAAGAAAAGCGCGCGATTTAGTTAGAAGAAAATCTGCGCTTGAAAACAACCGCATGCCCGGTAAACTTGCAGATTGCCGCGAGCGAGACCCTTCAAAAACAGAGCTTTATATCGTGGAGGGCGATTCTGCGGGCGGCAGCGCCAAAGGCGGCAGAGATAGCAATATACAAGCAATTTTGCCATTATGGGGTAAAATGCTTAATGTTGAAAAGGCGCGTATTGATAAAATTTACGGCAATGAAAAATTAATGCCCGTTGTTATGGCATTGGGTTGTGGCATCGGCGAAGAATTTGATGTTAGCAAATTAAGGTATCATAAAGTATTCATAATGGCCGATGCCGACGTTGACGGAAGCCATATTTGCACGCTTTTATTAACGTTTTTCTTTAGATATATGCGCCCTTTAATTGATGGCGGTTATGTTTACATTGCCCAGCCACCGCTGTTTAAGCTTAGCAAAAGCGGCAAAGTTAAATATGCATATAACGATGCCGAAATGGCACGTTTTAGCGAAGAGATGGGGCAAGGCGTAAAAATTAGCCGTTACAAAGGCCTTGGCGAAATGAACCCCGAACAATTGTGGGAAACTACAATGAACCCTGAAAATAGGGTTATAGTTCAAATAAATGTTGATGATGCGTTAAAAGCAGATGAAACTTTCACAATTTTAATGGGCGATAAAGTAGAACCGCGCAAGGAATTTATCGAAAAAAATGCCCTTTATGCAAATATTGATGTTTAAGGGATATTAAAATACCGGTGGGAAAATGAATTTGCCAAACAGAAAAAATATAAGGCTAAAAAATTATGATTATTCGCTAAATGGCGCTTATTTTGTAACAATATGCACACATAATCGAAAATGTATTCTTAGTGAAATTGTAGGGGAGGGTTTCCAAGCCCTCCCACAAATAAAATTATCTGAAATAGGCAAACAAATTGAAAAATCAATTCATTTTACACATGAAAAATATGATTGTATAGATAAATATGTAATTATGCCAAATCATGTACATATTATCGTGAAATTTTACGAAACGGACAGGCATGGAAACCTGTCCCTACAAGATATTATAGGTAGGTTAAAATCATACACTACATCGAAATATAATGAAATAAACAATACGCAATATGAAAAATTGTGGCAGCGTTCATTTTATGAGCACATAATTCGAAATGAAAAAAAATATCAAAATATATGCGAATATATAGAAACAAATCCACAAAAGTGGAAAGATGATAGCTTATACACCCCATAAAAATTTAAAAAAGGTAGTTGAATATGTCGGAAAACATTGAAAAAACACAAGGTACACGCTTAATAGTGCGTGAAATTAAAGACGAGATGGAGCAATCTTTCATAGATTATTCTATGTCGGTTATTACGCAACGTGCTCTTCCCGATGTGCGTGACGGATTAAAGCCCGTTCATAGGCGTATTTTATACACCATGCACGAAAAAGGTAACGACCCATCGCATGCATACCGCAAAAGTGCTGATACTGTTGGCTCAGTGCTTGGTAGCTATCACCCACATGGTGATGCCTCTGTTTATGATGCAATGGTGCGTATGGCACAAGATTTTTCACTGCGCTATCCTTTGGTAGACGGGCAAGGTAACTTTGGCTCGGTAGATGGCGACCCGCCTGCGGCTTATCGTTACACCGAAGCCAGAATGAGCAAAGTTGCAGCAGATTTGCTAACAGATATTGAAAAAAACACGGTTGATTATAAGCCGAATTTTGACGAACGCTTAAAAGAACCGATTGTTTTGCCAAGCCGTTTGCCTAATTTACTGCTAAACGGCTCAACAGGTATTGCCGTTGGCATGGCAACAAATATTCCGCCACATAATATCTGCGAAGTTATAGATGCTGCAATTCATCTTATTCATAACCCCGAAGCAGAACTTTCAGAATTAATGGAATTTGTTAAAGGCCCGGATTTTCCAACAGGCGGCACAATTATGGGCCGAAGCGGAATTAGGGCGGCGTATGCCACAGGGCGCGGAAAAATCACGCTTCGTGGCCGCTGTGAAATTGAGGAAAAGGCGAATAGCCGCTTTCACATAATCGTAACCGAAATACCATATATGGTGAATAAATCTCGCTTGCTTGAAAATATTGCCGAGCTTGTGAAAGATAAACGCATTGAGGGAATTAGCGATTTTAACGATGAAAGTAACCGCCACGGTATGCGCATTGTTATTGAACTTAAAAGAGATGCAAACCCGCAAGTTATTTTAAACCAACTTTATCGCTATACGCAATTGCAAGATACCGTTGGCGTTATTATGCTTGCGCTTGATAATGGCGTTCCAAAAGTTTTAAGCCTTAAAGAAATGCTACAAAAGTACATAGTTTTTCAAAACGAAGTTATACGCCGCCGCACAAATTTTGAACTTAAAAAAGCACAAGAACGTGCGCATATTTTAGATGGCCTGCGTCGTGCGGTTGATATTGTAGATGAAATTATTGCCACAATCAGGGCATGTAAAGGCGGCAGAAGCGAAGCAAAAACTGCCATTATGGAAAAATTTGGCTTTGATGATGTTCAAGCTACGGCAATTTGTGCTTTCCAACTTGGCCAATTAGCAGGTTTAGAAATTTTGAAAATTGAAAACGAACTTAGTGATTTACAAGCTAAAATTGCATATTTAAATAATATTATTTCTAGCGATGAGAATGTATATAAAATTGTTGAAGAAGAAATTACGGTATTACGTAATAAATATGCAGATGAGCGCCGCACAGACATAGAACATATTTCGGGCGAGGTTGATATTGAAGACCTTATACCGGAAGAGGAGTGTGTGTTTACATTAACACATACAGGCTATATTAAACGCCAAACATCTGATACATACACTGCCCAAAAACGTGGTGGGCGTGGCATAAGCGGCTTAACACGTAAAGAAGAAGATTTTGTAGAAGAGCTTTTCATCGCATCAACGCATGATTTTGTATTGTTCGTTACCGATGTAGGCAGAATTTTCCGCTTAAAAGGTTATCAAATTCACGAGGGAAGCCGCACATCAAAAGGCACAAATATTATAAACTTATTGCCGCTTATAGATGGAGAAAAAGTTACAACCATGCTTCGTGTTAAAAAAGGCGATAGCGAAAACCAATTTTTAACTATGGTTACAAAACGTGGTATAATTAAACGCACGCCGCTTAAACAATACGACAACATAAGAAAAAATGGCATAATAGCGATAAATTTAAACGAGGGCGACGGCCTTGCATACAGCGGAATAACCAATGGCGAAAGCGAAATTATAGTTGCAACACGTAACGGCATGGCTATTCGCTTTGATGAACGAGGCGCAAGAAGTGTTAGCAGGGTTTCAATAGGTGTTCGTGCAATTAGGCTAAAAGAAAACGACATTGTTGTTGGTGCCGGAATTTTACGCGATGGTGCAACAGTTTTAACTATTACAGAAGAGGGTAAAGGCCGCAGAACAAATATTGAAGAATATAGAATTCAAAAGCGTGGCGGAAAAGGCATTAGGAATTATGGCATAAAAGGCCACGTAACAGCGTTAAAAATTGTAGATTTAGATGACGATATTATTTTAATTAGCACTAATGGTGTTATTATTCGTATGCATGTTTCAGACATTAACACACAAAGCCGTTACGGCAGCGGCGTTAGGGTTATGCGCCTTGGCGAAGAAGATAAAGTTGTAACTGTAGCACGCACAGAACATTCCGACGATGAAGACACGGCAAAACCCGAAATTGACGAAAGCGACGAAATGACACAAGAAGAAATTAATGCATTAAAAGCCGAAGAAGAACAAAATGCGGCAGAAAACACAAATGAAGATGAAACACAAGAAATAGAAAACGAGTAGATTGTAATTTTCATATTTGTTTATATAATAGGAAAATAAAATTTACAATGATATCTTAAAATGCAAATATTATAGTATATTTTAAATTACTATAATACAACAAAAATCCATATGCTTATTGCAAAAGGAGCAATTAAAATGAACAACAACTGGAATGTAGACGTAAGCCAAATTAAAGCACAACAAGAGGCATTGAAAAAGCAATTTTCTTTTTCATATGTTGGCCATGGGCCACGTGCAACTGGTTTTTTATCTAAACAATTTAAGCGCAAACCGGGCCTGTTTTTGCGTTGCACACAGTGCGGTTACTATATGCCGTTAGATGCAAAAGGCAATGAAGATTGCATTTGCGGAAACTTAAAAAGAGACGACCGTGATGTTAAATGCGAGTTTGGCAACAACGAAGTTGAAGTATTTAAAGGATATAAAAATGGCAAATAACACAGATGAAAATAATTGCATTGCCGCTATAATTACCCCTGCCGGCATTGGCGGCATTGCTGTTATTCGCATTTCGGGAAAACACGCTTTTAATGTTGCATCGCAAATTTTTTCACCAATCGATAAGAATAAAAGCTTAATTACCGCCAAAGGTTACACCGCAATGTTTGGCCATTTTATACAAAACGATGTAATTGTAGACGAAGTGATCGCGCTTTGTTTCAAAGCGCCACATTCATACACAGGCGAAGATGTTATAGAGCTTTCGTGCCACGGCGGTGCGGCTGTTAGCGAAGCGCTTTTGCGCGCGTGTTTTAACAGCGGCGCAAAACCGGCTGCCGCAGGCGAATTTACAAAGCGTGCATTTTTAAACGGGCGCATTTCGCTTACACAAGCCGAGGCGGTTATGGATATTATTAACGCAGGTACGTTGCAAAATGCTACGGCCGCCGCCGCGCTTATGCAAGGCGCACTTTATAATAAAATTAACGAAGTGCGCCAAAGCCTAATTACGCTTGCAGGGCACATTGCCGCTTTTACAGATTACCCCGAAGAAGATGTACCGGAACTTGAAATGAGTGCCCTTGCAAAAAATGTAAAAGGCAATATGCAAATTTTAAAAGAGCTTATTTCAAATTACGATAAAGGCAAAATATTAAGGCGTGGTATTCAAACTGCAATTATCGGCAGCCCAAATGTTGGCAAAAGCACAATTATGAATTTGCTTAGTGGGTACGAGCGTGCCATTGTTACGCCAATTGCAGGCACAACACGTGATATTATCGAGCAAGAAGTGAACCTTGGTGAAGTAAGGCTTATTTTATCAGACACTGCCGGCATTAGAGAAACACAAGATATTGTCGAAGCCGAGGGAATAAAACGAGCGGTGCAAACCCTTGAAAATTCATTGCTTGTAATATGTGTTTTTGATGCATCGCAAAAACTTAATAGCGATGATTTAGCACTTGCTAAAAAATGCAAAAACAAAACTGCACTTGCAATTATAAATAAAAACGATTTAGATATCAATATAAATATTAACGAATTAACAGCATATTTTACTAAAATAATTTTTGTTAGCGCTAAAAATGAAAAGCATTTATCAGAGATTTCAAGCGCAATTTTAGATGTTTTAAATATTAGTAATTTAAATGAGGATGCACTTTTAATGTCTAACGAAAGGCAATTAAATTGTGCAAAAGCTTCATTAAACGCATTAGAAGAAACGCTACATATTGTAAATAGTGGCATTACGCTTGATGCCGCCGGGGTTTGTATTGATGATGCATTAAATTCGCTTTATGAGCTAACAGGTGAAAATGCAAACGAAGATATAATAAATGAAGTTTTTTCGAAATTTTGTGTAGGTAAATAATATATTGCTTTTTTATATTTAAATTTTGTTTATTAAATTAAATAAATATAGTAATTTTAGTTGCAATAAAAGGAAGGTATTAATTATATGAATATTAAAAAACATTTATGGCTTTATATCGCTAGTTTTGCTGCATGTATTTTGCTTATTTTTGATATTTCAATTATTGCCACATTATTAACTAATTCTGAGGCAACAACACAGCCCACACAAGCAACAGATATTGAAGATGTTATACAAGATACAGCCGATGATTTATTTGGAGAAGAAAAAGTGCTTGCACTAACCGGTAGATATTTACACAGCGGCGGTGAAGAAGAATTTATTGCAAATGAATTAGTGCCTCAGCTTATCTTAAACGACGATAATACGTTTATTTTAAACGAAAATAAAGATAAATTTATGAACACAATTTTAGGAGAGTACACTCAGGAAAACCAAGTTTTAACATTGTATGTTCAAAGTAGCAATACCGTTGTTGAAGATGTAATTATTTTTGAGGTGTTAAACGATAACACAATTGTACTTACGCAAGATTTATATTCGAGCAAAACAGATGCTCAATTTATATTAAATTAATAGGAGCATGTAAAATGTTACTGCAAACTTTCGATGTAATTATTATTGGCGCAGGCCATGCCGGAATTGAGGCCGCACATGCTGCGGCACGCCTTGGCGCAAAAACTGCGCTTTTCACTTTAAGTTTAGATGCAATTGCTAATTTGCCGTGCAACCCTTCAATAGGGGGCACGGCAAAAGCGCATTTAGTGCGCGAAATTGATGCGCTTGGCGGTATTATGGGTATAGCGGCAGATGCCACATATTTACAAAATCGAATGTTAAACCTTGGAAAAGGGCCGGCTGTTCATAGCTTAAGAGTTCAAACAGATAGAAGCAAATATCACAACTATTTAAAGGCTTTTTTAGAGAAATTGCCCAATTTAGAGATAAAACAGGCCGAAATTTGCCAAATATTAGTAGAAAACGAAGCCGTATGCGGCGTTTATACAAATCTAAACGCAGTGTACCATGCGAAAAAAATTATTATTGCCACAGGAACCTACCTTGGTGGCAAGATTTTTGTTGGAGATGCCTCTTACAACAGTGGCCCCGATGGCCAACACGCCGCAAATAAGCTATCTGAAAATTTAAAACAGCTTGGCCTACCGCTTAGGCGCTTTAAAACAGGTACACCCGCAAGGGTGCACCGCCACAGCATAGATTTTTCAAAACTAGAAATTCAATGCGGCGACGAAGATATGCAGCCGTTTTCCTTTATGTCAAAAAAGCCTATGCGAAATATGGTAAATTGCCATATTGCCTACACAAATAAAAATACACATGAAATTATATTAAACAACCTGCATCGAAGCCCACTTTATGGCGGTAGCATAGAGGGGATAGGCCCTCGCTACTGCCCAAGCATTGAAGATAAAGTTGTTCGTTTTAGCGATAAAGAACGTCATCAACTTTTTATAGAGCCGTGTGGCTTGAACACAAACGAAATGTATCTTCAAGGCATGAGCTCTTCATTGCCGGAGGACGTACAAAATGCGATGTATCGTACCATTATAGGCCTTGAAAATGTACAGATTATGCGCCCGGCATATGCAATCGAATATGATTGTATAGATCCATGTGCGCTTTATGCAACAATGGAAAGCAAAACGATAAGCGGTTTATACGGTGCCGGGCAGTTTTGCTCTACATCCGGTTATGAAGAGGCCGCCGCACAAGGCCTAGTTGCCGGAATTAATGCCGTTCTTAGCATAAATGGCGATATGCCGTTTATTTTAGAACGTAGTAGCAGCTATATTGGCACATTAATCGACGACTTAGTAACAAAAGGTGCGCTAGACCCATACAGAATGATGACGAGCCGAAGCGAATACCGCCTTTTTTTAAGGCAAGATAATGCCGATGAACGCTTAACGGCTAAAGGATATGAAGTTGGCCTTGCCACAAAACAGCGATACAATGAATTTTTAACAAGGAGCACAACAAAGAAGAACACAATTAATGCTTTAAATAAAATTGTTGTTCGCCCAATTGCGGCAAATGAAATTTTAAATAATATTGGTGAAATTGAAATTACAACAGGGCAAAAAGCCGCAGATCTTCTTCGTAGGCCAAAAGTAAAATTTATTCATATTGTAAGTATGTTAAAAAAACAACAAACTTTAACCAACGATAATAATGATAATTACACCGAAATTATTAAACTTATTAACGATAAATTTTTAGTGTATTGTATTGAAGTTGAAATTAAATATGAAGGCTATATAAAAAGGCAAATAAGCCAAATAAAAAGCGCACAATCACAAGAGCAAATTTTAATACCAAGCGACATTAATTATAATATTATTGACAATATTAGGCTTGAGGCACGTGAAAAAATGCAAAAAATAAAACCTAAAAATTTAGCACAAGCCGCCCGTATTCCCGGTGTTAGCCCTGCGGATATATCTTGCCTTGCCATTTATATTTCGGCAATTAACAGAGAAAGCACTTTAAAATAAAGGAAAATAGAATGTTAAACAAAGAACGTTTTTTAGAAAATACACAAAAGTATAATATTGACGCACAAAATATTTTTGATGCTTTAAATTTATATGCAAAAATGCTTGTAGATTACAATAAAAAAGTAAATTTAACTGCAATTACCGATGCAAAGGGGATAGAAAACAAGCATTTTATCGATAGCTTATTACTTGCTAGCTTAGATGAAGTACAAGGAAAATTAGTTGATGTTGGAACAGGCGCGGGTTTCCCCGGGATTGTTGTAAAATTATTTAAGCCGGAAATTTCTTTAACGTTAATGGAACCCACAGGTAAACGAGTTGAATTTTTAAAATTCATATGCAAAGAGCTAGCCTTAAATGATGTTGATATTGTTAAAGAACGTGCAGAGGAGGCCGCACGAAAGCAATGGCGAGAGCAATTTGATGTTGCAACTGCACGTGCTGTAGCCGGGCTTAATGTTTTATGTGAATTTTGCATACCACTTGTGAAAGATGGCGGCTTTTTTTTAGCAATGAAAGGCGCTAACGGCGATGTTGAACTTGATGCAGCTAGAAATGCAATTAATAAATTAGGCGCAAAAACTAATAAAAATAATGAAATAAAACAATATATTTTACCCGATAATAGCGTTAGAACTATTATTTTGTGTGAAAAAATATCGCAAACTGCGAGATTATACCCACGAAATGGTGGTAAAATTGCAAAAGCTCCTCTCGTTTGACACAGCATTTGTCGCCTTGTGTTACATACTGTCGATGGAAAAAACTGGTTTTTATAGCACGTTTATGTTATGATGTAGTTGTAAGAATTACAATTTACATTATTAAACGTGCTTTTTTTGATTTATGTAAAGCACAAACCGGTTAAAAGAGGTAAAAATGAATATAATCAATAAGATTATTAATATCAACAATAAAAGAAAAAATGAAATTAAAATTGAGAAATTGCCAATAGATAAAATATCGTCATCGCCGTTTCAAGCTAGAAGAGAATTTGATGAACAAGAAATAAAAAAGCTTGCGCTAAGCATAAAGCAAAATGGGCTATTACAGCCTATTTGCGTAAAACTGATTGCAGGCGAAAACTATGAGTTAATTGCTGGCGAGAGGCGTATAAGGGCACACAAAATTTTGGGATTAGATGAAATTAGCGCAATAGTGTATAATTTTGAAGACGAAACTTCGGCTGCGCTAAGCTTAATTGAAAACATACAACGCCAAGAAATTAACTGTTTTGAACAGGCGAGGGCAATAAAAGAACTTGTAGATAGATGGCAATGCGACACAATGCAAGCCGCAAATAAAATTGGCATACCTGACGATGTATTAAAAAGTAAGTTGAAATTGTTATCGCTTTCAAACAAGCAGGAAGAAATGTGCATTAATTTTAAATTGTCCGAGCAAAATATATTAGAGGTTTTAAGGCTTTGCGGTGAGCAAGACAGAAGCACAGCAATTGAAATTATTGCAAAAAATGCATGCAGCCTTGAACAAACAAGGCAGGTTGTTGCCTTTATACTTGAAAAAGACAACAAACCAAAGCAGAAAATAATGGTGCGTGATGTAAGAATTTTTGTTAATACAATTAATCGGGCTGTTAAATTAATGACAGATAACGGAATACCGGCTACCAGCAAAAAGCTTGAAGAAGAAAATTTTATTGAATATACTGTTAGAATACCAACAAATTCACACGAGCAATATCGAAAAGAATATTTAAATACAAGCGAAAACATAGAAAAAATTCGTGCTGAAATAATAAGCGAAATTGAAAAACAAGTTAGCAATTTGCAAAGCGTTTAAATATATTTAAAGCCGAAAAAAATGTTCCATGTGGAACATTTTTTGTGGCTTTTTTATTTTTGTTAAGCAATATTTATAAAACGCCCTTTTATTTGTTTTTGAAATATGTTATACTGTTTACAAACAATTAAAAAGTGTTCCATGTGGAACATTTAAGCAGCAAAGGAGTTTGATTTTGGGAAAAGTAATAGCGATTGCAAACCAAAAGGGCGGCGTTGGCAAAACCACAACGGCCGTAAATTTATCCTCGGCAATAGCGGCACAAGGCAAGAAAGTGTTGGCGGTTGATTTAGACCCACAAGGAAATACAACAAGCAATTTTGGCGTGAATAAAGCCGAGGTTGAAACCAGCGTTTACCATTTGTTAATTGGCCAAACAGATGCCACTAGCGCTATAATTAACACGGAATATAGGGTTGACATAATCCCGTCGAACATTCAGCTTTCAGGCGCAGCTATAGAACTTGTAAACTTATCACATCGTGAACGTCGCTTGCGCGAGGCCATAGCAGGCGTTGTGCAAAATTATGATTATATTTTTATAGATTGTCCGCCCTCGCTTGATTTACTTACACTTAACGGATTGTGTGCGGCCGATACCGTTTTAGTGCCTATGCAGTGCGAGTTTTTTGCGCTTGAGGGCTTGTCTGAACTTATGAGCACAATAAGAAATGTTAAAAAAATGTATCATCCATATATTGAGCTTGAAGGGCTTTTGCTTACAATGTACGATAGCCGTTTAAATTTAACTATGCAAGTTGTAGAGGAAATAAAAAAGCACTTTTCAAACAAAGTATTTAAAACAATAATTCCTCGCAATGTGCGGTTATCGGAAGCGCCAAGTTTTAGCGCACCAATAAATTATTACGACGGTGCGTCGAAAGGCGCCGAAGCGTATGCGCATTTAGCCGCTGAAATATTATATAACAACCGCCAAAGAGAACAACAAAGCATAAAGGAGTGACGAAATGCCTGCAAAAAAAGGTGGCCTTGGAAGAGGACTTGATTCGCTTTTTATTCAAAGCGCAAACAGCGAAGTGAGCGAAAACGATGTTAAATTACTAAAAGTTAGCGAAATTGAACCCGATGCAAACCAGCCAAGAAAAACATTTGAGCAAAATGCTCTTTCAGAACTTGCGCTTAGTATGGAAAAACATGGCGTTTTGCAACCTATAGTTGTGCGCCAAACACCAAGTGGAACGTATTATATTGTTGCAGGAGAGCGCCGTTGGCGTGCTGCAAGAATTGCGGGACTATCTGAAATTCCGGCAATAGTAAAAGAATTAAGTATGCAACAAGCTATGGAAATTGCTCTTATAGAAAACTTGCAGCGTGAAGATTTAGACCCAATTGAAGAAGCAGAGGGTATTTCTGCGCTTATTAAACGTTGCGATTATACGCAAGAAACTGCTGCAAAACAGCTTTCAAAAAGCAGAAGTGCCGTTGCAAACTCTTTAAGGCTATTACAATTGCCAAAAAGCGTTGTAACAATGATAAAAAACAAACAACTTTCCACAGGCCACGCAAAAGTAATTTTAGGCCTTGAAAAACATAAGGAAATGGAAATTGCCGCTGACACCGTAGTTAAAGATAATTTAAACGTAAGGCAAACCGAAATATTATGTAATAAACTTAAAACAAAGCCAAAAACAAAAAAACAACAAATTCGCCCAAGTTTGCCCGGGGAAGTAGAGCTAAGCCTAACACAGGCGCTGGGAACACAAGTTAAAGTGCAATACAAAGATGGTAAAGGCACGCTGAATGTAAGCTTTAGTAGCGATGAACAGCTTAAAGCTTTTGCGAATTTGCTTGGTGAATACACCGACAGCGTAAAATAGCAAAAAACAAGTGAAAAAAGATAGTGTTGATAATAGTTAATTATGCAGATGTAGAACAATTTCTTTGCCCTATAAAAAAATGCTTTTTTAGAAAACATGAATTTTAATGATGCAGTAAAGAGAAAAAAATTAAATTGCACAGCCGAACACTATTGCCTACGCTACCAATTTTCAGTAAAAGTTAAAATTTAGATAAAAACAGGAAGTGTAAAATGTTAGACATTAAGTTACTGCGTGAAAACACGCAACTTGTAAAAGAGAATATTAAGAAAAAATTTCAAGATAACAAACTACCGCTAGTAGATAAGGCGGTTCAGCTTGACAAAACTTACCGCGAAGTGATAAATGAAGCCGATACGCTTCGTGCGCAAAGAAACAGCTTATCTAAAAATATTGGTGTGCTTATGGCAAAAGGCGAAAAGCAAGAAGCAGAAAACGTAAAACAGCAAGTAAATGCAAATGCCGCACGCCTAAAAGAGCTAGAGGAAAAGCAAACATCTCTACAAAGCGAACTTAACGACATAATGATGGTTTTACCAAATATTATTGATGATAGCGTACCCATTGGAAAAGACGACAGTGAAAATGTTGAATTGCAGCGTTTTGGCGAGGCGAAAGTGCCCGATTTTGAAATACCGTACCATGCTGAAATTATGCAAAATTTAAGTGGGCTTGATTTAGATAGCGCGCGCCGTGTTTCAGGAAATGGCTTTTATTATCTGTTGGGTGATATTGCCCGTTTGCACAGCGCAGTTATTAGTTATGCCCGCGATTTTATGATAGAGCGTGGTTTTACCTATTGTATACCGCCATATATGATACGCTCGCACGTTGTGCAAGGCGTTATGAGCTTTGCCGAAATGGAAGCGATGATGTATAAAATTGAGGGCGAA
>CAYJGM010000038.1:16232-20119 GCA_964369495.1 uncultured Bacteroides sp. | reverse complement strand
AGGCCCCAGCGGTTTTGCTACTTTTCACGCTGAAAAGTAGGACGTTTCAATGAAAACTGCTTTGAAAATTAATAAACGCCTAAATAAACATTTTCTTTGCTTCGCTTAAAATAATAACCGAAGCAAAGCACAGGTTATTTATATTTTATTGCGCTCCATAATAAAATGCATCATCCGGCATTGCGCCGCCTATGGATTGTGGGTTTTGGCTAAATAGTACATTTAAATAGCCCGAAAGAATTTCTTTCATTTCATCGCCCGCAACATAGGTTATATTGCACTGTGGTATTGCTATTTGTGCAATTGCCTCGGGTACTATTTCATATGTTCCAACTAGTGCCGCGCCTTCTTGTACATTATCATTTATAAAATTAACACTCTCTTCGTACTTTGCCATAAAATCTGCAATAGCCTCTGGGTTTTCATTTGCAAATTGCGTATTTACAACTAAAACGCCTGTAATCATTGTTCCATCAATGTCAGAATTATTCCAAACTTCCGTTAAATCAAGTGCTATACGAATATTTTCGTTTTGTGCTTGCGCTGTTGTAGCAAAAGGCTGTGGCAACATTGCAATTGCATTTTCTTCTGCCGCAAGTGCCGCAACAACCTCGGCTTGCTCTGTTTTCCATTCAACTGTAACGGTATCGGTTAAATTATTCGCCGCTAAAATTTGGTTTAATGCATATTCGGGCGTTGCGCCTTTGCCGCTTGCATAAATTGTTTTGCCTGCTAAATCTTCAATGCTTTGTACTGTTTCGCCGCTTTCAGCAATATACAAAACACCCAATGTGTTCACAGCCAGCACTTGTACCGCACCATTTGTGTTATTATATAATACACTTGCAAGATTCGAGGGAACAGCCGCAATGTCAACTTCACCTTTTGTAATCATAGGTGTTACAACATCAATTGCTGTTTCAATTGAAAATGTATAATTGTTGCTTTCAATCATTCCGTTTTCGGCATCGTTCATAAATTTAACCATGCCCATAGCCGTTGGGCCGTTAAGAGCCACAACACTAACATCTACTGCGCTTGCAGTGGGTGTTTCTTCTTGTGTAACTTCGCTTGTGCTTTCACTTGCGGTTGAACTTGCCTGTGAGGAACTTTGTTGAGTTTCTGTGCTTTGTGCCTCGCTTGAAGTGCACGCCGCAAAAGCAAATAATGCTATGGTGCATACAACTAATAAACTAATAACTTTTTTCATTTTTACTCTCCTATCTGCCACGTTTAAAAGCTGTGACAAAGCTTTATTATATTATCCACAGTTTAAATATAAATTCGTATCTGGCTAAGCCACGCCAATTATATAAAAATTTTATTTTTCTAATTAAACAATACATTCATATAACCATGTGAAAAATTATTATGTCGATATAAAAACATCCGGTTAGAAATTACTAACTCCTCTATCAAAGTATACCATAAAAATATAGTTTGTCAATATCAACATAAAAAATTATGTATTTTTTACAAAAATTACGGCGATAACTTTTGCTCTTTTTAATATAGCCACACAAAAAACAATAATTTTTATAAGCGCCATAGCAAAACATTAACGTTTGCCATGACGCTTATAAATTTGCAATAATACCTAATTAATATAGTCTTTCACGTTTTTTATAGCTTGTGTGTAAAATTTTGTGCGCTTTATGGGTGCCGGGTTTGCCGTCTAAAAATTCATCGTAAATTGTTTTAACAATGGGGTTTTCATGGCTTTTACGTAAAACTTTTGCCTCATCTTCGCTATAAAGTGCTTTTGCGCGAAGGCCTTTTAAATCGACAAAGTTTAAAATATCGCCATTGTGTGTGGGTTGTCCACCACCGTTTACACAGCCACCCGGGCATGCCATAAATTCAATGAAATCGTATTGTTTTTCACCGGAACGAACTGCATTTAACACTTTATCGCAGTTTGAAAGGCCACTTGCAACGCAAATTCTCAATGTTACATCGCCTAATTTATAAGTTGCCTCTTTAATGTCTTTTGTGCCGCGAATTTCATCAAACTCTAATTTTTCAAGCGGTTTGCCTGTTATAACTTCCGCCGCTGTACGAAGTGCCGCTTCCATAACGCCGCCTGTTGCGCCAAAAATTGTAGCCGCACCAGTACTTATGCCTAGCATTGGGTCGAAATCTTCATCGGGCAATTCGGGGAAATTTAAGCCTGCCCTTTGTATCATTCTTGCAAGTTCACGGGTTGTTAATGCTATGTCGTTATCTTTAATATGTTCGCCTGCTGCGTTCATGTCATCGCGCTCAATTTCAAACTTTTTAGCAGTACAAGGCATAATTGAAACAACCACAATATCTTCAGGTTTAAGGCCCATTTTCTCGGCATAATATGTTTTAGCAAGTGCGCCAAACATACCTTGCGGTGATTTACAGCTAGATAAATTAGGGATAAAATCCGGGTGATATGTTTCGCAGAACTTTACCCAACCCGGGCTACAGCTTGTTATCATAGGCATTACACCGCCGTTGTTAACACGGTGCAAAAACTCTGTTGCCTCTTCCATAATTGTAAAATCGGCCGCTGTATCTGTATCAAACACTTGTGCAAAACCTAAACGGCGAAGCGCCGCAACCATTTTGCCCTCTACATTTGTGCCAATAGGCATACCAAATGCCTCGCCTAAAGTTGCACGAACGCTTGGAGCTGTTTGTACAATAACATGCTTTGTTTTATCGTTAAGCACTTGCCAAACTGCCTCTGTGCCATCTTTTTCGGTAAGTGCGCCTGTTGGGCAAACAACAATACATTGCCCGCATGAAACACATGGGCTCTCGCCTAAATCTGCCTCGAATGCACAACCGATATGTGTTGAAAATCCACGTTCTTGTGCGCCAATAACGCCAACTTTTTGCCTTAGTGAACATGCTGCAACACAGCGGCGGCATAGAATACATTTTTCATTATCACGTGTTAGGTGAAGTGCACTGCCGTCAATTGGGTATTTTTCATATGCACCTTGGAAACGATTTGTTGTAACATTATAATCTTGGCAAAGTTTTAAAAGCTCGCAATCGGGGCTTTTTACACAGCCAAGGCACACTTGCTTATGTGTAGACAAAACAAGTTCTAAATTTGTTTTACGGCTTTTTTGAATTTTAGCCGTGTTTGTATTGATAACCATGCCCTCGCTAACGGGGTGTACGCAAGCGGTAACTAATGTTCTTGCGCCCTCAACTTCAACAACGCAAATTCTACATGCACCAATAGCATTAATATCTTTTAAGTAACATAGCGTTGGAATATGTATTCCCGCACTGCGTGCTGCTTCTAAAATAGTGCTACCGGCGGGCACTTGATAATCCGCACCGTTTATTTTTATATTAACTAATTCCATATTTGGCATTCCTTTCTAGCCTACTTTAATAGCGGCAAATTTGCATTTTTCCATACATGCACCGCATTTTACACATTTGTCTAAATCAATAACATGCGGTTTGCGAACATCGCCTGTAATTGCACCGGCCGGGCAAACTTTAGCGCACAAAGTGCAGCCTTTACATTTATCGGGTAAGATATAGTAATTCAAAAGTGCTTTACATACGCCGGCAGGGCATTTTTTATCTTTAATATGTGCAATATATTCATCGCGGAAATAATGCATTGTTGAAAGCACAGGGTTTGGCGCAGTTTGGCCTAAACCGCAAAGGCTGTTTTCTTTAATAAAATAGCTAAGTTCTTCTATTTTATCTAAATCTTCCATGGTGCCTTTGCCCTCTGTAATTTTCTCCAAAAGCTCCATTAAACGTTTTGTGCCTATTCTGCACGGAACGCATTTACCGCAAGTTTCCTCTACTGTAAAATCTAAGAAGAATTTTGCGATGTCAACCATACATGTGGTTTCGTCCATAACAATAAGGCCGCCCGAACC
>CAYJGM010000038.1:0-16222 GCA_964369495.1 uncultured Bacteroides sp. | reverse complement strand
ATGCTGCCAATTTCAAGCAAGTTATCGTAATCTATAGGTGTATCAATTAAAGATGCCGGGATACATCCGCCTGAAGGGCCGCCTGTTTGCGCGGCTTTAAACTTGTTGCCGTCCGGAATACCGCCGCCGATTTCCTCGATTATTGTGCGAAGCGTTGTACCCATAGGAACTTCAACAAGGCCTGTGTTATTTATTTTACCGCCAAGTGCAAAAACTTTTGTGCCTTTGCTTTTTTCTGTGCCCATATCAGCAAACCACTGTGCACCGTTTAAAATAATGCGCGGCACATTTGCATATGTTTCTACATTGTTAAGAATTGTAGGTTTGCCGAAAAGGCCTTTTACAGCCGGGAAAGGAGGCCTTGGGCGAGGTTCGCCACGGTTGCCCTCAATAGAAGTTAAAAGTGCTGTTTCCTCACCGCAAACGAAAGCGCCTGCGCCAAGTTTGATTACCAAATCGAAATTAAAGCCCGAACCGAAGATATCATCGCCTAAAAGGCCGTATTCTTTGGCTTGGTCAATTGCTATTTGTAGACGTTTAACGGCAATTGGGTATTCCGCACGAACATAAACATAACCTTTGCTTGCGCCAATAGAATAGCCTGCAATAGCCATAGCTTCAATTAAAACGTGAGGGTCGCCCTCTAGAACGCTTCTATCCATGAATGCGCCTGGGTCGCCTTCGTCGGCGTTACAGCACACATATTTTTGGTCGCTTTCATTATCTGCTGCAAATTTCCATTTCAAACCTGTTGGGAAACCGCCGCCGCCACGGCCGCGAAGCCCTGAATCTAACACTGTTTTAATAACTTCTTGCGGTGTCATTTCAGTTAAGGCTTTGCCTAAAGCTTGGTAGCCATCAAAAGCTATGTACTCATCAATATTTTCAGGGTTAATTACGCCGCAGTTGCGAAGCGCAACACGAACTTGCTTTTTATAAAAAGCTGTTTCGTCAAGGCTTTTAACGGTGTTATCTTCGTTTACGGTTTCATCGTATAAAAGGCGTGTAACAGGGCGGCCTTTTAAAAGATGCTCGTTTACAATTTCCTCAACATCGTTTTCGTCTACATTGCTGTAAAAGCTTGCTTCGGGGTAAACCACAACTATTGGGCCAAGGGCACATAGGCCAAAACACCCTGTTGCAACAATTTTAACTTCTTCACTTAAGCCGGCATTAACAATTTGTTTTTCAAAAGCAGTGGTAATTCTGCTACTTCCGGAAGAAGTACAGCCTGTGCCGCCGCATATCATAACATGGCTTCTAAACATAATATCTTCCTCCTATTTCAATTTCATTGTGCCGATGGTGTATTCTGTAACGGGATAACCTTTTTTTAGGTGTTCATTAACTATGCGTGCCACTTTATCGGGCGACATTTTAACATAGGTTGTTTTTTCTTTACCCGGCTCGTAAATTTCAACAACAGGCTCGTATTGGCAAATGCCGATGCAACCTGTTTGTGTAACAACAATATTATCTAAATTGTTGTTTGCCACTTCTTTTGTAAATTCGTTTAAAACAGGGCGTGCGCCTGCGGCTATTCCGCATGTTGCCATGCCCACAACAACACGTGTAGTGCTAGCGTCTGCCTCACGTGTGTTTACTGTTTGCTTCATCTTGTCGCGTAGTGCGGCAAGTTCTTGTAAACTTTTCATATAGCGTTGCTCCTTTTTATAATAGGCTTTGTATTTTCATTAATATATTCATTTACCCACAATGCCACCGAAGGCTCGCTTAAAGATATATCGCCCAAAATTTCTTTAAGCTGTTTTGTGTCTACACAAAATTCTTCGTTTTCGCATTTTACCGTATATGTAAAATCTATTTGCGGGTTACACTGTATTAAAGCGGTTATGCTGCTAGCCATATCGCCAAGCGGCGGTAAATCTATATGGCCTGTAATGAAAACCACTACCACTTTTGTGCCTTTACCGAGCGTTGATGAAATATCAAGGCTTCCGCCGGTAAGCTGTGCCGCCATTTTTATAAGCGGTAAACCAAGGCCAACTTTTCGTGTTGTGCGCGAAGTTGTAAAAGGGTCTAGCACAGTGCTTAGTGTTTGCTCGCTCATGCCTTTGCCATCATCTGTTATCGTTAATGTTAATGTGCTTTCTTGCACGTTAAACAAAAGCGAAATATCTACATTTTTTGCATTAGCTGCAACAGAGTTTTGTGCAATATCAAGCACATTCATTGAAAGTTCTTGCATTTTATATCTTAATATTTTGCAAGAATATCATCAAGCTCATCGCCCAACAAACGGCCGTAAACATCGTCGTTTACTGTTAATACAGGCGCAAGCCCGCACGCGCCTATGCACCTACATGCATCAAGGCTAAACTTGCCATCGGGTGTACATTCGCCACCTTTAATTTTAAGTTTTGTTTCAAGGTCTTCAAAAATTTTGCCGCTACCTTTAACATAACATGCCGTTCCAAGACATACGCTGATTTTGTAATCTCCCTTTGGAACTAAGCTGAACTGCGAGTAAAAAGTTGCAATGCCGTAAATTTCCGCAAGCGGTTTACCGATTGTGGTTGCAATAGTGCGCTGAACTTCAATTGGTAAATACCCGTAGATTTCCTGAGCTTCTTGTAGTGCGCTCATTGCTAGGCCGGGCATATCTTTATTTTTTTTCAGCCAAGCAAGTAATTGCGCTTCTTGCTCATTGGTGCCTTTAAAAGGCACTGTTGAAAAACGCTTCATAACTATTTAAGCCTCCCAAATTAATATTGTGCAGTTAGTTATTTCTAACATTCTTTACATTTATATGTTTTTAAAAAAACTGTTACACACTTGTTAATATTATAACATACTGTTCAAAAAATTGCGACATTTTTTTTATTTTAATAAAACGAATTATATAAAATAAAACATTAAAAAACTGTGCACAAACACAACAAAAAGGGCAAAAAATGTAAAAAACAGGCACTTGCTCTTTTTCTTGGTTTTTATTATAATAAATACAAACAAAAAAATGCATTTACAAGTTAGGAGTAAAAAATGACAATACAGCAAATTAGGGATATTTTAAACGCAAAAGTTTTAACATCCGATTGTGATTTAAGCCGTGAAGTACATGCGGCATGTGGCAGCGATATGATGAGCGATGTGCTTGCTTATGTTAAAGATCAAGGCGTTCTTATTACAGGCCTTAATAACCCACAAGTTGTTCGCACGGCAGAAATGATGGACATGGTTTGTATAGTTTTTGTGCGTGGAAAACAGCCCGACGAAACAGTTTTAAAGCTTGCGATAGAGCGTGAAATGGTAGTTATGTGCACAGATGAAACCATGTTTTGTGCATGCGGTTTACTTTATGAACAGGGGCTTCGTGGGGGTGGCCGATAATGGATGCTATAAATTTAAAATACACAGTTCCGGGCGATGATTTTACGCGCGCGGGTGAGGCGAGCAGCGATTTAAAAACCCGCCTAAAAAAACTGGGTTTACCTGCACAAGCGGTGCGCAAAATAGCAATTGCACTTTATGAGGGCGAAATAAATTTAGCTATTCACGCAAACGGCGGCGAAATTGAAATTAATATTGACGACAGTTTTGTTGACATGCTTTTGAAAGATGAAGGCCCCGGTATACCTGATATTGAACTTGCTATGAAAGAGGGCTATTCAACCGCACCCGCAGAGGTTAGAAGCCTTGGTTTTGGCGCAGGAATGGGTTTACCAAACATGAAAAAATACACAGATGAATTTGATATAAAATCGCAAATTGGGCAAGGAACAACTGTTAAAATGCGAGTATATTACGAATAAAAAGGAAAACAGCGATGGACATAGAAAAAGACATATATTATCATTCTGTAACACTGGATAAAGATGCCTGTAAGGGCTGTATAAATTGCATAAAACGTTGCCCTACAGAGGCAATTAGGGTGCGTGATGGCAAGGCGCATATTTTGCCGGAAAAATGCATAGATTGTGCCGAATGCATAAGAGTTTGCCCACACCATGCAAAGCTTGCCATTTATGACGCTTTAACTGTAATAGAAAACTACAAATATAAAATAGCGTTACCTGCGCCCAGTTTATATGCACAGTTTAACAATTTACAAGAACCTGATGTAATACTTAACGCCTTTTTAGACATAGGTTTTGACGATGTTTATGAAGTTGCAAAAGCGGCAGAACTTGTTAGTGACGGCACAAGAAGGCTAATTAAGGCAAACGGCTTGCCAAAACCCGCCATAAGCAGCGCTTGCCCTGCCGTGTTAAAACTTATAAGGGTTAGATTTCCCGAACTTATTCACCGCGTTTTACCGATTGTTGCACCAATGGAGGCCGCCGCACGCCTTGCAAAAGACGAGGCTGTTATAAAAACCGGCTTAAAGCGCGAGGAGATAGGATGTTTTTTTATCACCCCCTGCCCTGCTAAAGTTACGGCAACAAAAAACCCCATAGGTAGTGAAAAAAGCGATGTTGACGGCGCACTTGCCGTAAAAGAAATTTACCCGGTTTTACTAAATGCGATGAACCATATTAAATCTCAAAGCAAAGAGGCGCAAAGCGGCAGAATAGGCGTTGCTTGGGCACGAAGCGGTGGCGAGAGCGCCGGGCTTATCTCTACCGAGAGTTTTCTTGCCGCAGATGGCATTGAAAATGTTATTAAAGTGCTTGAAGATTTAGAAGACGAAAAATACCATGACATAGATTTTGTTGAGCTTAATTCGTGCCCCGGCGGTTGTGTTGGCGGAATTTTACAGGTAGAAAACCCATATATAGCCAAAAATAAACTTAAAAAAATAAGCCGCTTAATGCCCGTTAGCAAAAACCATATTGATGGCGCAATGCCAACAAATTTATTGTGGGATAAAGATTTAACCTATGTTCCGGTTATGGAACTTGGCACAACAATGCAAGAACGCTTTACAAAATATGCACAAATGGAAGAAATTTTACAAACTCTTCCGGGCCTTGATTGCGGCAGTTGCGGCGCACCAACATGTGCCACTTTAGCGGAAGATATTGTTCGCGGTAGCGCAAATATAGACGATTGCACCGTTCTTTTACGCCAAAAGATGGAAGCCGTTTTAAAAGCTTTGGGAAAATAAATTTTCACAAATTACTTTTAATCGTGCTTTTATTGTGATACAATTAAATTAACGATATTTTAACGTTTTTTTAATGGATGTGATAAAATGAAGTTCACTTATGATATAGCAATAATAGGCGGCGGAAGTGCAGGCCTGGTTGTGGCGGCAGGCGCGGCGGCAATGGGAGCTAAAGCTGTGCTTTTTGAAGCCGCTTTAATGGGCGGCGATTGCTTAAACTACGGCTGTGTTCCAAGCAAAAGCTTTTTACACGGCGCACATATTGCAAGCGAATTAAAAACATGCGAAAATCAAGGCATTTATTTAGACGACTACAAAACAGACATAGTAAAACTTATGCAATATGTGCACAGCGTTATCGAAAAAATTGCCCCACACGATTCGGTTGAGCGCTTTGAGGCACTTGGCGTTAAAGTTGTTCAAGAATTTGCCGCAATAAAAGATAGGCATACAATTGTTGCAAACGGCGTGGAGTACACCGCAAAAAGCATTGTTATAGCCTCGGGTTCAACTGCGTTTATTCCGCCAATTAAAGGCATAGAAACAGTGCCTTATTATACAAACCACAATATATTTGATATTAAGCAAAACCCAAAAAGTTTAGCCGTTATAGGCGCAGGGCCAATTGGCCTTGAGCTTGGACAAGGTTTTGCACACATGGGCACAAAAGTTACTGTAATTAACCAAAGCAATGGTATCTTTCAAAAAGATGAACCCGAAGTAGATGCAATTATGCAAAAGGTTTTAAAAGACGACGGCATAGAATTTTGCCTTAATTCAAAAGTTATAAGTGTGCAAAAAAACGGCGAAGATATAGATGTTAATTTGCAAATTAACGGTGAAACCAAAACAATTACTTGCAGTGCACTTTTAGTTAGCACAGGAAGAAAACCCGTTACAGATAACATGAATTTGCAAGAAAACGGTGTACAACTTACAAACAAAGGCGCTGTAATTGTAAACGATAAGCTTCAAAGCACCGTTAGTAATATTTACGCGTGCGGTGATTCCGCAGGCCCTTATTTATTTACACATATGGCATCTTATCAAGCTAGTATTGTTTTACAAAATGCGCTGTTTGGTTTAAGCGCTAAAGCAGAATATCGCAGCGTGCCTTGGTGCACTTACACAAAACCCGAAGTTGCCCATGTTGGCTATTTACAAGAAGATGCAAAAAAAGCCGGCAAAGATATAAAAACCGTGCACATTAATTTTAAAGAAAACGACCGCGCCCTTGCCGAAAACGACACACATGGTTTTTTAAAACTAGTGCTAGATAAAAAAGGCATAGTTATAGGCGCAACCCTTGTGGGAAACAAAGCCGGTGAAATGCTTAGCCTTGCATGCCTTGCTGTTCAAAATAAACTGAACATAAATGTGTTTAATTCTGTTATTTTTCCATACCCTACCCAAAGCGAAATTTACAAGGCAGCGGCAAGTAAGTACCGCAAAGAAAATGTTAAAACATGGCAATTTAAATTGCTTAAAAATATAATTAAGCGAAGAAACAACTAATTTTACAGGTGGTTACGCATGATTGACACAAAGTATAGAAAAATTATTCAACCGGCACTTAATAGTGCCGCTGTTCCGTTTATTAAATTAAAATTTACGCCTAATAAAATTACGATTTTAGCTTTTTTTGTTGGCGTTGGCGCAGGTGTATTTATAGGTTTTGAAATGTATATGGCTGCCGCAATAACGCTGTTGTTATCGGGTTTTTTTGACGTTCTCGACGGCACAATTGCACGTTTAACTAAAAACTCAACATCACTTGGGGCATTTTTAGACATGGTTTTGGACAGAATGGTGGAGGCCGCAATAATTATAGGCTTTTATTTTTCGAAACCCGAGTTTGCACTAATTTACCTTTTGTTTTTTACATCTGTTCTGTTTAATTTTTCTGCGTTTGCCGTTTCGGGCGCACTTTTACAAAACAAAGGCAAAAAAAGTATACATTATGCACCCGGCCTAGCCGAGCGCACCGAAACATTTATCGCCTTTTGGCTTATGATGTTTTTTAACGATTACGCAGGCCATATTTTACTTGTTTTTGTTGTAATAATTTTTATCACAGGCATCACACGCTTTAATACCATCATCAAATATATTAAAGAAAACGGCATAAGCTGAGCCATAATATAAAATTATTTTACACGCTAATATTGCTGCAAATATTGCAATTAATAAAAAATAACAAGCTGACACTTCAATTACAAAGTGTCAGCTTGTTATTTTTACATTCATTTTCGGTTGGTTTAATCGTCTAACAATATATATAATTATTGTTCTAAGCTTGTATCATCAAGCGTTACAATTTTATTTTTGTACACACGAGAAAAAAACAAAAATGCCAAAAACACCGATATAACCTCTGCAAATAAAAATGAAAACCATATTGCATGTAAGCCAAACAAGCTTGAAAGTATAAACGCACTGGGTAAAAGCACAAAAAGTTGGCGCGCAATGCTCATCCATAAGCTTAACATGCCGTGCCCAAGCGCTTGAAAAACGCTGGATAATGTAATGGCAAATGTTGCAGGAACAAAGCACAAACATAAAACACGAAGGGCTATTGTGCCTATTTCAAGCATTTCGTCTGATGCGTCAAACATAAGCAACAGCTGGCTTGGGAATATGAGAAAAATTAACATGCCCGTAAACATTATTAAACAACCTATAACAAGTGATGATTTAACCGCCTCTATTATTCTTTTTTTGTTTTTTGCGCCATAATTATATCCAACAATAGGCACAAGTGAGCTAACAACACCAAAAAGCGGCATAACAACAAAGCTGAAAAGTTTAAAATAAATTCCAAATACCGCAACTGCGGTTTGGGTAAAACCGTTTAATATTTGGTTGAAAAAGAATATCAATACACTGCCAACGCTTTGCATAACAATGCTTGGGAAAGCTATTTTGTATATTTCAATTACAATATTTAATTTTAATTTTAATTTTTTAATGCTAAGCCTAATTTCATTGTTATATTTAATATTTAAAGCAATGCCAACAAGCATACCACACCATTGCCCAACAACTGTTGCTACGGCTGCACCTGCAACACCCATTTCGGGCGCCCCTAACAGGCCAAAAATAAAAATAGGATCTAAAATAATGTTTATTACTGCGCCTGTAATTTGCGCCGCCATTTGATACACGGTTTTTCCGGTTGCTTGTAATATACGCTCCATGGTTATTTGCATGTAAACACCAAGTGAAAAAACAAGGCAAATTGCCATATAATTTGTGCCATTTTCTATAACCCACTCGTTATTCGATGATAAACGCATAAATGCACTGCTACCAAAAATACCGAAAAGCGCAAAAGCCGCCGAGCTTATTATTGCCAAAATTATTCCATTGTGTGCTGTTGCATTCGCCTGTTTATTATTTTTTTCTCCAAGCCTGCGCGACATTATTGCATTCATGCCAATGCTTGTACCCACGGCAACGGCTATCATTAAATTTTGCACGGGGAAAACAAGGCTTACAGCCGTTAGTGCGTCTTCGCTTATGCGTGAAACAAAAATGCTATCTACCACATTGTAAAGCGCTTGAATTAACATGCTAAGCATAAGCGGAAACGCCATGCTTGCAATTAATTTATTTATAGGCATACTGCCAAGTGGATTTTCTTTTATTATTTCTTTTGTCATTTTCTCTCCATTTTTAGAAACTTACGGTTGGTTTTAGCTGTTTATTTGCCTTGCAACCTAATATCTTCACCGCAAAATGTTAGCACTTCGCAATTCCCCAAAAGGCGTGATACAACTTTTTCTGTATACCTACGGCGCAAATCAGCATCGTTTACTATATTGCTTGTGTATATTGTCGGTTGCTTTCTTGCATTCACAAGGTTGTATAAACATGCGCTTATATAAGGTGTTATAAATTCTGTTCCTAGGTCGTCCAGAATTAAAAGCTGTGCGCTTAACATTGTTTGTAATGTGTCATCTTCATTTTTAGCAAAACGCTCTTTTTCTATCTTATCAAATGCATCTTGCGCACTAACGTAAACAACGTCATAACCTTTTTCAAGAACAACATTTGCTATACTTAAAGCAAGATGCGTTTTGCCAAGGCCCGCAAAACCGCACATATATAAGCTTGTGTTTTTAAGGCTGAAATTTTGCGCATATGCCTTGCAATATGAAAACAAGCTATTCATGTGTTCTCTTGCGCTTACTTCATAATCTTTTAGCATTTCGTTTGGGTATTTGCTCACATCAAAATCTTCAAACCTACAAAGTGAAAGAGGCGACTTTGCATTTAGCTCATCACGTTTCATTCTTTTAGTAAGCTTGTGTAAACATTCGCAATATTTGCCGTTTAAAATACCTGTATCTTTGCATATTTCACATTCATATTTGGGCAAAAGTATGTTATTATCATAGCCGGCATTTTTCAGTATTTGTTCACGCTGTATTTCAATTTGTTTTGCTTTATCTAACAGCGCCGTAACTTCTTCGCTGTTTGCGCCACTTGCGGCAAGCGTTGCCGCTTTTATGCAAATTTCACTTTTTTGATTTAATAAATCTGTGATTTGCGGCAATTCTTTTTCGGCTTTTTGCATTTCATGCATCGCAAAAGCATGTGCCTTTTGCCTTCTTGTGGCAATAATATCTTTGGCCTTTTGCAATAATTCATCATTATTCATATGCATCACCTTCAACAACAAAAACGGGTGCTTTTTTTATTGCACCGTTTAAAATATTTTTCGCATTCGGGTTAGAAACAGATATATTTTGCATCTTATCGGCAGAGCCTCGCATAATATCCTGTAAGTTTTTATAGCCCTCGTTATACCATTTTTTAAGTATGCCATTTACATATCTTATTGTGTTTTTTTCGCCGGCAAGGCTAAGTGCCTCTGTTATGATTTTTTCATCAAAACCATATACTTCATACCAATCGCAAATAAGCGCACCCTCTGCCCTTGAAACACGCATATCGGCCTTTTTAGGAAACAAGCTAACTGCCCTTTTAATATATTCCTCGTTTTGCATTAATTTATGTAGATATGCCTCTGCGGCGGCCCCTGAATTTATTCCCTCGCGCTGCCAAGACAAAAGCGCACGTTCTATATACCTTGCATTTTTTTTGCCGTTTGCCGCAAAATGTGCAACACCAAGTAAAATCATGTCGATAGGCATTGCATCGCAAATATACATAGATGCAAAAATATTGCAATCTCCCTGTGTTACAACGCCACCTATTAAACGTTGGCATTCCTGCAGTAAAAACGAAATTCTATCGTTTTCGCTTGCAATTTGTGAAACTTGGCTTGAAGTTAAATGTGTTCTATGTTTTTTTTCATTTTTTTCTTCAGTTGTATTTTTGTTGTTTTCATCTTGTATGTTTAAGCTATTTAATAAGCCTGCGCCTTGCCAAAACAAAAGCGCTTTTTCAACATTTTGCACTTGCTTTATGTTTAAAGCCTTTGCTATTTGGTTTGGGTTGCAATTATTATTTGATACTATATAAAGCGCTATACGAATAAAATCATCATTCGTATTTGCAAGGCGCTCAAAAATAATATTAGGCACATTTGTGCCTTTATTATTGTTTTCATTTATACAATACCCCATATTTTCGCCCCTTTTAAATATATGTTTACATATTAAACAAACAAAATGTAGGCGGCTATGCCTTATTGCCCAAAATTTGCTTTCGCTAACTTTCTTGGCGCAAACAGGTAACAGCCCCTACTATTATTTGTTATTATTTTAATTTGCAAGTTATATAAACCGCATTATTCGGCAAGCGCCCTTTCAAGCCATATAGCACCAATATCCAATGCGTTATAAAGGCCTGTTTTATCGCTTTGTTTAACCATGCGTTCAATTGGTGAAAGGCTTGTATCGGTTGAAAGCAAGGTTACATGCACCCTGTTTGCAATTTGTTTGCCGTTTTCTTCTTTTGTTGTTAAAACTTGCATAAAAATTACATACGGATCGTTAATATCGCCGTAGTAAATATCGTTTTTCGAGCGAACAAGCGGACGCCCTTTGTACATTAATGTGGGTTTAAAAGCCATTAGATAGTGTTCTCCTTTAATTTTGCCTTTTAATCAGACAAATAATTTTTTAAAAGCGCTTGAAGAATATCATCTCTGTCTAGTTTTCTGATATTAGAGCGCGCACCTTGATATGTTGTAATGTAGGTTGGGTCTTCCGATAAAATATAGCCTACAATTTGATTGATGGGGTTGTACCCTTTTTCTTTCAGTGCCCTGTAAACATCTGTTAAAATTGTGCGTATTTCGCGTTCTCTGTCATCGTGCAAAGAAAATACAGCTGTTTGTTCGTTCATTTTACATTCCCCCGATTATATAAAATATATTATTTAAAATTTGCTAATTGTATACCTACCTTTATTGTACATTATAATTAAATAATATGCAAGCAAAACAGGCTTATTGCTAATAACTTTTTACATTTTATTTAATACTGGATTTTTTATTGTTTTGGTTGTATACTTATTATATTAATTTTTGGCGGTGATTGTATGATATATGGAATAGGAATTGACACTGTTTTAATATCTCGCATTGAAAAAAGCTTAAAAAACGAAAATTTTATTAACCGTGTATATGGAAAAGAAGAAATATTATTTTTAAGCGATAAGAAAAATAAAAGCAAAAGTGCCGCCGCAAATTTTGCGGCAAAAGAGGCCTTTGGCAAGGCCCTTAAAACGGGTATTTGTTCGGGCGATTTCAAACTTTTCGATGTTCAAATATTGCGTGATAAAAATGGTGCACCATATTTTAATTTTACAAACGAAGCGCTTAATATTATGCAAAAAAACAGCCTATGCGCACACATAAGTTTAACACATGAAGCAGATATTGCAAGCGCATTTGTTATTTTAGAAAAAATGTAGTTTTACAAAAAAATTTTAATAATTTTATTGTAAAAACGCAAAACTAATTTTTAGATAAAAACGAAAGGATAAATTTATGATTTCACCCCAAGACATAAAAAACAACAAAGCAATACAAACATATATTGAAAAGGCAGATGAAGCATTAAACTCGCTTGGATATACAGAGCACAGTTTTGCGCATGTAACACGCACAGCGCATTTTGCACAAAAAATTTTAACCGATTTAAACTATAATAAACGCATGTGCGAGCTTGCATGGATTGCAGGTTATATGCACGACATTGGCAATGTAATTAACAGAATAGACCACGCACAAAGCGGCGCTGTTATGGCTTTTAGAATTCTTGATAAACTTGGCATGGAACCTGAGGAAATTGCCACTGTATGCAGCGCTATCGGCAACCACGACGAAAGCACCGCATACCCTGTAAATGCTGTTGCCGCAGCCGTTATTTTATCCGATAAAACCGATGTTCGCCGCACAAGGGTACGCGATAAAAAACATGTGAACACCGACATACACGACAGGGTAAATTATGCGGTGCAAAAAGCTAACACATACCTTAGCGAAAACAACACCTGTGTTGTTTTAGAACTTGATATAGATACAAATATATCCCCTGTTTTAGATTATTTTGAAATTTTTTTAGATCGTATGCTTTTATGCCGCAAAGCGGCAGAACAGTTAAAATTATCGTTTAAACTTATTATTAACGGGCAAACGCTTATGTAAGTTTTAATTGCATAATTTATTTCACTGAGTTTTTAATTTTTATTTTTCGGTAAAGAAATGCATAGCGCTTTGCTTTTTAGTTGCAAAGCGCTATGCATTTTACTGTTTTAATAGTATTAAGCCGCAAATTTGGCAAAGCGGTTTTTAATAGCAGCATTGTTAAAAAAATTGCCTTTGCATAAAAATTTCGCAAAGTTTTTATTTATAAATATTTTTTTTAGCAGAACTATTGGCAAAATCACCTTCACAAAAAGCGACGGTGAAACTTCACAAAATATACTAATTTTGTTGCAGTATATTTATTTTCATAAAATAATTTTTCATTTTTATGTTTAAAAGCACATAATTTAAGTAAAAATAATATTAAACATAAAATACGGCCCTGTTAAAAAGAATTATATAACCTTTTTTACATGGCATGTAAACGGAGAATATTATGGAAATTAAACGTGGCGAAATTTTTTATGCGGATTTAAGCCCTGTAAAGGGTAGCGAACAAGGCGGCGTTAGGCCTGTACTTATTGTGCAAAATGATATAGGCAACCGCCACAGCCCAACGGTAATTGCCGCTGCAATTACCTCTAAACACGATAAAACAAGCCTGCCCACCCATATTGGCTTAAAAGCCGGGCAAGCAGGCCTAACAAAAGACAGTGTTGTGCTACTTGAACAAATTAGAACGCTTGATAAAAACCGCTTGCGTGAGCGCGCGGGCCAAATTCCTAAAGATGTTCAAGAGCAAGTTAATGAAGCGCTTGGAATAAGTATCGGAATAACTAATTACTAAATATTCAAAACAACATTTTCGCAAATTAGCGCCGCGGTTTTGCAATATTCGCTGATATCAAAAGGTTTTCCAACCAATTTTTCAAAGCCATCCTCATCGCTATCATCGCTCATAGCCCTAAGAACTACAAACGGAATATCGTTTTTAGCGCAAACATGGGCAACCGCAGCGCCCTCCATTTCAACGCAATCGGGGTTGCATTTTTGTGCAATTGCATTTTTTAGCTCGGTATCGCCTATAAATAAATCGCCCGTGGCAATTTTACCCACTATGTTTTTAATACCTAGCGTGTTGCATGCCTCTTTTGCACATGCAACTAGGTTTTCATTCGCTTTGAAAATTTGCATATTCGGATAAGTATCGGCAATCATGCGATTTTCCGCATCGTGATACACAAGCTCATCGCTTATTACAACATCTCCTACGCTGATTTTGCTTGTCATGTTTCCGGCAATGCCACTAAAAATAACGCAATTTACATTGAACGAAGTGGCAAGTAATTGTGTAGCTGCCGCCGCATTTACTTTGCCTATTCCGGCACACACCAAAACTATGTGTTTGTTTTTCAAATTACCCTCATAAAATGTATTTCCGCCAAGCTTTGTTTCTTTTTTATTTTCAAGTTTTGCATTTAAAAATGCAATTTCTTGTGGCATAGCGCCCATTATTCCTATTGTGTTGTACATGTTAAACTCCTATTCTTAATATAAAAACTTATGCAATAAAATAAATAATCTTTACTTCGTTTCGGTTATTTATATTTTTTATCTAATTCGGCGTGGCATAGCCACATGCCAATTTATGTTATACTCGTACCTCATATAACATAAAAGTACAACAAAACCACAGCACCCAAAATAATGCGGTAATATCCAAAAACAGTAAAATCATGCCGTTTTACATAATCCATTAAAAAGCGTATCGCAAAAAGCGAAACAATAAACGCCGTTATCATTCCTACCGCCAAAATTGCAATTTCCGTATTCGTAAAAATAAAACCAAAGCCCAAAACTTTTAATAAGCTTGCACCAAACATTACCGGAACAGCTAAATAAAATGTGAATTGTGCAGCGGTTTTACGGTTTGCGCCCAAAATTAATGCCCCAATAATTGTTGCGCCGCTTCTGCTTGTGCCGGGCACTAAACTTAAAACTTGAAAAAGCCCTATACCAAGTGCCACTTTATATGTTATGTTCTCAATTGAATTTATTGAAAATGTTTTATTTTTATAAATTCGCTCCACAATAATAAACACTATTCCGTATAAAATTAACATAAGTGAAACAACAAAGGGGTTATGAAAATTTTGCGTCATATAATCATCGAATAAAAGGCCAATTATCATAACCGGTATTATTGCAACAAAAACTTTGCTCCACATTACCCACGATGGTATTTTACAGTATTTTTCAATTATATTTTTACCTTTTTTATTGTTTTGAAACGGCCATAATTCGCCCCAAAACAAAACAACTACCGCTAAAATTGCCCCAAGTTGAATTACAACATCGAACATCTCGTTAAATTCTTTGCTAACATTCATTTTAAGTATGCTTTGCACAAGTATTAAATGCCCTGTGCTGGATACAGGTAGCCATTCTGTTATCCCCTCTGTTATTCCAAGTATAATTGCTTTTAAAATGTCTGCCATATGCCGATATTATCTCGCTTTCATTATTTTATTTTGGGTATGAAAAATATATTTACATCAATTTTAAACAGTATAATTTTATTTATATTTGTTTATCAATTTAATATTATTTAAATGCCCAATTTTTGTATCTATAAAATAATATGCCCTTAATTCAATTTATATATCAATAACAATCTCAACCGGGCAGTGGTCGCTTCCGAAAACATCGCTGTGTATGGCGGCACTTTTTATTTTTTCTTTAACAGCATCGCTAACAATAAAATAATCTATACGCCAACCGGCATTGTTTGCGCGCGCGTTTCGCATATAGCTCCACCATGTGTATGCGCCTGTTTGCTGTGGATATAAATAGCGAAAACTATCGGTAAAACCGCTTTGCAAAAGCTGTGTCATTTTATTTCGCTCTTCATCGGTAAAGCCTGCGTTTCGCCTGTTGGTTTTCGGGTTTTTTAAATCTATTTCATTGTGCGCAACGTTTAAATCGCCGCAATATAAAACAGGTTTAACGTTCGATAACGCGCAAAGATACTGCCTTAAATCATCTTCCCAAACCATTCTGTAATCAAGGCGCAATAATTCGTTTTTGCTGTTTGGCGTGTAAACATTTACCAAATAAAAATTATCATATTCAAGTGTAATTGCACGGCCTTCTTGGTCGTGCTGTTCAATACCTATTCCGTATTTAACGCTAATAGGTTCTTTTTTTGTAAAAATAGCCGTGCCTGAATAGCCTTTTTTCACAGCGCTGTTCCAATATTGAAAATATCCCTCAGGTGAAAACTCTGCTTGCCCCTCTTGCATTTTCGTTTCTTGCAAGCAAAACATATCTGCATTTAATGCGGCAAATTTTTCTTCAAAACCTTTGGATAATGCGCTGCGAAAGCCGTTTACATTCCATGAAATTAATTTCATATTTATTCCTCCTTACATTGCCGTTAGGGTGTAATCAAAACCCGCCTATTTTGGCAAATTTATGCGCTATGCTGTGTTATCCTCACTAGCAGTACAAAAGTATTACTCGCTCGTCTGCCGCTCTATCACAAAATTTGCACAAAATAGGTTCAAAGAATTTTTTATACCGCCAAAAGT
>CAYJGM010000037.1:0-20170 GCA_964369495.1 uncultured Bacteroides sp. | reverse complement strand
CTTGCATAATCTGCAATTATTTTTGCAAAAAGATAAACATATGCAGGGGTGCTACCACTTACATTTATAATTTCATTAAATAGATGTTCGGGAATATCTTGTACCATGCCAATGCCTTCAAATATTTTTTTTATAAACGCATAGTCATCATCGCTAACATGGTTGTTTTTGCATAGTGCAACGGTTCCATGTGCTAAAAGCAATGGCGTGTTGGGCATTGCCCTAATTATAGGTGCATTTCCAATTTGTTGTGCCATTTTTTGCATTGAAATTCCGGCAGCGATTGATACAAATTTATTGTTTTCGGTTATATCATTTTTTACTTTTAATAATAGTTCTGAAAAATGTTGCGGTTTAACACAAAAAAATACAAATTCAGCTTGCTGTACAACGCTATTTTCGCTATCTAAAACAATATAATTTTGTTTTTGTGCCTCGTTTGTAGCACATTCGTTAATATCAAAAACACAAATTTCATTTGCGGGTATAAAATTTAACATATTAATACCGCCTGCAATTGCTTTTGCCATATTACCAAAACCAATAAAACCAATTTTCATTTCAATTCCTGCCTTTTTATTTTATATTATTAAAAATGTATATAAAGTATACATTAAAAACAGCATATCAAACAATAATTATTAATACTATTCATGTTTAAAAAAATAAAATAGCTTATCATCTTCGAATTCTTCTTTTTTGTGTTGCTTTTATAACGCCTAGATAACCGCCTAATGCACCCGAGCAAATAATTGAAAAAGCCTTAATTGCCGCAAGCTGTGTAAAAATATTAACATTTTGTACCAATGCAATTATAATTAATATTGTATAAACAACAAAACCAAATAAAACCCCAAGCAAAAGCCCCATTTTTTTAACTAAAAACGCAAACACAAATGCCGATGTTAAAACTGCTAAACAAGTAATTAACAAAGTTAATGGCGGCAATAAATTTAAAGGTAAATCTACATTGCAAAGCGTAATTGCCAATGCGCACATTAAAGACGCAAAAATTACAAAGCCAAAAGCAAAACTGATAAACAAGAAAACTATTGTTTTTTTAATATTATATTTATTTTTTTTCACAAAAAACACCTCCACGCATTAAATATTATGCAAGAAGGTGTTTTATTAATGCCAAAAAAGAAAATTATTTTTTAGCTTCTTTTACTTCGGGCTCTTTTTTGTCGGCTGTGGTATCCATATTTAATTTTTCAACTTCTTGGATTGCCCATTTTTTCATGCGAATTTTTATGCGGTCACTGCCTGTTTCTAAAACAAAAACATCATCTTTTATTGAGGCAACTCTGCCAACTAAACCGCCTATTGTTGTTATTCCGTCGCCAACTTCTATAGAGTTGCGCATGTTTGTTGCTTGTTTTTCTTTTTTGCGCTGTGGGCGTATCATAATAAAGTATAATAGCACAAGCATTACACCTATTGAAACAAAAGAAAACATTGTTGAACCCATTAATCCGGTTGCCTCTGTTAAAGCTATAAATGAAAAATTCATGTGTGAACCTCCTAAAATAATATTATAAGTATACATAAAAAATGTTTTACATGCAAGTATTTTAAACGAATTTAAATAAAAAATAATAATTTAACATAATAATTGCTATTTTTTTGGCAAATACAGCGTTAAAATTTTCATAATAATTTTTTCTAATAATTATATAAACAATATAATATTCTAACAAAAAACATCTTTGGGTGCTGTAATATAATTTTCTCGAATACCGTCTTCGTGGTTGCATATTGGGCGGTATTCACAATATGTGCAGGGGCTTTTATCTTTTGTTCGCAGTGGAACCGCCTCGATATCGCCCTCGTATAAACATTGCGCCATTAATAGCACCGTTTTTGTTAAATGTTCTTCAATGTTTTTAAGTTTTTGTTCGCTTGCAATTTTACTTTTTGTTTTTACTTCACCATTTTTATTAAAACTGAAAGGAACAAATACACCGCTTAAATTTTTATCCATACCTTTAATAATAAAATCGTTATCTAAAATAAGCCCGTCTGTTTTATAAATTAAAGGATCTTGCGCATGCTTTCTGCTTTCGTTTTGTGGCGCAGGGTCTGCCATAACATAAAGTACACCTGCCGGTTTATGTTCATTGTAAAGCGCATGTTTTGTTTTACATAGTATAAAAAGGTAAAATAACATTTGTGTGTCAAGCCCGCAATAAACATCTGCTAGATTAAATTTTTTTGTACCTGTTTTATAATCAATAACCCTTAAATAATCGCCTGAATGTGTGTGCATAACATCAACTCTGTCTATTTTTCCTATAACATTCACTATTTCACCGGTAGAAGTTTGAATTTTAAACGGCTCTACGGCATTTTCACTTGTTCCTATCTCTTGTTCAAGCGCAATGGGTTTAAATTGGCTTTGTTGTTGCTCTTCCTGCAAGAAAAACAGCAAACGTATTATACCTTCGTTTAATCTATCAATTATATAACTAAAACGTGTTGAATTTTCAGGCATAAATTGTTGTACATAGTTTTTTGTAACATCATTTGCCAAACTTTTTAATTGCTGTTTAGTTAAATTTTCAAAATTATCACCTGCTTGTTTTAATACATTTTCAAGAACGTAATGCACTAAATTTCCGCTTTCAAGAGGGGATAGTTCCGCTTTTTTTACAGGCGAAATATTTAATACATATTTTGCAAAGTATGCAAATTTACATTTATTAAATTGCTCTATTCTTGTTGGTGAAATATAAATTTCATTGCCCAATATTTGCTTTACAGCTTTTTTATCTTTGGCTTCATAATGCTTAAAATTGCTAACATCTTGCATTATTTCAATGCTTTTTGCAAAATTTTCATCATCTTGTAACGCATTAATGATACTTGTGGTTTGCGATGTATCATTTGTGTAGTTTTGGCTTAAATAGTCAAGCGCAGAATTTGGGGTAAAAGCGATATCGTTTACATTGTGTGTTAGTTGCACCGGATTAAAAATTTGCATTATTTGTTCAAGTTGAACTGATACTTCGCCGCCGCCGTATTCAGGTGATAAAGCACTTAAATAAAGCCCGTTACTACAGGAAGTAAGCGCTTTATAAAAAAACATTTGTTCAAGTAGGGTTCTGTTTTCAAAACCTCCCGGCATATTAATTCCATTTTTAATAAGCTCATCTCTATCGGCATGTGTTAATAGGCCGCTAAAGCCAACAGTTTTTGGGAACTCGCCTTCATTTATACCCATAACAAAACAATATTTTGGATTTTGAAGCCTCATTCTATCGGCGCTGGTAATTATAATAGCATTATCGGTTTGCGGCACATGCCCAATATCTTGGCTTTGTAGCAATATTAAAAATACTTCATCGTATTCTTTTACGCTAATAATTTCATCGCCAAAAATATCGCTGATTTCGTCTAAAATTCCAATTATTATATTATAGGTTGCAAAAATTTCTTCACCAATATTGTTTTTATTTAAAATATCATCATTATGTTTTATTGGCTTACCAAGGCCTAAATATAATGCGGAATTTAAAATATGCTCTTCGCAATTTAGTTTTTGCAATAAACTAAACAGTGCTTTTGAAATGTTTAGCGCGGTTAAATTATTTTCATCTTTATTTTTTATTTGTGAAATGAATTCATTTAATACAGGTATAATTTTCGAGCGGATTTCTTCGGCATAATTTAAAGTAATTACATCTTCTTTTTTTAATGCTAAATTAGCATCGGCAAAGCCTGATGGATTTTTATAAAACGGTTTTTGCCAATCGCTGTTTTTAAGTTGCCATGTATATGCATAATTTTCAAGTGCGATAATTTGCTGTGGTTCAAAGCCACATATATCGGTTTTAATTATGCGTAAAATTAGCTCACTACTTATTCCGTAAATAGCAATTTGCAAAGCAAATTTAAAGAAATTTGCTATATTTGTGTGTTCAATTGTTGTATTTACATCGGTAAAAAAAGGAATTTGCATTAAATTTAACTCATACTTTAGTGGCTTAATATATTTTTCAATATCTCTGCATATTATAGCAATTTCACTGTATTTAACGCTTGTTTTTATTAATTTACTTATTTCAACACTTACTGTTTTACATTCATCATATATGTTTTTTTGTAAATTTAGTGTAATATCATTGTTTTTTAATATATTGTCGCTTATAACATAATTTTCATTATTACATAAAAACAAATTTAATTCTTTTAAAACTGTACTGTTTTTATGCCTGTAATCTATATTTAAAATTTCCGGGGCAATAATTTTAATATTGTTTTTTTGAGCAATATGTTTTAAACGTTGTGCGGCATTGATAACAGAACTGAATAATCCATAGCCGCCATTTGTTTCATTTAATGTGTTTGTACAAAGGCTTATAGTGCAATTTGTGTTTTCAATTATTCTTTTTAACATGTTAAATTGTGGGGCGGTAAAGCCTTCAAAACCTTCAATATAAAAATTATAATTTTCAAAAAAACTATTTTCAAGAACATTAAGCGCAAGCGTAATTCTATCTTGAGGGTCTAGCGCAACGCCTTTTATTAGGCCTTCATACGCAGAATAAATAAGTGCAATTTCATTTAATTTCTCGTTGTTAGATATATTATATAGCGTGTTTACATCTGCACCTGCTGTTTTTAGCTCGTTAATTGTATGGGCGCACATTTTGCAAAAGCCTATGTTGTTTTTTTGTGTTTGATATAAATTCAGTTTATCTGCAAGGCTGTTTATTGCGCGCCTCACTATAACAACTCTTGCTGCATCGCTTAAAGTTTTTGTTGATATGCCGCCGTATTGTTTTAATATAAATTCAGCAAAACTTGTAAAGCTAAAAACATTTACATTTGCAGAAAGCGTGTCTTTTAATTTGTTGTAAACCATTGTTTCGGCGGTAGATGAAAATTGTTCGGGAACAATTAAAATGCATTTTTCATTTTTTATAGCATGATTTTTTATCGAGTTTAATATCTCGAATGTTTTGCCTGTTCCTGAAACACCAATTATAAATTTAAGCATTATATACCCGCTTTCAAAATATTATTTGTAGCTTTTACGTATTTTAGAAAGTTCAATCATTGCATTAATATTTTTATCGTTAGTTGTAAATTCTCCGATATTATGTGGTTTTTTTGAGTACATACCGTGAAAATCCGTGCCACCGGTTATAATTAAATTAAATTTTTTTGCAATAAGTTGTAATTTGTAAATATCTTCTTTTGTATTACGTGGGTGGTTAATTTCAATACAATCAATCAAGCCTTTACTTGCAAGTTCCTCACAAAGCGCTATGTTTTTATATGCGCCGGGGTGCGCTATACAGCTTATACCTTTGCAATTTTTAATTATTTTAAGAACAGTATAAATATTGTCGTATGCCGGATTAAAAAGGGCAGCGCCGCTTGTTTTATCAAATAAATATGCATATAGTTTTCCATAAATTTTATCTGTATAGCCATAATATAATAATGCATGTAAAATATGTTGTTTATAAATAACATCGCTGTTTTTGGCAAATTTTTGCGCCATTGTGATAATTTCTTTTGGATATTTTTGTAAAAGTATTTCTTTTGTGCATTGAAAAGCAAAATTTCTTCGGTTTTTCATATTTTCGCAAAAATATATAAGTTCATTTGTAATAGTAGGGTAGTAGCACAACACATGTACTCTACAATTTCTTTTGTAATCGAAAGCGCTAAGTTCAATTGCGGGAATTAAATTTACATTTTTAACCTTTGGGTTCTTTATGCTGTATATTGCAGATTTTACTGTGTCGTGATCTGAAATTGCTATGCTATTTAAATTTATAGTATTTGCGTATGAAATTATTTCTTTTATTGTTAAAGTGCCGTCTGAGTGCTGTGAATGAATATGTAAATCCGACAATTGCAACACTTCCTTTTATTTTTTACAAGGTGTAAACATAATATAAATGGGCACATGAACTGCACAAAATAAAATTACAAAAATATGATATTTAAAATATTGTGGCTTAATTATATCATAGCGCATATTTAATATAATTTCAATGAATTATGCCTTAATGCTATTGACAAAATGCTATTTTATTTATAAAATAAAAGTAAATTATACAAATTAAACTAATAAGATAAGCTAAAAACTAACGCAATAACTACGCCGAACCCAAAATTTGGGCTCAGCGTTTTTTTGAATTAGTAAAATTTAACAAATTAACAATAAAGGAAAAAATTATGCCACCAATTACTGTAATGATAAAACCCGCAAGCGGAATGTGTAATATGCGCTGTAAATACTGTTTTTATATAGATGAAATCTCTCACAGAGAAACCGAAAATTATGGAAAAATGCAAATTGATACATTGAGAAATGTGCTAAAAAATGTACTTAATTATGCAAGCGGGCAATGTACAATTGCATTTCAAGGCGGAGAGCCAACCCTTGCCGGGCTTGATTTTTTTAGGGAAGTTGTAAAATTGCAAAAGGCACTTAATGTTAATAATTGCACAATTAATAATTCGCTACAAACTAACGGGTATGCTATAGACAGCGAATGGGCAATGTTTTTTGCAAAAAATAATTTTTTAATAGGTGTTTCGCTCGATGGCCCAAAAGAAATACACGATTTGCACAGAATAGATGCAAAAGGTGATGGAACATATAACCGTGTGTTGAAGAGCATACAAATTTTAAAGCAACATAAAGTTGAATTTAATATTTTAACTGTTGTTACGAAACAAACATGTAAACACACAAAAAAAGTTCAAGGTTTTTTAGCACGCAACGATTTAATGTGGCAACAATACATCCCTTGTTTAGACCCTTTAGAGGAAATACGAGGTGCACATGCGTGGTCGCTCAGTGCCGATGATTTATACAATTATTTAAAAAATTCGTTTATAGATTGGTATACACAAGCTTTAAAGGGAAAGCGTTATTATCACCGTTATTTTGATAATTTACTGCTAATTTTAAACCGACAACATCCTGAAGCATGCGGAATGGGCGGCTTTTGTAATAAGCAATATGTTATCGAGGCTGACGGCAGTGTTTTTCCATGCGATTTTTATATGTTAGATGAATGGAAACTGGGAAATTTAACCACCGATACAATACAGCAAATAGATGAAAAACGCAAAGAACTTCAATTTATAGAGCAAAGTTTACATGTTGAAAAAGTTTGTGAAGTTTGTAAATGGTACACCCTTTGCCGTGGCGGTTGTAGGCGCGATAGAGATTATTTTGATAAGGGTATAGGTTTAAATTATTATTGCAGCGCTTATAAACAATTTTTTGAATTTTCAATGCCGAAACTAGTTGAAGTATACCGATTAATCGCAAGCGGAAATTTGCCTCAATTGCAATAAATTAATTTAAGATAATGGCTTTATAGTTTTAACAAAAAATAAATATTTAGCATAAAAATATAAGTAAAGGGGTGTTGCATCTTGCCCGAAAATATACATAACAACCACAGAAAACGTGTGTATAAACGTTTTCTAAGCGAAGGGTTAAGCGGCTTTGAAGAGCATAATGCACTTGAATTTTTACTATTTTTATCTAAAGCCAGAGGCGACACTAATGCACTTGCACATTTACTTATAAATGAATTTGGCAGTTTAAGCGATGTGCTTGAAGCAGATATTGATGAATTGATGAAAATTAAAGGTGTTGGTGAAGTTACAGCAATAACTTTAAAATTCATACCAGAAATGTGCGCATATTACATTGAAAATAAACGGAATAAAAAACAAAAGCTTGACAATATTGAAGTTGTTAGTGAATTTTTTATGCCTAAATTTTTTGGGAAAACAAAGGAATGCTTTTACGCTGCTGCACTTGATGATAAACGTAATTTACTAAGATGCACGCTTATAAGTGAGGGCTCGGGCAATGCAACATCAGTTTCAACTTCAAAAATAGTTGCGATTGCAACACAATGCAACGCTACAGCGGTAATAATAGCGCACAATCATCCACGCAGTGCCACCTTGCCATCTAGCAGCGATATAATATGCACACAAAATATTTATGCGGCACTTAAAACTGTAAACATAACATTATTAGACCATTTAATTTTTTATAACGATGAATTTATATCTTTCGCACAAACCAATTATATGAATACTATTAAAGAACGCTTTAAGGGTAGATAATTTAATTATTTGTTATTCCAATAAAATATTTTATTGTGGTAAACGGCAGAAAAATAAGTAATTTTTTTTGCATTACGAGTAAAAAAATACAGCATTGCGTATAAATTTACTCGGGTTAAGCGAATTTAGATTATATTGGCTTTGCCGGTGATTACCATTTAAAAAATTAAACATTATATAAAAATCTGCAAATTGATTATTATATGGAGATTTATATGAAACTAAATTTCATAGAAAAAGATGTTGCTTATAGCGTTAAAACTATATTAGAATTCACGAGCGATGAAAATTCAAGCTACTGGGCAGAACCTTTTTTTAAATTTTACCCTGATATAAAAAGAGCTGATTTCAACAAACTTTTATTACAAGAAAAAAGCGATTTTTTAACTAAATATTTTAATAATTTTCAAAAGAAAAATCAAACTTTAATTAATGATAAGTTAGAAAAGTATAACGAGCATTGGAATAAAAATTCAAATAGAGTTATAAGCGCACTTGAAGATGCATTTGAAATAAAACTAGACAATTTATTTAATGGTATGCAAGGCGTTATTTCTTTTTGCCCAATTTGCCCAAGATATTTATCAGATAGTAGATTTGATGTTTTTTATTTAAACACCGAGCGTGGTGCTCTTGGAATTTCCATACATGAAATTATCCACTTTGTATGGTTTTATGTTTGGAACAATACTTTTAAAGATGACACAAAAGAATATGAAACACCTCATTTAAAGTGGGTTTTAAGTGAAATGGTAGTTGATTGTATAATGCAAGACAAACGCCTTAGTGAGATTAACCCTTATTTTGAAGACGGGTGTGTGTACTCGTATTTTTATTCACTGTATATAGAAGGCAATAACATTTTAAAAACGCTAAACGAAATGTATACTTCGATGGATATCAAAACTTTTATGGAAAAATCATATGCCTATTGTATTGCGCATGAAAATGCGATAATAGCGCATATTAAACTTAGTGAGGCTTAAATAATATTGGCTTTATATATGTTTGTAATTTTTGTATTTAAGCAAAAATTACATTTTGTATGCCCGCTTTATATAATCTTCTTTACATACATTATAAAATGTGATATAATACAACCATAGGTTGTATTATATTTTTGGAGGATAAATTGGATAAATTTGAACTTGTTAGTGAATATAAGCCAATGGGCGACCAACCCAAGGCTATAGAACTGCTTGCAAACGGCGTAAAAAAAGGCTATAAAGGGCAAACGATGCTTGGGGTTACAGGTAGCGGTAAAACATTTACAATGGCAAATATTATTGAAAAATTGAATAGGCCAACTTTGGTTTTGGCACATAATAAAACTCTTGCAGCACAGCTTTGCACAGAGTTTAAAAGTTTTTTTCCTAATAATGCCGTTGAATATTTTGTTAGCTACTACGATTATTACCAGCCCGAAGCTTATATACCATCAACAGACACTTATATTGAAAAAGACAGCGCCATTAACGAAGAGATAGACCGCTTGCGCCATTCGGCAACGGCGGCTTTAAGCGAGCGCAGAGATGTTATAATAGTTGCAAGCGTTTCGTGCATTTACTCTTTGGGAGACCCAATAGATTATCGCAATATGGTTATAAGCTTGCGAACGGGTATGAAAATTAAGCGTGAAGAGCTTATGGCAAAGCTTGTATTTTTGCAATATGAGCGAAATGATATTAATTTTGTGCGCAATAAATTTAGAGTGCGTGGCGATATTGTAGAAATTAATTTAGCCTATGTTTCCGATTTGGCAATTAGGGTTGAATTTTTTGGCGATGAAATTGATAGAATTAGCGAAGTTGTGCCACTTACAGGTGAACGTAAAAAAACATTAAGACATATAGCTATTTTTCCTGCAAGCCATTATATTGTTGGCGAAGATAAAATGAAAATTGGTTTGAATAAAGTTAAGCTTGAATGTGATGAACAGGTTGAAATGTTTACAAACCAGGGCAAATTAATAGAGGCACAAAGAATTGCACAACGCACAAATTACGATATGGAAATGCTAAGTGAAATTGGAATGTGCAAGGGTATTGAAAATTATTCAGCTGTGCTATCGGGAAGAAAAGCAGGCTCTACACCCACAACTTTATTGGATTATTTCCCAAATGATTTTTTACTTTTTGTAGACGAAAGCCATGTTATGTTACCACAGCTTAGGGCGATGTACGGAGGTGATAGGGCACGTAAAGAAAGCCTTGTTAATTTTGGTTTTAGGCTACCTAGCGCTTTTGATAACCGCCCATTGCGTTTTGATGAGGCAAACGATAAATTTAACCAAATTATATATGTATCGGCAACACCGAGCGAATATGAAAAGGCGAACAGCAAGCAAATTGTAGAACAAGTTATACGCCCCACAGGCCTTGTAGACCCACAAGTTATAGTTAAACCCGTTGAGGGGCAAATTGAAGACTTGCTTAGTGAAATTAATATCCGCGCGCAGAAGGATGAAAGGGTATTAGTTACTACATTAACAAAGAAAATGGCGGAAGATTTAACAACTTTTTTAGTAGAACACAGCGTGAAAGTGAAGTATTTGCACCATGAAATAGACACATTCGAACGCATTGAAATTATGCGTGATTTGCGCAAGGGCGATATTGACGTGGTTGTGGGCATAAACTTGCTTCGTGAGGGATTAGATTTACCTGAAGTTTCACTTGTTGCTATATTAGATGCCGATAAAGAAGGCTTTTTGCGCAGTGAAACAAGTTTAATACAAACAATTGGCCGTGCTGCAAGAAATATTGACGGTATTGTTATAATGTATGCAGATACTGTTACTCCTTCAATGGAGCGTGCAATTTTTGAAACAGATAGGCGCAGAGATATTCAAATGCAATATAACAGAGAAAACGCAATTACCCCAAAAACAATTATAAAAGCTATAAGAGATGAAAGTGTGCTTGAAATAAGCCGTAAAGACGACGGCGACGATAGTGCGCCAAAACGTATGAGCAAAGCCGAAATAGAGCGCAAACTGGCAGAACTTACACGCCAGATGAAAGATGCAGCAAAATTACTTGAATTTGAACATGCCGCGTTTTTACGCGATAGAATTGAAAAATTAAGAAAACAACTTGAAAGGAAAACCAAACTTTGAGCCAACAAAACATAGTAATTAAAGGTGCGAGAGAGCATAATTTAAAAAACATAGATATTACGTTACCGCGCGATAAAATGATTGTTATGACAGGCCTTTCCGGAAGTGGAAAATCCAGCCTTGCCTTTGATACAATTTATGCCGATGGCCAGCGCCGCTATATGGAAAGCCTTTCAAGTTATGCACGCCAATTTTTAGGCCAAATGGAAAAACCGGATGTAGATGATATACAAGGGCTTTCGCCCGCTATTTCAATTGATCAAAAAACAACAAGCAAAAACCCACGTTCTACCGTTGGAACAGTTACGGAAATTTATGACTATTTGCGTTTGATGTATGCCAGAATAGGTGTGCCGCATTGCCCGATATGCGGGCGGTTAATAAGCCAGCAATCGGTAGACCAAATGGTAGATGAAGTGCTTAAAATTCCGATGGATACACGTTTTCAAGTGCTTGCGCCTGTTGTTAGGGGCCGAAAAGGAACACAACAAAAAGAATTTGAGGCAGCAAGACGAGGCGGCTTTGCGCGCGTACGTGTAAACGGCAATATGTATGATTTAGATGAAGAAATTGAACTTGATAAAAACAAAAAACATAATGTTGAAATTGTTGTTGATAGATTAGTTATGAGCGAAGACGTGCGCACACGCCTTGCAGACTCTATTGAAATTGCAATTGCACTTACAGGTGGGCTTGTTGCCATAGATATTGTAGATGGTGAAATGTTACAATTTAGCCAAAGCTATGCATGCCCCGAGCACGGCGTTAGCATAGAAGAAATGGCACCACGCATGTTTTCGTTTAATAACCCGTTCGGCGCTTGTGAGCGTTGTACAGGGCTTGGAACCTTTATGCAAGTTGATCCTGAACTTATTATCCCAAATAAAAATTTAACAATACGTGAGGGCGCTATAAAAGCCAGTGGATGGTATTATGCCGAGGGATCTATTAGCGAAATGTATTTCAAAGCGCTTGCAAAAACATATAATTTTTCATTGGATGTGCCTGTAAAACAAATTAATGCCGAGGGATTAAATGCAATTCTATATGGCACAAATGGCAAAAAAATAGAGATGACACGTGAAAATGATAGGGGATATGGCAAATATGTAAATGAATTCGAAGGCATTGTAAATAATTTAGAACGTCGCTTTAGGGAAACGAATTCCGAATGGATGAAAGAAGAAATTCAAAATGTTATGACAGGTGTTGAATGCCCTGTTTGTAAAGGCGCTAGGCTTAAAGCATCATCTTTGGCGGTTATGGTTGGCAAATATAATATAAGCCAGTTTACGCAATTAAGCGTTAGGCAAAGCCTTGATTTTTTGCAAAATGAACTTAAATTAAACGAACGCGACCACATGATAGCCGATGGAATATTAAAAGAAGTAAAAGAGCGACTTGGTTTTTTGCAAAGCGTTGGCCTTGATTATCTAACCCTTGCAAGAAGTGCGGCAACGCTCTCCGGCGGTGAAAGCCAACGAATTCGCCTTGCAACACAAATTGGCAGTGCGCTTGTTGGTGTTTTATATGTTTTAGATGAACCGAGCATAGGTTTACACCAACGTGACAACGAAAAGCTTATTGCCACATTAAAACATCTTAGAGATTTGGGTAACACTTTAATTATAGTAGAACATGATGAAGACACCATGAAGTCTGCAGATTATATTGTGGATATAGGGCCCGGTGCGGGCGTACATGGCGGTGAAATTATAGCACAAGGCAGTATAAAGGATATTTGTGATGAACCACGAAGTATTACAGGGCAATATTTAAGTGGTAAAAAAAGCATTAAATTACCGGCACAGCGCAGAAAACACAACGGCCACCACCTTGAAATTATAGGCGCAACACAAAACAATTTAAAAGATGTTAATGTTAAAATTCCGCTTGGTGTTATGACATGTGTAACAGGCATTTCGGGAAGTGGAAAATCCTCGCTTATTAACGAAATTTTATACAAACGCCTTGTTGCGGATTTAAATGGCTCTAGAATTAAAGCGGGTAAACATAAAGATTTAAAAGGCCTTGAATATGTTGATAAAGTGATTGGAATAGACCAATCTCCAATTGGTAGAACACCGCGCTCGAACCCGGCGACATACACGGGTGTTTTTACAGATATTCGCAATTTGTTTGCGCAAACACAAGCGGCAAAAATGCGTGGATATACAGCAGGGCGCTTTAGTTTTAATGTTAAAGGCGGCCGTTGCGAAGCTTGCGAGGGTGATGGAATAATAAAAATTGAAATGCACTTTTTGCCTGATATTTATGTACCTTGCGATGTATGCAAAAGCGCGCGTTATAACAGAGAAACATTAGAGATAAAATATAAAGATAAAAACATAAGCGATATTTTAAATATGACAGTTGAAGAAGCATGTTTGTTTTTCGAGAACATACCTAAAATTCATCGCAAGCTAAAAACTTTGCTTGATGTTGGCCTTGGTTATATTAAGCTTGGCCAAAGCGCAACAACTTTATCTGGCGGCGAGGCACAGCGTGTTAAACTTGCACTTGAACTTGCAAAACGTGAAACCGGCCAAACTGTTTATATTTTAGACGAGCCAACAACCGGCCTTCATATTGCCGATGCACACAAGCTTGTTAAGGTATTAAATAAACTAGTAAATACCGGAAACACAGTTATTGTAATAGAGCATAATTTAGATTTAATTAAATGTGCCGATTATATTATTGATTTAGGCCCTGAGGGCGGCGGAGCAGGCGGCGAAATTATTGCAATAGGTACCCCTGAGCAAGTTGCTAAAAATAAAAAATCGTATACCGGTAAATATTTGAAAACGGTTTTAGAAAACAGCAAAAAACAAGTTATAAAAAAAGAAAAACTGTAAGTATGTTTTAAAAATAATTTACCAATTATACTATTATGATATTTTAATTAAAACCGCGCCTAATACGCTTTATATGTGAAATAACAATAAACTATTATTAATATAAGCAGAATTTAAAAAAATAGAATAAATACAATAACAAAACGCCCATATTTGCATAAATAATTTTTATGCAAATATGGGCGTTTTATTTACAGTGCATTTATTTTTTACTTTCACATAATTCTTTATTATTGTTTTTACGAATGATATTTATAGAATCACCATTTGTAAAAATATATAGATGCTCATCTTTTGCTTTTTTGTTTAAAATGATGTTTGAAATTTGATTTTCTATATTTTCGCATATTATTTTTCTTAAGCTACGAGCACCAAAAGAATTGCTTTGTGTCTTTTTAGCAAGTAAAAAGGGTATTTCATCGCTAAATGATAAATAAATATTATTTTTTTTTGCTTTTTCTGTTAATTTATTTAACATATTTTGTGCAATAATTGAAAGTGAATTTATACTTAAAGGGTAAAAAAACAAAATATCATCTAATCTACCTAAAAATTCTTTATTAAATATATTGTAAATTTCATTTAAAATGTTTTGTTTTACCTTTGTATTTTCATCTTGCTCATTTAAAAAGCCAAAAGGTTTTTTATTAAATATATTTGCACCGGCATTAGATGTTAAAATTATTAATGTTTCACTGAAATTAACACGATAACCCTCGCTGTCGGTAAGTTCTCCTTCTTCAAAAATTTGTAATAATAAATTGTAAATATCGCTGTGTGCTTTTTCTATTTCATCAAATAAAATTACACAATACGGGCGGTTTTTTACCGCATTTGTTAGTTTTCCACCTTGTTCGTGGCCTATATAACCCGGAGGTGCGCCTATTAGTTGGCTAATTGAATGCGCTTGTGAATATTCAGACATATCAAAACGTAATAAATATTTATCATCAATATAATATTCTTTAGCAATTGCTTTTGCAAGCGCAGTTTTACCTACACCTGTAGGCCCTAAAAATAAAAATGCGCCATTTGGGCGTTTTTCATCGCTTAAGCCGGCGGCGTTATTATAAAGCGTTTTTATAATGCTGTTTATTGCCTCTTCTTGTGCTATAATTTGCCCGGATAATTTTTCTTGCAAAGTATTTAATAGTTCAATTTTATTTAAATTAATTTTATCAAGAGGAACTCCACTTTGTTTTGTGCATACTTTTGCAATATCGTCTTTAGTAATAACTATATTTGAACTGTATTGTTTCAATTTTGAAACAGCACATGCATCATCTAATAAATCCAATGCTTTATCGGGCAAAAAACGCCCATGAATATATCGAACGCTATAATCTACACATGCTTTTAATGCGTTTTGGCTTATTTTAACATTGTGAAAATCTTCATATTTTGCGCTAACACCGTTTAATATAAAAAAAGCATCTTCTTTTGTTGGTTCATCAATAATTATTTTAGCAAATCGTCTTGAAAGTGCTGAATCTTTTTCAATGATTTTATACTCGTTTATTGTTGTTGCACCAATTAATTTTATATTGCCTCGAGCTAAAAAAGGTTTTAAAATATTGCTTGCATCTATTCCGCCCTCGGCTGCACCCGCACCCATAATAATATGCAATTCATCTATAAATAAAATAATATTATTGCATTTTTGTGCTTCGTTTAAAATACTTTTTAGGCGTTCTTCAAAATCTCCACGATATTTTGTTCCGGAAATTATAGCCGTTATATCTAAAGAAAGTATTTTTTTATCTAATAATTGCATAGGAACTTCTCGATTTGCTATTTTACTGGCTAAAGCTTCAACAATTGCTGTTTTGCCAACACCCGGTTCGCCCACTAAGCAAGGATTACTTTTAAACCTGCGCATCAGTGTGTGAATTAAATTTTCAAGTTCATTTTCACGTTTTATAACAGGATCAAATTCATTATTTAAGGCTAGAATTGTTAAATCTTTTGAGTGTTTTTTTAATTGCCCGCAATGGCCGTTTGCGTTTAATTTTTCACTGTGAGAAAGCACGGAATTATGCAAAGAAAGTTGTTCTTGTGGTGGTTCTAAATTATTTATTTTACTTTTTTTTAAATATAAAATAGCTTGTGAATTATCAATTAAAAATAGCGAATTTAGTATATTTTGCAAACTAACAATGTCATATCCGCTGCTTTTTGTTTCAATTAAAGCATCTTCTAAACATTTCTTTAAATTAATAGTAAAGCAATCGGGTGTGAGCGTTGTTTTATTTCCTATATTATTGTTTTTTTTATAATAATTTAATAAATTATTGTAATTTGTTTTTTGTGAAAGATAATAAGCATAGGCACAATTATTTGGTTTTTCTAATAAACTAAGCAATAAATGTTCGGTTCCTATATATAGTGCTCCTAAATTTTCAGCATGTTTTATGGCTGAATTTAAAGTTATGTTGCAATCATTATCAAAATGTTCGAAAACAAATATCATTTTTTACCTCTAAGCAATTATTTTAAATTAATCGGTGTATACACAAGTGTTCAGCCAAGTGATTAATAGATTTTCCATTCTGTTTTGCCTGCAAAATTTACATTCAGGCAATGAGTTTTTATTTTTACTCCTCGAAAAAACCATTAAATCTGCTAGTTTTATTTGCGTAGACATTGCCTAGTATTGGCAAAAAAATTATGTATAAAACAAAAAATCAAAATTTACTGTTTATAACAGTTCTTTTGATTTTTTGTAATTTATTATACGCGTAATTGTTGTTTTTTGCTTAGACGCATTTTATCTGAAATCATTGCAATAAACTCACTGTTAGTAGGTTTACCGCGAAGATTGTGAATTGTGTAGCCAAAATAACTGTTTAATGTATCAACATCTCCTCTATCCCACGCAACTTCAATAGCATGACGAATTGCACGTTCTACACGGCTTGCGGTTGTTGTGTTACGCCTTGCAATTTCGGGGTATAATCGTTTAGTTACGCTATTTATGTAATCGTTATCTTCCATTGTCATCAATATAGCATCTCTTAAAAATTTATAGCCCTTTATATGCGCAGGAACACCAATTTGATGCAATATTTCTGTAACGGTACATTCATCATCAATTTGCGGCTCTAAATGAATATGGCGTGAAACACTCGCAACAACTCTATTTACAAGAGATGTTATATCGTAAGGTTTTAAAAAATAATATGAAAACCCGTTTTCCATAATTTCTTGTTCCAATGCATCGCTTGAAAAACTGCTTGTTACAAAAAATGTTGTACCAATTGCATCGCTTTCATCATAATGTTTTTTTACAGCTATCGCATCCATTCCCGGCATAAAAGCATCAAGTAAAACTGCGGTTGGTTTATCACGAACAAGCAATTCAAGAATTTTATTTCCATCTTTTTCACATGTTTGTACTCGTATTTTATACTTTGCCAATAAATTTGCAATAATTTTTGTTTCCTCTGTGTTTGTTTCCGCCATTAATAATGTCATATTTTTATCCATAATATCCTCCGTTTTTTCTTTATTTTATTGATTTGGTAAAAATTGGATTTTCTACTACCAAATATTACCACATATTTCCAATAAACACAATACCTTTTTGGAAAATTTTTCTAAATATAGAAAATGTTATATAAATCGACACAATATGATGTGTAAAACCTACAAATTATGATTTTATTTTTATTTTAGATTTACATACAAATTATAAATTTATAAAGTATAAAAAAATAAATTATTTAGAAATTAAAGAATATTGTTATTCTTTTTGTTGATATTATTAATATTTAGTGAATATATCAATAAAAAATTTACAAATTTTGTTATTTTTACACTTGTAAATAACACACTTAAATGGTATAGTATGTATATAATGTGTAAATTTATCGATATATTGATATTTATTTATCAAAATAAAAAATATTTTTAAAATTAAACATATTGAAAGGGGTATTATTATGCCATTAGAATTTAATAAAGATAATTTTGAACAAGAGGTTTTGAACGCAAACGAAAAAGTATTAGTTGATTTTTGGGCAGAATGGTGTGGGCCATGCCGTATGTTAGGGCCTGTTATTGATAAATTGTTTGAAGAGCGCAAAGATGTAAAAATTGGAAAAGTAAATGTTGATGCACAACAAGAGCTAGCACAACAATATAACGTTATGACAATTCCAACCGTTGTTGTATTTAGCGGCGGTAAAGAAGTATCAAGAAGCGTTGGCCTTGTTTCGCGTGAGAAACTTGAAGAGATGCTATAATTTTAGTTACTGTATTTTAAAACTTAAATAAAAATTCGGCTATTTTAGCCAATAGATGCTAAAATAGCCGAAAATAGCATATTCGTTGTAATGTTTTTAAACAATGAGGAACGGTATATGAAAAAATATTCCGGTAAAGTTGCATACAAAGGCGTGGCACTTGGCCAAGTTAGTGAATTTACTAATAATAATATAAGTGTTACAAAACATAAAATAATAGATTCTGAAGCCGAGATTAACCGCTTTTATACATCAAGAGATAAAGCAATTGAGCAATTAAAAGTTATGCACAAAAAAGCAGTTAATGATATAGGTGAATTTGATGCAGAAATTTTTAATGTGCATCAACTAATTATTTTAGATGAATTATATACAAATTCTGTAATTGACATTATAAAAAATGAAAATGTTAATGCGGAATATGCTGTTATGCACACCAGTAAATTGTTATGCAATATTTTTTCACAAACCGACGGCGAATATATGAAAGAGCGAGCACTTGATATAACAGATGTATCTGATAGGATAATTTCAATTTTAAAAGATATTCAAAACCTGGAAGACTATTCACCAAAGGGAATAGTTGTTTGCAATAATTTATCGCCTAGTAATCTGTTGCAACTTAACAAAAATAATATAAAAGGCATAATTATAAAAGGTGGTAGTATACATTCGCACACTGCAATTTTAGCAAGGGCTTTTTCAATTCCAACACTTGTAAGTGTAGATGTTGAAGAATATATACATGGAAAAAAAGCTGTAATTAACGGTTATACCGGTGAATTTATCATAGAGCCAACAACTGACCAAATAAAAAAAGCAATTACATTAATTAAAGAAAATATTAAAAATGAGAAAAAAATAAGCAAATATAACGAATTACCATGCAAAACAAAAGATGATATTAATTTTAATTTATATGTAAATATTGGCGATATTAGCGAAGTTGAAAATGCACTAAAAAAAGGTGCAAATGGAATTGGCCTTTTTAGAACAGAATTTTTATGTATGGATGAAAAAGATTTACCATCAGAACAAGAACAATATTCAGTTTATAAAAACACTGCCGATATGCTTGGTAATAAAAAGCTAATAATACGAACTTTTGATTTAGGTACCGATAAAAATATTGGTATTTTTGCGAATAATGGTGAAAACAGCTCATCTTTAGGGTTAAGGGCAATGCGGCTGTTTTTGCTTAACGATGAATATGAAGTTTATTTTAAAGAACAAATTAGTGCTATTTTAAGAGCAAGCATAAATAAAACAATAGGTATTCTATTGCCGATGGTTACAGCAATTTGGGAAGTACAAAGGGTTAAAATACTTATAGAAGAAGTAAAATCACAACTTTTAAGTAATAAAATACAATTTGGGCATATTAAACTTGGGGTTATGATTGAAACGCCCTCTGCCGCACTTATTGCAAATGAACTTGCAAAAGAAGTTGATTTTTTCAGCATAGGAACAAATGATTTAACACAATATACACTTGCTGCAGATAGGCTTAATTCTGAAATTGAACTTTATTATAATCCTAAACATCCTGCTGTGTTATCTTTAATAAAACTAAGCGCAATGGCTGCAAAAGAAAACAATATAGAAATTTACACCTGTGCTGAAAAAATTGACCTTGAAAAGCACGGAATAAAACATGGTGCTTGTATTGATAAAAACATCATTGAGAAAATTTTAGAATGTAATATTATCGACAATAAAGACAAAAATCAACGCCCCGAATGCCTCTGCCTTGAAAGCATCGACATCGGGACGTATAACTGTTGTGCGAATGGGTGCAACTATTGCTATGCACTGCAAAGTGAACAAGCATC
>CAYJGM010000036.1:14367-20666 GCA_964369495.1 uncultured Bacteroides sp. | reverse complement strand
ATTGTGGTGGTTGCATCCCAACAAACGGAAATCCGTTTCACGGAGAGTGTCCAGTTGCAAAATGTTGCCAAGACAAAGGCTTTAACCATTGTGGAGAATGTCCAAACATTCCATGTGAGCAGTTATATCAATATTCTGTATTGGATAAGGAACATGGTGACAATGGAGAAAGAATCACTCGTTGTAAAGAATGGGCTAATAATACATAAACAAAATAAGCATAACCCACAGCGAAGCCGCACCACATCTATTCGCCTTTCACCTTTAGCCATTAGCAAATCTTCGCACAGCGAATAATATAAGCACAATATCGCCACAGTTAGCACTCAGCAAAGCACACATTGAAAACGTTAAACAAAGTATAATATAGCAAAAAAATACTAAAAGTTAAAATAATCTACTGTTTATATACAAACAGTAGTAAAATATAAAAATATTACACATTATGGAGGTATAAAATGAATACTAGCATCGAAATTAATACTTCGGCAAAAAATGGTGAAAACATTGAATTTGAAAGAATTCGCCGTATAACAGGCTATTTGGTGGGAACAATGGATAAATGGAACGATGCCAAAAAAGCCGAGGAATCGGAACGTGTAAAGCACGCTTAAGGTTTTGGCAATGGATAATTTTAACATAGCAGGTATAATTTATGATTCAATAGTGGACGGCCCCGGTGTGCGCGTTGCGATATTTTGCCAGGGCTGTCCTCATGCGTGTGAGGGCTGCCATAACCCCGATAGCCATAGTTTTAATACAAAGCGTATAATTAGCGTTTTGCAAGTTTACAGCGAAATTAAAAAAAACAAGCTGTGCAAAGGCGTTACCTTCTCAGGTGGCGAGCCATTTTGCCAAGCTTTGGCTTTTTGTAAACTTGCAAAAATGTTAAAGGCAGATGGCTATGAAATTGCCTGTTACACAGGTTATACTTACGAGGAATTACTGCTTGCAAACGAAGAACAAAAAAATTTGCTTTGTATGCTTGATGTGCTTATCGACGGAAAATTTATTTTGCAAAAACGCAATTTAAGTTTAAATTTTAGGGGCAGTGAAAACCAAAGAATAATAGATGTTCAAAACAGCCTTTTGCACAAAAAAACTGTATTATTAAACGATAAACGCTGGCAAGGGGACGATTACAATGCGAATGAGGTTTAAAAAATACGCAGGGCCAGAGCTTGATAATTGGCATGCCTGCGTGAGAAATCCGGCCGATTATGCCGGCAAATGGAATAGTGCTTTCGAAAGAAAAGAGCAAGATATTTATTTAGAGCTTGGTTGCGGCAAAGGCAGTTTTATTGCAAAACATGCGGCGCAAAACCCACATATCAATTACATAGGCATCGATATTACCGATAAGGTTTTAGTTCTTGCAAAGCGAAATATCGAGCGTGAATTTTTACAAAAACAGCGAAAAACAGACAATGTTATTATTACAGCTTTTGACATAGAGCGCATTAATAATATGTTAAAAACGCCCGATGAAATAAGCCGAATTTATATAAATTTTTGCAACCCATGGAACAAAAAAAGCGGGCAGAAAAAGCACCGCTTAACATATACCCGCCAATTAAATTTATACAAAGAGTTTATGAAAAGCGATGCGCAAATATTTTTTAAATGTGATGACGACAATTTATTTGAAGACAGCCTCTTGTATTTTAAAGAGGCAAATTTTGATATTGTGTATCAAACTTTAGATTTGCACGCAAATGAAAGTGAATTTCCAATAGAAAATATTAGAACAGAACACGAAAATATGTTTGCACAGCGTGGTATTTTAACACATGCATTAATTGCGCAAAAAAAAACGGCATCAAACACTGGAATAATTGAAAAAAACATGATATAATGTTGGGTGTATTGTAAACATTCAGTGCATTGTATTTTTTTGAAAGGGTGTTTTTTTTTGAGTTATAAAATTATTACCGAAACTAATACAGATTTACCGCAAAATATTATTGACGAGCTTGATGTTCATGCAATTCCCATGCTTTTTACACAATGTGATAAAGAGTATAAAAATTATGCCGACGGCCGTGAGCTTAACCATTTTGAATTTTATGAAAAATTGGCACAAGGGCATATGTCAACCACTGCACAAATATCAATGGACACTTTTGCAAATGAAGTTAAACCATATTTAGATGCAGGCCTTGATATTATATACATAGCGTTTTCTTCGTCGCTTTCGGGCACATTTAGCACATGCAACATTGCCGCGCAGGAACTTCGTGAAGAATATCCCGAACGTAAAATCATCTTGGTAGATACCCTTTCGGCATCAATGGGCGAGGGAATGCTTGTTTATTATGCCGCAAAAATGCAAAAAGAGGGTAAAAGCATAGAAGAAGTTGAACAATGGGTTTTAGAAAACCGCTTAAAACTTGCCCACTGGTTTAGTGTTGAAGATTTGCACCATTTAAAACGTGGCGGAAGGCTTTCGGGTGCATCTGCGGCAATTGGCACGGTTATGAATATTAAGCCGATTTTATATATAAACGATGAGGGTAAATTGGTACCAAACGGCAAAGTTCGTGGCAGAAAGCAAAGCCTTGACGAGCTTGCAAATAAGGTTATTGAAAATGCCGTTGATATTGAAAACGAATATGTATTTATTTGCCATGCAAACTGCGAAGATGACGCAAAATACATTGCAAATAAAATTAAATATGAAACAAAACCAAAAGAAACTATTATTAATATGATAGGCCCCGTTATCGGCGGGCATGCCGGCCAAGGTGCGGTTGCCGTGTTCTTTTTTGCAAAATCTCGCAGCTGTACATAATAAAATATAGCTGAATTGCTTTATAATTAAAAGCTCTTTTTTAATAGTTGGGGTAAACTCGAACAAAGAAAACCTACAATCGGTGGCATTAATCCACCGGTTGTTTTTTTATTTTATCGTGTTGATAATAAAACATGTGTAAAATTAAAATATGAATAGCCGTAAGGTTGTTCATATTTTTTTGTTCAATAAAACACAGCCTGTGTAAATAGTTTTTAACAAACTACACAGGCTGTGTTTTATTATTAACAGATATTAGCAATTATGCGGTAATGCAAACTTGTTTTTATTAGCCAAAAACCTAAAAAACTGCGGCATTGCGCCTTGTAAGGCGAAAAACATAAATGGCACATTTTTTGTGTTGGAACTTTTGGCAGAAAAATTTTTAACATTTTATGTAAATTAATACGCTCTGCGATTTTTCAAGTTAAATAACTATATAAATAACTTACAGTGCACCGCTTACAACTTTACCGTGGAAAATAACGGTGCGAAGCGATAAATCCGGGTTTAAAACAACAACGTTTGCGCTTTTCCCAACGCTTAAACTGCCAACTTTATCGTAAATGCCAAGCGTTTTAGCAGGGTTTACGGCGGCGGCTGTAACCGCTGAATGTAGCGGCACACCAAAACTTACCGCCGTTAGCATACATTTCATTAAATCGGTGGCAGAGCCGGCTATAGTGCCGCTTTCCAGCGTTGCCAGATTGCCTTTAACAAATACGTCTTGCCCGCCAAGCGTGTATTTGCCGTCGGGCATGCCTGCCGCGCGCATGGAATCGCTTATAAGTGTAACCCTGTTTGCGCCAAAAAGTTTGAATACACTGCGCACCATTGCCGGGTGAATATGCACGCCATCGCTGATAAGCTCTACTTGGCAATTGCTGTCTGCGGCGGCGCCAACCGGGCCCGGGTCACGATGGGCAAACGGGTTCATGGCATTAAAAAGGTGTGTAATTTGTTTTGCGCCGTTATTTAGCGCCAAATGTGCGGTTTTGTAATCGCACGCGGTGTGCCCAAGGCTAATTACAACTTCATCTTTAAACTGCTTTATAAAATCCATCGAGCCCTCAAGTTCGGGCGCAATAGCAATTATTTTCACAAGCCCCTCTGCCTCTTTTTGAAGCATTTCAAAAAGCTGTTTATCGGGCGAGCGAAGCCATTTTGCGTTTTGTGCGCCTTTTTTTGCCTCGCAAAAAAACGGCCCCTCAAGCTGTATTCCAACAAGGTCTGCCCCGTTGGTTTTCATTTTTTTATACTGTGCGGCTACGCGGCAAATGTTTATTAAATCTTCTGTGTCAAGCGTCATTCCCGTTGGGCAAAATTGCGTAATACCACGTGAAAGTTGATATTCACACATTTTTTTTAGGCCGTTTATGTCGCCATCTGAAAAATCTTCGCCCATACAGCCGTGGCAGTGAACCTCCGTTAAACCGGGTATTAAATAACAGCCGCTTAAATCTAAGGCTTCATCGTTGCTGTTTTCGGCAATAAATTCGCCGTTTATATATAAGTCTTTATCAATAAAGCCGTTTAACTCATCAAAAACATGCGCATTTGTTAATCGCATACTTTTACACCTGCCTTGATTAATTTGCTAAGCGCGGCCTCATCGCCAACTAAAGTTACATCGGGGTGCAGTTGCAAAATAGAGGCAGGCAACTCGGGCATAACGGCGCCTGTAAAAGCTTTTAGCACTATATCAGCTTTATCTTCGCCGCTTACGGTTAGCAAAATTTTGCGCGCGTGCATTATATTTTTTATGCCCATTGTTATGGCTTGTTTTGGCACTTTGCTTTCATCGTTTTCAAAAAAGCGTGCATTGGCTTTAATTGTGCTAGGCGCTAAATCTACGGCATGTGTGCCAAGTTCAAACGCAACGCCGGGCTCGTTAAAGCCAACGTGCCCGTTATGCCCCATGCCCAAAAGCTGCATATCAATTCCGCCAAGTTGCGCTATGTTTTTATCGTATGCTTCACATTCTGCATTTAAATCTTCGGCTAACCCGTTTGGCAATATGGTGTTTTGCGGCTTTATATTAATGTGGTTGAAAAAATTCTCTTGCATAAAATATCTGTAGCTTTGTTCATGCTTTGGCGCAATTCCGACGTATTCATCTAAATTTACGCTTTTAACGCCTGAAAAAGATAAATCGCCTTTTTTATACCACTTTATAAGCTGTTCGTATGCGCCTTTTGGGGTAGAGCCTGTGGCAAGCCCCAAAACGCAATCGGGTTTAAAAATTACCTGTGCCGAGATGATATTCGCGGCGGTTCGTGACATTAAATAGTAATCTTTGCATTTATATACTCTCATTTTATTACTCCATATCTTTATTGTGTATTTATTCTTTTAAGGGCAGTTTGGAAGCGATGCCGCAGCAGCACTTTGGCCAACTCTTCGGAATTTTTCATCGGGCAAAGCAGGCGTAAATTTATTTGCTATATTGGGGTATTCATCTGCCAAAACCTCTTTGCATTTTTCTAAAATAATATCGCCGCCCTTGCCGCTCATTACACGGCCAAGCAAAAGCACATGCTTAAAGCCGTATAAGCTGTGGTAATTTACAAGCGTGTGTGCAAGGTAAACGCCAATTGAATTGTAAATTTTAACAGCACGTTCGTCGTCGTTTTTCATAAGTTCTTGCACAACTTTAAGTTTTTGCGCCGGCGATGCGGTTTCCTCTAGCTGAATATTTGCAAAAGGCGCAAGTTTTATAACAGCATCTTGCGAAAAATATTTACAACCCACGCCAATGTCAAGGCTCCATTCATCTTGCATGGCGTTTGGGCTCATGTCTACAGGCGCAAACGCAAGTTCGTTTAGCCAACCTGTAATATTGCCGTCTTTATCAACATAGCCAACAGCCTCGCTTGTACCCATTGCAATGCCAAGCACATTGTTTTCATTAAGGCTAATTGCGCCGGCAAGTGCGGTTACATCGCCATCGTTGCACACTTCAACGGGAACATCGCCAAACTCTTTTGCCGCACGTATGTATATGTCTTTAACTTTTTCATCAAATAAATGCTTTGGAACTTTTAAAAATAATGATGCCGCCTTCGTTTGGTTGTTTATATAAATTCCGGCAGAGGAAATGCCTATTCCGTCAACTCTCGGCATGTGTTGTGCCGCTGTTTTCATCGCGCTAACAATGCCCTCGTAGTGGTAATCGGGGTTTTCGTTTGTTTTTGGATACCAAACAACTTCTTCGCTAAAAACACATTCGCCATCTATAACAGCCGAAACTTTCCTATCGCTACCGCCTGCATCAAAACCTATACGGCAACCGTTCGTGTGGCGGCCAACCGCTTTGCCGCTATCTTTTTGCTTTGGCAATTCACTAACTTGTTTTACAACAAATTTCTCGCCGTAAATATTCGCCATAAAGTTAAAATCGAATGAATGTTTACCGCTTTTGCTATATCTTTTTTCAATTTCAGCGCAAACTTCGCTGTTGCCGCTAAGGTAAACGGCAAAGCCGCCTTTCATCCATAAAAACATTTTA
>CAYJGM010000036.1:0-14357 GCA_964369495.1 uncultured Bacteroides sp. | reverse complement strand
CCTATCCACATAAAAAACATCGGCGTTAAACATTTCTTTTGTGCCGTGAATAAAGGTGTTATAAACGGCAACTTGGCCGCCGCTTCGCTCTAGCGCTATACCAAAACTTTGCTTTGCTGTTTTCAAAAATGCCTCGTTAAATTTGTAAACGGGTATAAACTGTTTATCTAATTCCGGCAAATGTTTAATTTGCATTTCAACATTTAAATAATTCATTGCGATACTCCTTTTATAAATATTTTTTTATTACATCATGCATATCTTGCCATTGCTCTTCCATGTCTTGCACCAACTTAAATTGCGTTTTTGCCCTGTATAAATTATGCTGTGGTTTCGAGGTTTTAAAGTAAATATCGCCCTGGAGATAATCGGTTAAAAAGCGTATTCCACATTCTAGTGTCATAAGTTTTGCGCCTAGCGGTAAATATTCTTTTTCGGCGTTTGTAAGTGTTCCCCCACAGCCCTCTAAAAAGCCTTTTGTGTATATATCAAACAATTTAATATCAAAATTAACTTTGCTTAAATCCTCTTCGTCCTCGGCACAGTTGTTTGCTCCAAAGCGAATGGAATCGCCAAAATCGTTTATTGAAAGCCCCGGCATAACCGTGTCTAAATCTATAACGCAAATGCCCTCGCCTGTTGTGTTATCAAGCATTACATTATTAAGTTTTGTGTCGTTATGTGTAACACGTAGCGGCAAAATGCCATCTTTTAAAGCGTTTACTGCAAGCGCACAATCGCTTTTTCTTGCATAAACATAGTCTAGTTGCGCTTTTACATCTTTTACTCGGTTAAATTCGTCTTTGTTTACTGCATTTATTAAATTTTCAAACCTTTTCGGCGTATTGTGAAAATCCACAATGGTTTCGTGTAAAGTAGCAGCCGGATAATGCGTAAGCATGCGCTGAAATTTACCGAACGCCTTGCCCGATTCGTAAAACAATTCGGCGGTATCTGCGCTATCATATGTTTTAGCATCCTCTATAAAATCGTATAGGCGCCAAGCTCTTCCCTCTTCGTCGGTAAAAAAATCTTCGCCTTTTTTTGTGCGTATAACCGTTAAAGTTTCGCGGTAAATATCGCCGTCACACTCGGTGATAACATCTTTTAAATAATCGGTAATGCCACAAATGTTTTCCATTAACTGTTTTGGGTTTTTAAAAGCTGTATTGCTTAAACGCTGAAGAATAAAACGTTTGCAATCGCCTTTTTGGCTTTGCGTGTAAACGCAAAAAGTATTGTTTACATGGCCGCTTCCAAAGCTTACAGCGCCTACAATTTCAGCGCCAAAATCAAATGCTAAAAGTGCACTATCTAAAGTTTTTATTTCGTTATTTATCATTTTTCACCTATTTCCACAAATTATCCGGGTACTCGTTGTTTTTTATTTTTTGTTGTATGGCGTTTACAACATATGGTTTATCCTCTTTATAAGTTACACCATACCATTTATCACTGCTTTTTAAAACCATGCAAACAGCTTTTTTTTCATTTAAAAGCATATCTACAACGCTGGGTAAAAAATATTCACATTTTAGTGGGTTTTTGGGTAGCTCATTTTGCAAAAACGCAGCGAAACGCTCGTTTGTTTCGGCTAAAAAGCTGTTTGTAAAACCCCACATATTCATAGATACAATAGCATTTTCGCTTATGTTTTGCCAAGTTTTTCCATCATCAAGCGTAAATTCTATGCCGTTTTGCCTTTTTTCTATATGCGTGCGCTCAATAATTTCGCTTAAATAACCGTTTTCGTTTGTTTGGCAAACTCCGCGCGCTACGTGGCCGTTTTCGGTAACCGTATTTTTTAAAATATAGCCCACCATTGCATAATTATATGAATTATCGGTATCGGGATTATTTAAAAGGTATTCATAAATTAAGCTAAACGCTTTTGCGCCGTAAAAATCATCGGCATTGATAACGGCAAAAGGCCCGTTAATAATATTTTTCGCGCTAAGTACAGCGTGCGCTGTGCCCCAAGGTTTTTGCCTTTCGCTTGGCACGGCAAAGCCTTGCGGCAAATTATTAAGTTCTTGATATGCATAGTGTACATTTATATGTTTTGAAATTCTGTTGCCAATGGCACTTTTAAAAAGCTCTTCATTTTCCCTTTTTATAATAAAAATCACGGTTTCAAAACCGGCTTTTTTTGCATCGTAAATAGAGTAATCTATAATAAGTTCGCCATTATTTCCTATTGGGTCAATTTGCTTCATTCCGCCGTAACGGCTGCCCATGCCGGCCGCCATAACAACTAATACAGGCTTATTCATACACATTCTTCCTTTTTTTTTTATTTATTTAATAGTATTATTATATAATATATGCATGTGAAAATAAATGTCTTATTATGCATAAAATTTGCACAATTATAATAATATATATAAAAAGTATAATTTTTAATGTTTTGCGTAAAACACGAATTTTTCGGCTTTGCACAAAAATTACTATTTTATAAATTTAAGCTAAACAAAATTTAAGGTTTAAGCATGTAGGAAATGAAAAATAAAAGATTTATTAAAATAAACTTAAAACAACAATGTACAAAATATATTTTTTTTGGTATAATATTGTTAAAATGCAATAATAAATTTTGCCATGCATTGCAAAAGTATAACAATTATACAAATGCTTATTCTGATTTGGCTAAAAAGGAAGTTGAAATGATTTTTTTAAATGCTGCTATAATAATATTTATTGTTTTGGAAACAATTAATGTGATAATATTGTATTTTTTTCCTAATTTCAAATACGGTAATAGCATATCTTGTTTTAAGGCGTGGAATACTGCAAATGAAAACGAAAATTATCGCCTTTTTTCAAAGTACATGGTTAATTGGGTTGGAAATACAAAGCTTATTTTCATTGTACTTTTGTGCCTTATATTGTTTTTTGCAGATGAAAATTTAAAGCTAATCACCGTTGGCACGATGCCGTTTCTTATAGCTATGTACTATGTTCGCCTGCACCCAATTATTAAAGAAATTGATAAAAACGGCGAATTGACGCCTAAAAACTACTCAAAAACATTAGCGGGAATGATAGCCGCCTTTATTGTAATATTTATTGCCGCTTTTGTTTTGTATTTCGTATTTGCGTAAATTTTCAAGTTTATTTATCTATATTAGTTTTATCTTAAAGCTTGTTTAATTTTAAACTTTGTGAATTGCATTATAAATACAGGTTGTTTTATATATTTTTGCACTGTAAATATAAATTAACAAAGGAGCACTTATGATAAAACCAAGTTTATTACTGCAAGCAAAAAAATTTATAAGTATATTTACGAATAACCACCCTGAATTTTTGCCATTTGTAAAGAACGTTAAAGAAAATGCACTTGTAGAGGGCGCAACTTTTGAAATAAGCGTAAAAAAAAGCGGCGAAGAGCCGCTTTTTACAAAAATAGTATTAACAAAGCAAGAAGCGCAAATGTTAGCGCAAATTCTTTAAGTTTTAAAATTCATTAGCTTAAGGTATATAAATTTTAAGATAATGCATTAAAACTTGTTTTTATTATACAAGATCTATACATGCCTAAAACATCATACATTCTGTATATTTATCTATAAATAAACTATGCGTTGATAAATCCGTTGCTGTTGCATTTTGTGCAATTTGCACGGCTTTTTTTTGCATTTCTTCGCTTAACAGCATCGAACACGCGCCCATCAACGCTGCGTTTCCAAGCACGTTTGCGTTGTTTTTTGCACTTTTGGGTACAAGGCCAATTTCGCTTGCGCTTTGAATATCTAAATAACTGCCAAAGCCACCTGCAACGTAAAAATTTAAAAGGTCATCAAAATTCAAATTGTTTTCGCAAAGCATGGTTTCAATTCCGGCACAAATTGCGCTTTTGGCAAGTTGAATTTGCCTTACATCTTTTTGCGTAATAATTACAGGGGCTTTAATTGTTGCAATTTCGTTTTCCATAAAGCCCGTTTCGTCTATTTCTTCTTTTTTAAGAAGGCAATAAACTGCATCAATTATTCCGCTGCCGCATATTCCCTTTGGCTGTGTATCGCCTATAACATGTGCTTTTATTTCGCCGTTAATTAAACTTACATGGTCAATTGCGCCGGCCTCGCCGCCCATGCCCATTTGTATGCCCGCGCCCTCAAAAGCGGGCCCTGCCGCCGTAGAACAGCACAAAAGTTTTTCATTATGCCAAAGGGCAATTTCGCCGTTTGTGCCAATATCGCAAAGTAAACTTGTTTTTTGCGTATTGCACATTTCGCTTGCAAGCACACTTGCCGTTATATCTGCCCCAACAAAAGAAGAAATACAAGGCGGAAAATACACATTTGCATTTTCTATTGTAAGGCCCAGCTGTTTTGCGCTAACAGTGTTGTTGAATAAAAAATCTGCATTAAACGGCGCGCAAGATAAACTTTTAGCATTTAACCCATTTAAAAGGTAAAGCATGGCAGTATTTCCCACAATAACGCAATAATCTACGCTTAAAGGCGAGATATTTGCGCCCTCGCACATATCAAAAAGCATTTCGCACATTTTTTCTTTTAAGCATGTGGCAATTTGCTTTGCGTTTTCCTTGTTTTCAAGCGAAAAACCAATGCGTGTAATAACATCTGCTCCGTGTACTTGCTGTGGGTTTTTTGCGCTGGCTTTACTTAAAAGTGTGCCGTTTTCGCTGTACAGTTGCGCCGCTAGCGTTGTTGTTCCAATATCAAACGCAACGCCGTAGTTTTTAAAAAGCGGTTTTAATTCAAAAGCCGGCATTGTGCCCTCTGCCTTTATTTTAGCGTGGCTAGCTTTTGGTAATTCTACCGTGCAATCGCCTAAAACTTCGCAAAAACACGCAAACCTAAAGCCGCTTTTTGCGTTTTGCTCGTTTAAAAATTGCTGTTCGCTCGGCGTTATAGGCGAAAGCTTACCGCTTGCCTTTACAAGGCATTTTTTACATGTGCCTGCGCCGTTACAAGGCGTGGCAACAGGGGCTAAATTTCTTTGTTTAATTTGCTCGCTCGCATGAAAATTCAGCGCGTTGCTAAGCAACACGCCTTTTTTTACATCTATTGAAAACTCACCGTTTATTTTAATGTTTGCCATTTTATTCACTGCCTAATTTTGTAGTATTTTTATAAAAAAAGCCGCCAAAATACGTAACGGTGTTTTGGCCGTTAATATAGTTCATGCCCGCAAGTTTAGATAAAGTTGATACATCAATTCCAAATGTTTCAAGGCTTTTTAGGGCAAGTTTTGGAAAACGACATGGCTCGTTTGTAACAAATGCGCAAACGTCGCAATGTTTACAGCCGCCGGCACCTAAGTGCAAATTATCGCCGCTTACATGCTGCATGGTGTAATTTTGAAATTTTAGCGTTATTTTGTTGTGTTTTATGCCTTGTTCAAGCATGCCCTCGATGTCGTAACTGTCCTCAAGTTCGCCCACTGTTTGGTAAATAATTGCCTCGTCGAAAGTTTTTGCATAGGCAATAAGCTCGTTAATTTCGCCGGCATGTGGTGGACATGTATAGCATTTACCGTATTTTCCGCATGAATTGCTCTCACATAATTTTCGAAAGCCCACGTCAAAAACAATATCTTTAACGCTTACAACTCCCGTTTTTAAAACCCCATATTCCATTAGCAAGTTTTCAAGTGCCAAAACATCATTTTTATTCATTTTTTCACCTAATTAATATAAATTTTATCCTTCAATTATATTGCTTTTATACCATTCAGAGGCCTGTTTTACTGCCTTTCTAAGCGGCATGCCTTTGCCCGCTAAAAGCACAATATTATTGTCTGCGCTATCGCTGTATGGCTTAATTTGAATGTCGGGGCCTGTGCAATCTACATGAAAAGTGCCCTCTTTAATTTTAACAAAGCCTTTCATTCTGTAGGTGCTGTCTGCAATAATTGTTAAAATGCCTTTTAGCGCTGTTATATCGGTGTTTTCGCTTATTTTAAGCGTATGCTTTTGCAATGTTATATCTCTTGATATTGCCGCACTTTCTATATCGGGGTTAGGTTTTAGTTTATGCAAAAATTCCTTTTTCATCTCGCCAAAGCTAACACGCTCAATATCAGCAGCAGGGTTTGCGTTTTTTATAAGTTCTTCGCAATTATTGCATTGCTCAGGGCTTGCGGCATCTATTTTATTAAGCAAAACAAGGCTTGAAACAGCAATTTGCCTTTTGCAAACTTGCGCAGTATCGTAAACTTTATTAAGCCTTACGGCATCTGCAAGGCAAATGCTGCCCATGTATTCAATTTCGCTAAATTGGCGCAAAACAGCGCGAACATTTGTTGGGTCGGCAAGGCCGCTAGCCTCGGCAATTATAATATCGGGCGCTGTTTGAATTGCATTTTTTAATACTGTTTCAAATTTATCTAGCCTGCAAGCGCAAAAAATAGAGCCGTTGTTAATTTCATCAAGCACAGCGCCAATTTCTTTTAGCAATGTGCCGTCAACACCTTGTTTTCCAAACTCGTTTATTATTAAATGTATGCGGTTAGAAACGGCACAAGCATCGCTTTCTTCGGCAGTTTTTAAAGCGTTAAAATTGTTTTTGCAATCAAGTTTTTTTTCATTGCTTTGTTCGTCTTTTGCAAAATTATCCCCTTTGTTTTCAGGCGCAAATTCGTTTAAATTTAAATTTGTGATTACATTCAAAAAATTTTTCAAAAATGTAGTTTTTCCTGCGCCCAAAAACCCTGTTATAAGGTAAAATTTAATCATAAAATTTTTACATAACCTCTTTTATTGCCGTTTCAAGTTCTTCTTTCGACGGAATTATTGATGAGAATTTAAGCGCGCCGTTAATATAAATTGCCGGCAAGTTTTTAACGCCCATTTTCATGCAACGTGCAATGTTTTCTTTTAGCGTAAATTTATATTCTACAACATCAATTGCATCGCCAAAGTTTTGTTTTGCAACATTTGCCGCACCCATCATATAAGTGCAGGCGGCGCATGTTGCGCTATCTAGCGTAAACACTTCAACAAGTGGTTTTTCAAGTGCACTGTAATTTGGCAATTCAACTTCAATATCAAATGTTGCGCTTGTGTAATTTTCAAGCATTTTTTCGCAATCTTGCGTATTTAAAACGGCCTGTGCTGCGCCTATTGTGTTCTCAACCGGTACATCGTATGGCATGTCGCAACCGGGCGCAACAATAAAGTTTTTATACTCTGTAACTTTGGAAAGCATGTCAACAACATATTTCATATTGTCTTGCTGTGTGCCGTGAAGCATAACGCTTGTTAGCGGAATATTTCCGCCAATAGCTATATTATATTTATCGCAAATTTCTTTTGCCGCCATAATGTCAACATTTTCGTCAACCGAAATTGAATCGGGATTTGTGTGGCACATAACCTCTATATTGCGTGTTGCGTTACCGCATACAAAAAACGAGGAAAACGCCTTTTTATCTTCTTTGATATAGCGGAAAATCTCTGCGAAAGGCTCTTGTAAAAACTCTGTGAAATGGTCGCTTGAGATTTGCGAAACCAATGGGTCAACCACGGCAATAACGTCCATTCCGGCATCTACAAACATGTCTGTCATGCGTTTAGCGCATTTTGTGCAAAAATCTAAAAGCTCTTTTACATAATCTTCATCGTCGTACATATCCATGAAAATATCGTTGCCGCGCAAATGGCTTGCAAGCGTAAATGGGCCACAAATTAAACCATAAAGTGCCGTTGTATCGCCAACTTCTTTTTTCATGCGGCGCATGGCATTTAACACAAGCGGCAAACGGCCGCTTTCGGGCATGGGCAGTGTGCATTCGCACGGAACCGTCATTGTGTCTTCAAGCGGATGGCTTGAAACGCTGGGTGGGCCGTCTTTCGTCCATAAAAGCTCACAGCCTAAAATTTCCGCCTCAAGTTGTAAATCAAAAACAACGGGTTGGCCATCGGGTTTATATAGTTTATTCACTTCTAAAAGCGCTTTCATAAGCTCTTCTTCATTTGTTAAAATTGTTGTTGCATCGGCGCCTGTAAGCAGGCCCGCATGCACGCCGGCAAAGGGCACCCAAGGCGCACGTGGTGTAACTTCGTGGCGAAGCGAGGCAAAAAGCAGTTCTTTTGGTGTTGTATAATTTTGCATTTTTATTTCTCCATTACTGTAAATTTTTATAATATTTTAGGGTAAATTTCAACTATTATTGGCACTATTTTGGTAAAAAACCTGTTTTTGGGTATGTTTTTAGGGGGCAAAGCCGCCCCCTAAAAATTTTTATTTAAACAAACGCACTGTAATTTTGTGCGCCCAAATAGCCGATGGAAATTAACCCCAATTCGGCCATGTGTAAAACATGTAATTATGCGCTGCAAAGTGCCGCTGCAACGTCGGAACAAGTTGCCGCATCGGGTGTGTATCTATCTGCGCCAATTTGATCGCAATAATTTTGTGTAACAGGTGCGCCGCCAATCATTATTTTAACTTTATCTCTAATACCTGCGTTTTGTGCCGCCGTAACAACATCTTGCATAACGCCCATTGTTGTTGTTAAAAGCGCCGAACAGCAAATAATTTGGCAGTTTTCATCAATTGCGGTTTGAACAAATGTTTCAGGTGAAACATCTGTGCCTAAATCCACAACTTCAAGGCCTTTGCCCTCCATCATCATTTTTACAAGGTTTTTGCCTATGTCGTGTAAATCGCCTTTAACTGTGCCAATGCAAACTTTGCCTGTTGCTTTAACGCCGCTTTCGGCAAGCAAAGGTTTTAATAATTCCGCGCCCATATTCATTGCACGTGCCGCAACCAAAACTTCAGGAACAAACACTTCGTTGTTTTTGAATTTTTCGCCTATTATGCCCATGCCGCTTAAAAGGCCTTCATCTAATATCTCTTTGGCTGAATGGCCCTCGTCGATGGCTTTTTGAACAAGCTCTTTTACTATTTTTGCTTTGCCTTTTTGTAAATTTTCCGAAATTTCAATATAGATGCTCATGTTTGTCCTCCAACATATAATTATTTTTGAATTAAAATGAAGTATTTTAATTATTTTCTAAATTTTATTATATATATGAAATTAAACAAATTATTGTATTTTTATGCTGTGTTTGGTAATTATTTGCGCAAAATTATGCATTGACAAATTTATTTTTTTCATTTAAAATTGATATATGTCATATAATTACCAAAAATGTTAAAATATTTATAAAATAAATTTTTGTTATATTGAGGGGGCAAAAATGCAAAATTACAATAGGCAAACATTAAAAGTGCTTAATAAATGTGCGAGAGCATTTACAACGGCAAGCACCATAGGTTGTACAATTACTGATAATAAAGGTGCAATTTTAAATGTTCATGGCTATGGTTTTGCCGAGTGTGAAATTTGCAAAGCGGCAAATAAAGAAAGGCAATTGTGCACACAAACGCATATGCACGCAGCACTTCAAGCAGAGCGTTTTGGCGGCAAATACATATATTTTTGCCATATGGGGCTAACCTGTTTTGTATCGTCTGTGTTCACCGACGATGATTTTTCGGCATACATAACGGCAGGGCCGCTTTTAATGGTAGAAAAACAGGATTTTATAGCTTATGAATTGGCACATACACAAAATTTAAGCGAAAGCGATAAGAAAGCCGTAATAAATTTGCTTGATAAAATGCCATATACCCCTGCCGATAAAATTGAAAGTTATTCTACATTACTATTTTCGTGCGCAGGGTTTGCAAGCAATATTAACGAGGCAAACCGAATGTTAAACGCCCAAAACGACGATGAAATGCAAGGCAGGGTTTCGGCTTATATTTTGCAATTAAAAGATGCCAACGAAGGTAAAACATACCCATTTGAAACAGAAAGAGAGCTTTTAAACAGCGTTGCAAGCGGAAATAAACAAAGCGCGCAAAAACATTTAAACGAGATATTCGGCTATGTATTTTTTTCAAGCGGCGGCAAGCTTTTAACCGTAAAAGCAAGAATTTATGAACTTTTAGTGTTAATTTCACGCGCGGCAATTGAAAGCGGCGCAAATTCACAAAGCACGCTTAATTTAACACAAGATTATTTAAACACTATAGCCACGCTAACAACGCCGGAAGCGCTATGTACATGGCTAACAACTGTTATGAATAAATTAATTGATAATGTTTTCAATTACAGCGATGTAAAACATGTAGACATTATCAGCAAGGCAGATATGTTTTTGCGTGAAAATTTCACTAATAAAATTGGGCTTTTAGACGCCGCCGCCGCTGTAAATCTATCGCCCGCATACTTCAGCAGAATATTTAAAAGTGAAAAAGGCGAGCCATTTAGCAAGCATTTGAACAGACTTCGCGTTGAAAAAAGCAAAAAACTGCTGTTAAATTCAAACATAAAAATGGCCGACATAGCCCAAAGTGTAGGCTTTGAAGACCAAAGCTATTTTACAAAAGTTTTTAAAAATATAGTTGGTGTATCGCCGCTTCGTTATAAAGAGGCAAAAGGAAGGGTTTAATTTTTGCTTTATATTAATTTCAACTTAATAAACATTATCGTGTTTTATTATCAACACGATAAAATTAAAAGGCAACCGGCGGCTTGATGCCACCGATTGCCTTTCTTCAATTTTCGGGTTTACCCCAACTATTGACAAAAAGCCTAAAATCGGTGTGTCCATAATGGACACACCGATTTTTTGTTAATCTTAGCTATATAAAATAAATGTCTTAACCTGACAGCGCTTTAGCTTTTTAATTTTTCAAAATTAAAATTTTCGGCTTATTTTTGCATTGTAACAGTTTATTAATTGTTTACAACTCAATTTTTCCGTATAAAGGAAGTGCGTCGCTGTCGTTTATTGTTTGTGTTCTTTTTGGCGCTGTTGGCTGTGCGTTATCGCCCGGTTTTTTGTTTGCAAAATTGCGTGCCGGCGTTTGGCTTTTGTTGTTATAATTACCTTGCCTTTGCCTTTGGCCTTTACCACGGTTGTCGCCTTTTCTAATGCTTTCACCCTCGGGCATAATGCAAACCCTGCGCTGTGTGCCCTCGCCTGTGCTTTCGCTTTTAACGCCCTTTATGTCCATTACCACAGAATGTAAAATTCTGCGTTCGTATGGATTCATGGGCTCTAGCGTTTTACTGCGTTTTGTTTGAAGCACTTTAGAGCTTATTTTATGCGCAAGCGCTACTAAATTTGCCTCTCTTTTGGCGCGATAACTGTTTACATCAATATTAATTCTAGAGTAATCATCGCCCGAGCGGTTTACATAAAGGCTTGTTAAATAACCAAGCGAATCCATGGTTTCGCCACGGTATCCTATTAAAAAGCCTGCGTTTTCGCCCTCTATTTTAATAATATAGCTGTCTCCGCGTTTAACCGCCTCGAACGAAAGGTCGCTCGCGCCCATTTTGCCGCAGATATCAATTAAATACTCACGTGCATTTTTTAAAATCTCAACGCTTTCAATATCAACATCTTCTTGTTTGTAATCTTCATCGTATAATTTGTTTTTATCTTTTTTATCTTGCGATGGCGTTTCTTGTTTTTTTTGTGCGTTTTCAGGTGCACTTTGCACTTTGGCATTCTTTGCTGTTTTTGTATCGTTTGTTGTTTCTTGTTTTTGTGCTTTTATTTTTGGTGCTTGTTCTTTAGCACTTTGTTTTTCGCTTGCGTCTACCGTTACTTTAACTTTTGCCGGTATGCTTTTAAACAATTTTTTTTGTGGCAATTGTATAACATCAACTGTTACTTCATCTTCACTTAAACCTAATTGGTTAAGCGCATTTTCAATTGCTTCTTCAACGGTTTTTCCGCTAGTAATCAATTCATGCATTGTGAAACCCCCTATCACATATCTTTATAACGTTCTTCGTCTATTTCACGTGCTTTGGCAAGGCGCAGTTTTAAAAGTTCAGATTCGCTTACTTTTTTAACTACTTCTTCGCCTTTGCTATCTTTTACCACTACTTCTTTGCGCTGTTTTTTCTCTTTGCGCTTTGCTTCTATTTCGTCTTTTAGTTTTTGCTTGTATTTTTCGGGGTCGTAAAGTTTTTTAAGCAATATTTGTTGAACGAACATTAATGTGTTTGAAATAAAGTAGTAAAGCGAAAACGCAACAGATGTTGTGAATAAAAAAGGTATGAACATAAGCGCCATCATCCACGGCATATATTTCATTGCGCCAACTTGTTGCACGCCCGACATTTTTGAAGTTATTAATTGCAAGCCTATCATTGTTACGATTGTAAGCACGGGGAAAATCCATGTAAGCGGTGCATCAAAACTGGGAACGGCAAGCAAATTTAACCCTAAAAATGTGAAATCTAAGCTATCTATAACGCCTATAGCTTCACCAAAAAATTGCTCGTACTCACTAGCGTTATTTGTTGCAATGCCAAGCAAATTGCTTTCCAGTACGTTTACAGCGGAATCTTCAATGCCGGCAAATTTTGCTGCAGCGGCAACATTTTCTTCGCTGATGTGGAAAATGTATTTAAGCGGATAATAAACAACCTGGAATAAACCAAAAATTATAAAAAGGTTTAAAAACATGGGCAAACAGCCCGCTGTCATCGAAATTCCGTGCTCTTGCTGGAATTTCATAATTTCCTCGTTTTGTTTTTGTTTATCGTCTTTGTATTTTTGGCGAATTTCGTTCATGGGCTCGTTAAAAGCGCCCATTTGCGCCATACCTTTTTGCTGTTTAATGCTTAAAGGTATCATGGCAACTTTAATAATAATTGTAAAAACAATAAGTGCAAGGCCATAATTGGATATAAAATTCATTATAAATTCCATTATATAGCCCAAAGGAGTTGCTAAAATGTAAAATGGGTTCATTATTTATTCCTTTTCTGCCCATGCGCAAAAGGGCTTGTTTTTATTGAAAGCAATCAATATTTTTATAAAAAAGCAAATTTTATGCCGCAAAAATATATAATTTACCTTTTATATTTAATAATATTACTTTACATTATATAAAGAGGGACGCTTTTGCGCAAAAGCGTGTTTAGAAGCATATTAACCGGTTTATAAATTGTAAAAACAACAATTTATTTTTGCCGTATTGCCTTATTTTGCATTGTTATTAGGTTTTTTTTGCTTTTTAGGCGGCACAGGGTCGTGCCCGCATTTGCCAAAAGGGTTGCACCGCAAAATTCTGTAAACAGAAAGAAAGCTGCCCTTTATTGCGCCGTGCGTGCGCAAAGCCTCTATTGCATACTGTGAGCATGTAGGATAAAAGCGGCAGTTATCGCCCAAAAACGGCGAAATATATTTTTGGTAGCCACGTATAAAGAAAATAAAAATATTCTTCATGGTTTTATGTTTGTGTTGTTAAGGCTTGTGTTGATAGGCGTATAAAGAATATTTGCCTTTTTAAATAGAACCTCAAGGGCCAGCTGTACATTTTGCGTTTTTAAATTTGGCGTTATTCCTCTTGCCACAAGCACAATATCAATGCCTTTTTCGTTTTGTATTTGTGGGTTTAAATTGCAAAGTGCCGCACGCAAAATTCTTCTTGCCCTATTGCGTTTAACGGCATTGCCAATTTTTTTTGATGCGGTTAAGCCAACACGCAATTTTTTTTGCCTGTTTTTATTAACATATAGCACCAAATATTTATGCACATAAGATGTTCCGCGTGTGTATGCCCGCGCAAATTCATTGTTGCGCACAAGCATTTTAAAGCGCATATGGTTCTCCAACTTCTGAAAAGTATTTTGCAAATCTTGTATTTTTTGCAGTGGGCAAGCTTAAAAACGCCCTAAGCCCTAAAAATACTACTAAATGCACAAAAAGGCCACCCTTAAGAAGTGGCCAAGTTTGTAAAGGTAAATTATGCTGCTAGTTTTGCGCGGCCTTTACTGCGGCGTGATGCAAGCACTTTGCGGCCGTTTTTACTTTTAGAGCGCGATAAAAACCCGTGTTTTTTTGCGCGGTGTATTTTTTTTGGTTGGAATGTTCTCTTCATACGTCTACCCTCCCGTCGATATAAACGCACACAATATATTGTGTGTTATTTTACTGTTTAAACTAATTGTGCTATGGCCGCTTAATGCAACCTTACGAATAATTATTTTACCATATTATAAAGTGTTTTGTCAAGCATTACCGTTGCTTTTGTAGAGGTTATTTATATTAGCCGTAGGCTAATATAAATTGGCATGTGCATAGCACGCCGATTAAATAAAAAATATGAATAACCGAAACGGAGTAAAGGTTATCTATATTATTTGAGGTTATTTTGCATTTAATAAAGTTACGATGATATTTTAAGTAAGGGGTGCAATTTATTTTTTGAACAGGTGTAAATTATAAAGGCTTTTTGCATTGTGTCGTTCTTCTTTTCAGCGTGAAAAGAAACAAAAGTATTGGAGATTGGCAAAAAGCTAATATGCCTTTTTGAGCAAGGTGTGCAATTTATTTTTTAAGC
>CAYJGM010000035.1:0-20733 GCA_964369495.1 uncultured Bacteroides sp. | reverse complement strand
ACCGTGCTTGTTTTTGCATATATCAATATTCGCATAAAACAAAAAGAATTTATTAAAGCGTCACAAGTTATATCGCATGTAAAAGAAAACGGCGAAAAATATGAGGTTTGCCAACTTGATAAAATATCAAATATTAGCGAAAACACAAAACCTAGCACTTCTACTGTTGCCACAAAAAAACCAAAGGCACGCGATCAAGTAAATTTTTTCTCGCTTTTCCCTTGGTTTATCGTAGGTTTTGTTGGCCTTGCTATTGTAAATAGTTTTGGTGTTATTCCGCCACAAATTAGCAGTTTTTCAAAAGAGCTTAGTAAATTTTTAATGGTGGCGGCCCTTGCGGCAATTGGCCTTAACACCAATATAAAAGACATGAAAAAATCAGGCGCTAAGCCTATGATACACGGTTTTATTATTTCAGCTTTGGTTGTTATTGTTGCAATTACTGTTGAATGGTTTATGGGCCTTGTTTAAAATTTAGCCAAAAAGGCGGTTTGCTGCATTTTTATCTTGTTTTTCAATATTAATTTCAGCTGTATTTATAAGTAAAACGTCTTTGCCAACTTTTTGTATATCTTCCCACGAAATGAAAATGTCTTCGCCTCTGCCCATAAGCCCAAACCATTTTAGGCGCCCGTAAATTATAATATGTGTGATTTGTGCAGTTTGTGTGTTAAAAACTATGTCGTCTACATTGCCTAAATTTGCACCATTTGTAATATTAACAACGCTTCTATCGCATAATTCGCTCATTGTCATAAATAAATCCCCCTTATTATAGTTTTATTCACCGCTTTTTATATATTTATTCACTTTATATTGTTTTATATGCAAGTTTTGTGTATAATATAAATTGGCATGTGGCTATGCCATTAAATAAAAATATAAATAACCAATGCGAATCAAAGGTTATTTATGTTAAGTAGGTGTAATATTGTATAAAAATATTTTATTCGATTTAGGCGGAGTATTAGTTGAATATAACCCACGCATGTTTTTGCTTGAGCGCTTTGTCAATGAAAAACTAGAGCAAAAATTATATAATTTAACCTTTGGTAGCCAAACATGGATACAGCTTGATAAAGGTGAACTTTCACGAGAACAAGCCAATAAAATTATGCTTAGCGAGGCAGCTAAAACCGGCCATAAATTTGAAATTAATGCTATAATTAACGATTGGCACGACATACTTACAACAAAAGAAGACACAAGCAAACTTTTAAGAATATTAAAAATAAACAACTACAATTTGTACTATGCCTCAAATATTGCGTTTGATACTTTACAAGTAATAAAACGTCGGCATTTTTGGCCGTTGTTTAATGGCGGGATAGCATCTTGCGAAATAGGCACCGCTAAACCCGAACATGAATTTTTTGAAAAATTATTGAACACATATAAACTTAACCCTAACGAAACAATTTTTATTGATGACACGTTAAAAAATGTTCTTGTTGCGCGTGAATTCGGTATTAATGCAATACATTTTAAAAATGCCGCAGAGCTTGCAATGCAATTGCACAGCTTTGGTGTGCAATTGAAATTAGGAATACCAAAATAATTTAATTTTGTAACTTTAACCTTAAAAGTGTTACTCATAAATAGCTACCTATTAGACGGATAAACTATCCGTCTTTTCTATTTTTAGTGGTATTGGCTAATGCCCAAAGGGCAAGGGCTCTGTTTTTATCGTATTGTTTTGCTATATTATCTTACTTGAATGATTTTCACAGATATGCATATTAATACAAAATATATTATTTTTGTAATTAGCAAAACTACCATTTTATAAATAACTGTCCCTTTCATTAATTTTTGAATAAAATCAACTTAAATCGCCAGTTTCTATTTCAAACAAGCTAATGAAACCGATGTAATATGAATCAAATTTCCAATTATAATATAATTTAAAGTTAATAAACTACATTTTTTTTATGTTTTCACATTTTTTTCATAATGATATTGTATTATATATTTATTATATAGCAAAAACAGGAGGTTCCCCATGGTAAACATTTTAATTGTAGACGACGAGCCTTTGATAAGAGAGCTTTTAAAAGAACATTTAACACACGCAGGCTATATGTGCCAAGAAGCCGCCGACGGCAATGCAGCATTAAATGCGCTTAATAATGGCGGAATAGACCTTGTGCTTTTAGATATTATGATGCCTTTTGTAGATGGCATGCGTGTTTTACACGAAATGCGTGCAAGAAAAATTACAGTACCCGTAATAATGTTAAGCGCACGAGGCGAAGAATATGATAAACTGGCAGGCCTTGAGGGTGGCGCAGATGATTATATTGTAAAACCTTTTTCACCACGAGAGCTAGTTGCACGTGTTAAGGCGGTTTTAGCACGCACAATATCAAAAGAACAAGCCGAAAGCGCAAGCTTTGTGTTCGACACTTTAGTTATAGACAGCGCATCTCGCACCGTTAAAATTGATGGTGATGATATTAATTTAACGCCTAAAGAATTTGAGCTTTTGCTGTTTTTAGCCTCGAACAAAGGCATAGCTTACAGCCGAGAAAAAATATTAGAACGCGTATGGAATTACGATTATTTCGGCGAAGACCGAACGGTAGATACACATATTAAAATGTTGCGTAGCCATTTGGGCAAATATCGTAATTTTATTGCCACAGTATGGGGCATTGGATATAAATTCGATGCAAAGGCAAAATGATGAAAAAAAACCAAGTGAAAAGAAAAGAAAAAAAAGGCAGCCTACGCCGTCAGTTCATTATATATACAGTGCTATTATTTACCCTTGTAATAGCGCTTTTTTGGCTTATAAATGTACAATTGTTAGAACCGCTTTATAACCAAAGAATAGAAAACTCACTTAATGATACCATGCAACTATACTCTCAAATAATAGAAGATTTTGGCGATATTGAAGATGAGTATTCTACCGATGGCATAAACCTTGAATTTTTTACACTTATTAATGAAGTTGCCATGAAAGACGAGGACCTTAGCGGAAAATGCATGGACATTGCAAATTCAAGCGGTAAAAACATCCTTCATATGCACCAATTGGCAAGCGAATGTTTACTGCACCCAACCCAAGAGGGCATGTTTGGCGATTGGCGAGATTCTGATTGGAACACAAATTCCACAATTGCTCTTCGCCTTTTAACAAAACAAAACGGAGAATTACAAGTAACTGTAACCGAGGGCGAAAACCGCCAACGTGTGCTTGGGCAAACCGCAGGTGATTATATTGTTTTGGTTTCTACCGATTTACAAAGAATTGATGAAGCCACAAGCATATTACAAACACAAATGCCTATTATTGCCGCTTTTATTTTAATTATTGGTGTTATTGCGGCATATATTTTTTCACACAGAATGGCAAAGCCAATAAGTGAAATTTCAAGTGCGGCACGAAAAATGGCCGTGGGCGATTATTCGGCACGTGTGCAAAAATTAGCACGTGGCGAAATTGGTACCCTTGCAGACGATTTCAATACAATGGCTAACGAAGTTCAGCGTACAAGCCAATTGCAAAATGAATTGCTTGCGAATATAAGCCACGATTTACGCACACCGCTAACATTAATAAAAGGTTATGCCGAAACTGTGCGCGATATTAACGGCGATAATGAAGATAAACGCAACTCGGGAATGAATATTATTATAGATGAAAGCGATAGGCTTTCGGGACTTGTAAACAGCGTTTTAGAATTAAGTAAAGTTAGCAGTAAAGCGCTTCAAATGAACAAAGTTAAATTTGATATAGCGCAACTTTGCGAGGAATCTGCAAGCGTTTATGAAGACATATGCAACAAAAACAATTATTTATTAGAGATAAAAACACCCGAAGTTTGCGAAGTTGTGGCAGATGCCGAACAAATAAGCCGCGTATTGCATAATTTACTGGGAAATGCTGTTCGCCATGTTGGCCCTGATGGTTATATTGGCATAGAGTGTTTAAAACTTAATGGCAAAGTGCGCATTATGATTAAAGACCATGGAATTGGCATACCGCCCGAGGAATTACCGCATTTGTTTGATAGGTATTACAGAACAAGAGCCAGCGCAGGTAAAACAGGCACAGGCCTTGGCCTTAGCATTGCAAAAGCCATCCTTGAAAACCATAATTTTAACTACGGTGTAATTAGCGAAGTTGGAAAAGGCAGCGAATTTTGGTTTGAAATTATAGTAATTTAGCATAAAAAGCAGATGCTATTCTATGTGATAGCATCTGCTTTTTATTTATATATTATATCAAATTTACAATAACACCATCAAATTAAATTTAACTTTATTTAGCCAAAATTTAATTTGCATAAGATAGTTTTAATATTATCCTACATTAATACCATATGTAAGTATTGTTGTAAGAGCCATCCGCATACCATTCAACAAATAGGTGTAACTCGGTAATTTCTGTTAGTGGTATATCGAAATATTCATAGCTGTCGCCATCGTCGTCGTTTGTGTACATATCAAAAAGTGTTCCCGCAGGCGCGCCTGTGCTGAACGATACTACCGTGCTGTAATTATTGGGGATAACATAACCCGGTTCAAGAATGTTTTCACCATGGCTGGTGTCAGTGCTCATAGAAACACGAATATCTGTTAAATCGGCATTTGTATAGTTGTACAGTGTGAAATCAATCGAATACAACTCCTCTTCAACATCTGGTGCAATTGCTGCTGGTGATGATTCCTCTCCCCCACACGCGGTGAACATTGCTAAACTCATCATTAAAACTATAATAACTGCTAAAAACTTACGCATTGTAAAACTCCTTTCAAATTTTGTTAAATTAATTACTTACTATTTAAACTTTCTAATTTGTTTTTTGCCTCTTCAAGTTCTAAAACTGAATTATAATAATCGTTTTTAGATTTGCTTGCCTCTTCAAAAGAAGCATTATTTACAGGTGCACTTGCGTTAGCATTTGCGCCTTCTGTTTGTTTTTTTGCTTTTTTCTTATCTATTATATGCTTTGCGCCAAGAATTGCGCCTGCGCCAACTGCCGCGGCGCCAACACCAGCCACAACCGATGCACCTGCCGCTGTAACGCCCGCGCCAAGGCCACTTGCAGCACCGCTGCCATAGCTACCGCCTGTTGCATATGCGCCTGTTGGCGCTTCGTATGCATACGAGCCACTGGCATCAATTGAACCTGCCGACCGAGTGCCCATATTTCTTGCAACAGAGGCACCGCCGCCGCCAACCGAAACAGGGTTTTTATAAAAATCACGGCTGTGCGCTTTTGTTCCCTCGGAATGTTGAACAAGCTTAACTTCGGTGTTTGAATACTCTTCAACCGATTCTTTAAGCGTATTACCGGCAATTGATGTTAACTCTGCACTTTCTGCCATGCTTGCGGCTAATTCGTTTATATTTGTTTTTAATTGTTGCAAAAGTTCGTCTTCCCCCAGTTTTGGAACAATTGCAGATAATTGATCACTGTATGTGGTAAGTTGTGAGGAAACTTTAAGTAAATCGTCGGCTTGTTGCGCCAATAATTTATATGATACTTTGTACTCCGACATATTATGCTCCATTCTGCCGCTGTAATTTACACAATAAACACATAACCCTCAAAAAGCGGCAAGCGAGGGTTGTTGTGCGATTTATAAAATTAAATTACAAAGGTAAACACACGCTTTAACGCATAGTGTTACTGGGTAATTTAGGCAAATTTTCAATTTCCGCTTTAGCGGCGTTAATATTTTGTTCGTATGCATCGGCCGATTCATACATTGAATGTACCATTGTTTCAAGCGTTTGCAGATAACTATCGCATTTTGCTTTCGCATTTTGAAAATTTGTTATATATGCTGTGGCTGCCGCGCCTTGCCATATATCTTTAAGGCGTTGATTTTGCTGTGTTGCTTGTTCAAAATAGGTTTTGTATGATGTTGAAACCTTTTGTAATGATTGTGCACACTCTCTTAAAATCTTAGGGTCAACATTAATTTCTGTACCTGCCAAAATATCACCTCTTTTTATTAACCTTTAGCTAAACCCGAGCGAACAATGTCTGCCGCACTGGTTTCTTGTTTATTATAATTAGTTGCTATTTGTTGCAATGTGGTTGCCGCATTTTGTATTAATTTCGACATATTCGCAAATTCCGGTGCATTTTGCGTATAAGCATTTATAAATGTAGTTGCCGCATCGCCTTGCCATGCTTTTTTAACTTGCTCCATTGTTTCGCTCATTGTGCGCTCATTTTGTGCAAGTTGTGTGTATAAATTTTCCATTTCGGTGGAAACTTGTTTTAGCCTGTTTACATCAACTGAACTTATAGCCAATTTAATTCACCTCCGTTAAATTTGCTGTGAGCTTTGTTTGGCAATGTCTTCTGCTTGTTTAATTTTCTTAGCCGCAGATATCAATGCCTCTGATGCTTGCGTCATATACTTTGCTTTTTGAGTTAAATCGTCCATTAAATTCACAAGGTATTTTTTATAAATTGTAGCATTATCGCCTGTCCAGGCTGCATCTACATTGCCGTTAATCTCATTAAGCGCTTTAACGCTAGTATTTAATAGCTGGTTTCCAATTTCATTTAGCTCGTTCGCCTGTTGAATAGTTAAATCGTAATTAAAACTAATTGCGGCCATAAATTGCTCCATTCCGCCGCCAAACTGCGGCATAATTATTGTTTTTTCGCCCTTGTGCGTGGCTTGTTAAAGGCATATTAATTTTTGCTATTTTATATAAAGTTAAGTGCAAAATAATAACGCACTTTATCTTATATCGCCTATATCAAAGCCAAGTGCCCTTGTTTGCTCTTCTGCTTGTTTTTCGTGTTGGTCGTAAACTCCGGCAAGCTCGTTTAATGTATTGCAATATGAATACATATGAGAATCTATTGTAGCGGCGCTGTTTTTCATAGAATTAGCAATAGCTTTAACTTTGTCTGAAGTATCTCCCTGCCAAGAGCTACGCAAATTATTTATTTCGCCTATGAAACTTTCAAATGCCTGTGCAACTTGTTTTTGTGCGGTTGCAATTTCTTCGCTAGCTGTTATAAAAGCTTTGGTGTCAACTTTTATTTCGCCTTCTCCTGCCAAAATAATCACTCCTTATTAGTATGTTTTATGTATTAAAAACTACATATAATTTGCATTGCTGTTTTGTGTTTTAAAAAATGCAAATATTCATTTTTTCACAGCGCACCCAAAACAGGCACGCTGTGAAATATTATTTTTAGCGCAAGCTTTGTAGCCTACTTGAAATATTGCTCTCGGATTCATCATAAGTTTGCGCCATATGTTTTAACGATTCGCAAACCTCGCTCATTTGAGCAACCATTTCATTCATTGCCTCGCTATCTGTTTCAAACGATTGCATAAAAACATTTTTGCTCTCGCCTGTCCACGTGTTATTCAGCTTTGAAATAGCATCACGGAACATGGTTATTCCGCTTTGTACATTTGAAATTTCCGCTTCCATTTTACCTGCACTTGCAGTTATGTTTGCAGAATTAACATTGCTTAATTCGCCCATAAGTCCTCCTACAACAATATAATTGTGTCGCCGCTTTTAATTCCCACAGCGGCAAGAATTTCTTCATCGCTTAAAAGGCCGCCAAGCGCTTTAGAGCAAAATAATACTTGCGATATATCCTCGAAAACTTCTTTGCCCTCTAACGCGGATATCTGTTTTGCAAAATCATTTTTTACCCTGCCAACGCTCAATGCATCGTTTACGGAAAATTCGTAGTTTTTGGCCATTCCGGGTAGTTGAACATCTAGAAATAATTTAGCCATGACTGCCTCCTAAACCAAGTTGTTATTTTGTGTGTCTTCCAAAAGCGGTGTTACAATTTTTAGCAATGCGCCGCTTTCATCTGCCGTATAAGCGCTGCCTGCCGGCAATTGCCTTACGCTGTCGGAAGGTGACATATCAATGCTAAGTGCACTTTGTTGGTCGAACATTCCGCCAAGGTGTACACCTGTGTTTTGCTCTGCCCATATGCGCATTGCGGCAAAACGTGCGTTATCGAAATAATCATCGGGGGTTAGCATTGCGAACATATTAATTTTATGTTGTTTGCCCTTTGCCATAGCAATTTCTAAAAATTCACTCATTTTAACTTTCGGGCTATAAACCGCTTGCATAAATGCGCTCATATCGCCTATTATTAAAGTTATGCGTCCTTCTTTTTGCATTGCATCTTTAACGTTTGCGTTTTTATCTCTGGCATCGTTTACCATGCCGTTTCTGCGTATGAATTCAGGCACAACGGTTTTTTCCATCAGTGCAAACAACTCTTGGTCGTTATGGCATACTTCATCAAAAATTCCAAGTTGTTCAAGTTGCGAATTTTCTTTATCGAACAAGAACATTTTGCTTTTTTTATTTTTGCTTTGTTTTGCAATACTTTTTAATAACTCTAAGCGCCCTGTTTGTGCAAAACCGCTTATTGTGTAGCAGAAAACTTTGTCTAAATCTAAGCTGCAAACGCCGCTGTCATCGCCGAAAACGCCAAGCGCTATTGTATCGCTGTTTAAATTTGAAACGCCGGGGTAAGCCATTAGGCTATCATATGTGATATTATCAACTTTTGCGCCAAGTTTTTTAACGCCGCTAACGTTTTGGTTTTTCTCTTTAAGTTGTGCAAAACGTTTGCGCAATGTTTGTGTTTGGCTTGTGCCGGGGTCTTCTTTAACGCAAAGTGCAACTTGGAATTCAAGCGGCAACGGCGCTTTTATTAAGCCACGGCCCGGGGTTCTGTCGTCCGGTAAAAGTTCACTGCGGCTACCCAAAACTGCCTCGTATTCAAATTTATCTGCCATTTGAATTGCAATTCCATTTGTAAAGTTTTGGCTCATGCGGTTTCTGATATCACCCGCGTTATTAACCGAAAGCACAATGTAAATGCCATAGCTTGCCGCCTCACGTGTTAATTGCAACAGCAAATCTTCGTATCGGCTGTATGTATCCGAGAACGCAACATAATTATCAATAACAAATAATATTGCCGGGCAATCGCTTTTTTGTGCGATATAATCGCGGTAAGAACCAACGCCCATTTTGCTAAATGAATTTTTGCGCTCTAGCAATGTGCTTTTAATTAGCTCGAACATCTCTTCAATTTTCTCGTCTTCACCCTCAAACGCAACTGCGCCAACATGAGGCATATCCGCAAAAACTGTCATTGTTCGGCTTGAGAAATCGGCTATATAAACATTTACTTGCTCGGGTGTGTAATTTGTAACAGCGCCATAAATTAGCGTTTGTAGCAATGTTGTTTTACCGCTGCCCGAAGAGCCGCAAACAAGCAAATGCCCATCTCTAATGAAATTAACAGCAACTGCGAATTGGCTTTGGGTTTTGGGGCTATCGGCAACACCAACGGGTATTTCAAGGTTAAAGCCTTTAGTTTGTGGTTTAAATTTAAGCTGTTCAAGGTATAGCGTTGTTGGTAGCGGCTCAAGCCAAATTTGGCGAAGCGCGGCAATTTTGTTTTCGCTTGCAACACTGTTTAAATGTTTAACAACGGCATCAAGCTGTGTAACTTTGCTAATATTATCGCTTTTCTTTTTGCCTTTTTTCTTTGGCACGCCGTTTTTACCTATTAAATTAATAAGCTCAACTTTTGCGTTCTTTTCGTCTGTATATGGCACATTTGGCTCATATTCAGCACCCGACCATCCGCTTTGGAACTCATCGAAAATTTCATCGTTGCCAACTTGGAAATAGCCGCGGCCTGTGCCTGTGATAAATGCGGCATCGGGGCGTTTTAACATCTCTGCCGAATCTTGCTTATCCGCAACACGAAGGCACAAGCGGAAACGTGTGTTAGACCATATTTCGTCGTCTACAACGCCGCTTGGTTTTTGCGTTGCCAAAATTAAGTTTACGCCAAGTGAACGGCCAACCCTTGCGGCTGAAACAAGCGCCCTAACAAAATCGGGCTGTTCTTTTTTAAGCTCTGCAAATTCGTCGGCAATTATTAGCAAATGCGGCATAGGTTCGCTTGCAACGCCCGAACGATAAAGCTCTATATAGGCATCTATATGTTTAACTTTAAATTCGTTAAACACGCTTTGCCTGTGTTTAATTTCAGCATTTATAGAAAGCAATGCCCTATCGGTTGCGTTGCCGCCAAGGTTAGTTATTACGCCTGCAAGGTGTGGCAAGCCAATAAAGCTTTGCGCCATGCCGCCGCCTTTATAGTCGATTAAAATAAACGCAACTTCATGCGGGTGGTAATTAACTGCAAGCGATAAAATATAGCTTTGCAAAGTTTCAGATTTACCCGAACCCGTAGTACCCGCAACAAGGCCGTGAGGGCCGTGGTATTTTTCGTGGATATCGAGGTAAAGCGGTTGCGAGCCCGCTTTGTAGCCAACCATGGCTTTCATGCTTTCATATGTGCGGTTTTCAAGCCACTTTTTCATAACTTCCAAATCGTCAACATTTGAAGTTTTATACATATCAAGGAATGTTAAAACCTCGGGTATGCCTGCGGAAGTGTTCATTTCACGAACACGGAAGTTTGAAAGCTGCCTTGCATAATTATCTATAGTTTTTGTTGATACACTTGGGAAAGCAACAGGCGCACGTTCTTCAAATTCACCTGTGGTGCTGTAATATCCGTTGTATTCTTCATCGTCGCGGATTATGGCGGTGCAACCTGCCGGCAGTTTATCTGTACTGCTAACAGGGAAAACAACTGTCATATTTAATGCGGCGCTTGGGCTTAGCAAATACTTTGCCATCGGTTCGCTTTCAATTAAAGCAATATCGCCCACAACAATTACATAATGCGGCAAAATTTTGCCCTCATCTTTGCCTGCTGTTTTAGCATTGTCAAGCCTATCACGCACAACGGTTGATAAGAAATAAAGCACGTCGCCAACGGTTTTTTTATCATTAGCAATTAAGCGAATACTTCCATCCGGCGCCCAACAATGCGGTAAATATCTTACATAATCCCATTCATCGGTTTCGCTCATGGGGTAAATAAAGCTTGTTCTAAGCTCTGTATAAGGGTGAAGAGCTGTTAGCTGTGCGGTTATAACTTTAATTAAGTTTAAAGCCTTTTCACGTGTTGCGCTAACAACGCCTATCATGGTATTGTCCTCAAAAGATAAATCTGAGGGCACACCTTTTAGCATACTCATTTGCTCTTGGATATTGATTAAATTATCGTTAAGTGGGTCGTAAGCCATAAGGCCTTGCTCTTTAGGCACTGATATTTTATTTAGCGAAGGCATATCGCATTCGCCTAAATTCACGTGCAAGAAATCGCTGTGAACACTGCTTTTTTCCCAAAGCCTTGGGCTTTGTTTAAACACAAAATCCATAGCCTCAACCGCGCCGGGAAGCATTGTGTGTAGCACATTGTGATTGTATTGCATTTTTTGTGAAATTTGCTGTTGAATTTTAGCAAGATAGTTGTTGTAACTTGCAATTCTTTCGTTTTCGGTTGCAATGCCTTCTTCTCTGTTATAGCGTATATTCATATACGCCCAACCGCCGCCAACCGCTGCTGCACCAAGCGACATTACCATTGCGCCTGCAATATTTGTAGAATTGCCGCTTATCATAGTGCCGGCAAGCATTGGTATTACCATTGTAAAAGATGGCCCAAGCGTTAAAAACATAGGTTGTTGTTTTCTTGTGTTCTTGGTTGGCGCACGTTCCATGGTGAAAACTTCGCTATCGGTAATTTCAACTTTTCTTGGTGTTCTTAAAAAGTAAACGTCCTCTGCTGAATAATCGCTAACTTCTTCTGTATAAGATGTTGGCTCTATTTTAATAATTTTAAGGCGTTTTTCATCAATAGTACACTCACCTTTAGGGTTATTAACAGCTAAAACATTGTCTAGATAAACAATTTTTAAGCCAACAATGTAAATAACATCTCCGTAAGATAGCGCTTGCCTTTGCGTTAATAAACGGCCGTTTACAAATGTACCGTTTACGCTGTTTTTATCTTGAATATATGCTACGCCATCGTGCAAAAATATCTCTGCATGTTCAGGCGAGCAAAAACGGTTTGAATATGTAATTGTGTTTCTATCTTTTACATTGCCAATTCCAATTGCGCCTGTTTTAGTTAAATCGAGAAAATATTTATCGAATGCCATGTTTCCGATATCAGCTTCTGAAACTGTTAGCGAGAACACTAATTCTGTATTTTTAACTTCGCAGTTTAAAAGTGTTCCCAATTCAAGTTTTGCCTCTTCAACAATTTTTTCATCTACGGTTATATTAAACTGCCTTGTTGAGGTCATGCTCCATTTGCCGTCCCAAACTTCAAGCGGCAAAATAATATCGTCTGTTAGCCCTGTAACGGAAGGGCGTATTTCTATTGGAAAATTTCTGTTATCAACAGCGGGAAGATAAATTTCTTGAAAGCCGTTTTCAAAAATGGTTGTTATAAGTATACTATTCATAGTTTATCTCCGTTTATTTATTATTCACTTACATATGCCGGATAATAGTAGTAATACGCTCCTGTTAAAGCATCAACATAAGATGTGTTATCAACTACTTCGTATATGGCAAATTCGATATCGTTTACATAAATTGCCACTGCGCCGTTGCCGCCAACCCATGTGCCTGTAAACTCTTCGCCTAAAATGCTAACGCCGTCTGCTGTTCCGTCTTCGTATAGGTTAAAATAACCTAGGCTTGGGTCTAAATCGTTTACAAAGGCATATTCATAGCTGCCAATCGAGCTACCGCCGCCTAGAGAAGCCAAAATAATAATTAAAACTAAAACCCCGACGGCTACGCCAATGGCAATGCCTAGTTTTTTCTTGTCTTGAATTATTTCTTGAGCTATTGCTTTTGCTTTTTCTACTATTTCATTAGGTTTTGCTGCGGATGTTTGCGCCACTGCGCTGTTTTGTGGCATTGCAGGTTGTGAATAAGCAACATTTTGCTGCGGTGCGGTAAACTGTGCACCCTCTCGTCTCATTCTCTCTTCTTCTGCTTGTGCTAAACGGCGGCGTTCTTGCGCTTCTTCTTCAACACGTTTAGCATCTTCTTGTGCTTTTCTTTTGCGCTCTTCAACCTCTAACTCTAAACGGCGAACTTCCTCTTCTGCCGCTACCCTCGCAGCCTCTTTTTCAGCTGCAACGCGCTCTTCTTCTTGTTGTGCCAGCTGTTTTTTTCTTGCTGATACAAAAAGTGCTGATGTACTATCAGATGATGGTGCCCCTTGGTTTGTTTTGTTCTCGTCCATTATGATAACTCCTTTATTATATTTTAAACTTAAATTATTGTTAATTTTAATTATATTTTACCATGCGAACAATGCAATAAATAGTAACTAATGGTTACATTTTAACTTATTATTTGTATTTATTTTTTAAAAATAACGTTTTTTCGCTAAAAAATTGAACTATAGCCGCTGATATACCTACAGTGTTTAACCTTTGTAAAACTGCTCTATCTTTTTTGAATTAGCGCCTTGAAGTCGTTTCAAATTATTTTATAAATTTCTTCACTTCTTTTCGGCTGTTAATATCCAGTTTTTCAAAGATTTTCGAAATCATTTGCTTTACATAGCCGTAAGAATAATGAAGCGTGCTAGAAATTTCCTCGTTTGAATAGCCTTTAGACATATATCGCAATATTTCCAGTTCTATATCTGTAAGTTCTTTTGAAGCTGCGGCTAGTTTTTCAAGTTCAAGCGAGTTTTCGGTAACAAGCCTAAGCTCTATACGCGCTAAAAACACCGCTTTGTTAAATGGCTTTGTGATATAATCTTTTGCGCCCAATTTTAGCGCTTTCACTTCAAAATTCGGCTGTGTTTCCCCTGTTAGAAAAATAACCGGTATGTTTTCACATTTTTTTATTCCTCGTAATTTAATCAGGGTTTCATAACCATCTACCTCGGGCATATTTATATCGAGCAAAATTAAATCTGCACGGTTATGGCTTTCAAAAAAATCTATTGCTTGTTTGCAGCTGTTTGCAATGCTAACCGTGTATTTTTCCATTAATATTTCTTCCGCTTGTTCTAAAACCGCATTGTCGTCATCTACTACCAAAATTTTATATTTGTACATTTAATCACCCAGTTTTTCTATTAAATTTTGTGTTAAACTAATTGCCTTTTCAAATTCTAAATTTTGCACATTGTATATTATTTCATTTAAAATTATTTGTGTTTCATTTGAATTTTGATGTTGTAAAAAACTTAAAAGCATGTTTTCAGCAGTTTTTCGCTGCCTGCTTTTTATAAGCACTAATGCTTCGTGCAAATTTCCTTTTTCGGTTTTTATCAGTTTTAAATTCTCTTCACATTCTATATTTGATAACTGTTCTTTTATTAACAAAAGCGCATTTTTATAAAGTTTATACAAATAAAGAAAATATGGCATTTGCGCTTCAATTTCTTCATACGCCTGTGTTGTGCAAAGCGTTTCTATTTCCGTGCTAACTTGGAACAATTTTTTTGCGCCAATATTTTTTGATGAGCTTTTTATTGAATGTACAACATAAAAAAGTTCATCGAAGTTTTTTTGCACAAATAATTTGTTCAGTTTTTCCTCGGTTTTCACTGCATGCTCTTGTTGTGCACAAACGGCTTTATAATATGCCGTTATATTGCCCGAAAAATAATTTGTTCCGCTTTCATAATCCACATAATTCTTTGCAAGCTCTGCCGATATTTTTTTAAGTGCCACCGCATGTTGTGCACCTTCTTCGGCATTATTCACTTCTACAATTCTATACTTATCTTTTGGCAAATGCGAGGCAAGTGTAAGTTCTAATTCGTTCCAAACTATGGGTTTCTTTACGTATTCACAAAAACCGTTTTCAAGCAAAAATTCTTTTGTGCCAAAAACAACATTTGCCGTTACCGCAATTGTTTTTGTGTTGAAAGCAGGGTTTTGTTTTAGTAATTTTAATAGTGCAACACCATCTGTTTCAGGCATCATATAATCCATTAAAATAATATCGTAATCGTTTTCTTTTACAAGTTTTAAACAATCGCTTGCATTTTGGGCTGTGTCTATCTTCATAAATGTGCGTTTTAAAAGCGATGTTATCAAAAGTAAGTTTTCCTCGTTGTCATCAACAGCTAAAATATGAACATCGGGCGCAACAAGCATTTTTTTGCCTGAAATAATTACTTTTTCACTTTGCTTTTTCACATTTAATTGCGGAATATTTACAAAAAAAGTACTACCTTTGCCATAACTGCTTTGCACTTTTATTTCGCCGTTCATTTCAAACAACAGTTGTTTTACAATGGAAAGCCCAAGGCCCACACCTTGTATGTATTTGCCCTTATTACTTTCAACACGTGCAAAGCTTTCAAATATTTTATTTAAGTCTTCCTTTTTTATGCCTCTTCCTGTATCGCTTATTGCAAAATGAAGCATTGTATTCCCATTGCTTGCATCAGATTTTGATGCTTTTAGTATAACTTCACCGCTTTCGGTGTATTTTACGGCATTGTTAATTATATTCAACAGCACTTGCTTTATTGCTAAAGCATCGCCAATTAAAGCATCGCTGTTAATCAATTGTGAATCTAAGGAAAATTTCAAGTTTTTCTTTTCACAAAGCGCCCTTGAATATAGCTCAATTTCAGATAAAAGTTCTACAATATTATATTCGCTGGATAAAATTTCTATTTTGCCGGATTCTATTTTCACCATGTCTAGCGTGTTGTTTACAAGAGAGTTTAAAAGTTCGCTTGCTGCTTTAATTTTTTTAACGTATTCTTTAATTTTTTCAGAATGGCTATCACGCGCTACAAGTTCATTCATGCCTATAATTATATTAATTGGCGTTCGAATTTCATGGCTCATATTCGCAAGGAAACTGCTTTTTGCCGAATTTGCCTTTTCTGCCTCTTGAATGGCATTTTCAAGTTGCTTTTGTTGGCGTTTATAAAGCATAAATTGTATATACATTGTTGTGCTTAAAATAAAACTTACGCTTACAAACGCAAAAATAATATCAAGCAATAATTCATAATCGTTGCGGTAAGCGCTTATGCTTTGCGGGTTATAATATGCATAAAATGATATGCATATAAAAGTTATGTACTCCATCACCACAAGTGCTACCATTGTTTTTCCTTCTATTAAAAACACCGTAAAAACAATTGCAAAAACAAAAAAAGAAGGCATACCACCTGTGTATCCATCGTTTGAAAAAAATATTGCCGAAAAGCCAAAAACAAATACAGCTATTACAGTTACGCTGCTGCAAAAATTATAGTTTTTTGTTATAATATGTATTAAAAGCAAAGCTAACGCAAAAAATATCATTGCAAAATTTATAATTATTTCAGCATTAGTGCCATTTGAAACAAATGAAACTATTCCCATAATTAAGCTTACACATGCACCTGCAATTGCTAATACATTAAATATTTTTCCTTTTAAGCTGTATTCATCACCCAAAAGCAAATTTTTGGTTTTAGTAATAAGCGCTTTCACACTAAACCTCCATATTTGTTGTATAATACGATATATCATTATTTATTATACAATATATACATATAAAGGGCAATGCCGTGCAAAAACACGATACTGCCCACAAAAGCTAAGCTAAAGTTAAAAGAATTTTTTATAAGGTAATTTTCAAGGTATTTTGCTTAATATAGTATGGCATAGCTAATACAATATCAATAACTAAGCAATAGAATTCTATGTAAAAAGGATTGAATTTAAGTATTATTTTGATACTCAAAACCACTTGCAACAACCAAATAATCTTCTTTTAAATTATCGGCATAATGTAAGTAAAAATGCATACCCTCTTCATGCCATTGAATAAGCAACTTATCTATACTAGCTGCATTTTTATTAAGTGCGCAAACGCAAGGGCTATCTTTAATGTTTAAAAGTTCTTGCACTGTTTTTTCTTCAACCATCAATAGCCTTTCACCTTTTAATGTTTCATCAATTTGCCAATAAATACAGTTGTTGTAATATACTGTGCATGTTTTTCCAAACTCTTCTTGCACTGTTAATTGCATAGAGTTTTCAAATTTTTTAACGTCTATTACCATTACCGGCCCATAACAATACTTTGAAAGCATAATCTTCCCTCTTTTGCACTTTTACATTTTATTGGTAAAATTTCTTAAATTTATTCTAGCACAGTAGTTAAATTAATTACAGTAACTTTTAGTTAGTAAAAATGTAAAACTATTGAAATTATTTATAAAAGTGGTACAATTATACTCAAAAGAAAAAACGCAAAAATAAACGAATATAGTTAGATGATGTCGAAAGCATCATAATGCATTCAAAAGGAGTTTTATAATGTTTTGTCACAATTGCGGGTCGCAAATTTTAAATAATTCGAAATTTTGCACAAATTGCGGTGCAAAAATCACCTTTTCCTCACAAGGGCAAACGCCACCCACGCCGCACAATACAGGCCATTCTAACGGGCAATTTGCACAGCAAATGAACACAAATACAAATGCGCCACCAAATCACATAAATCCAGGGCAAACACCCGCAACGGGTTCTTATTCGCAACGTGTACAGCCCACATTAAATTCGAACAATTACGCAAATAATCAATATGCTCAACAACAGCAAATGCCAAATTATAACCAAAATAATTATTCTAATGGCAATTTTGTACCGCCGGCACAAGCGAATATGAATTATGTTCCACCATATAATACAGGCGTGCCACGAAAACGCAAAAGCAAATTAAAAGGTTGCTTTATTACGCTACTTATTATTTTTATCGTTCTGTTTGCTTTAATTTGGCTTTTTGGCGATGATAGCGATGAAGGCACATATTCGGGAAATAATACCACCGAGAACACCAATGGCGCAAACCAAGGGCAACCAAACCCAAGTAATAACGGGCAAGGCGTATACGGAAACGACTTTGAAATTGAAGGCCTACGCGAATTTTACACAAACCCCGGCGAAAACGGCACAGATGTGCACACAATCATGGTTTACCTACTAGGCTCTGATTTAGAGAGCATCGACGGCGCTGCCACCGAAGATATTTACGAAATAATGGATGCACAATACGGCGATAACATTAATTTAGTGTTGATGACAGGCGGTTCTACTTATTGGTACCACCCCGATGTTAGCAATTATGCAACACAATATTGGCAAATAAAAGATGGGCAAATGCATTTAGTGCACGATTTTGGCCAACCTGTAAATATGGCATCTTCCGACACCTTAGCAAACTTTATTAACTACAGCTCGCAAAATTTCCCGGCAGATAGATATAGCATAATTTTGTGGAACCATGGCGGTGGAACTTTTGGCGGTTTTGGTTACGATGAGAATTTCCCGGAATCTTTGCTAACTTTAAGCGATATAGATTATGCGTTTTCGCAAAGCAGCGTGAAATTTGATTTTGTTGGCTTTGATGCATGCCTTATGGCAACAGCAGAAACGGCTTTGATGTTAGAGCCTTATGCCGATTATTTAATTGCCTCGCAAGAGTTAGAGCCCGGAATTGGCTGGTATTACACCGATTGGCTTAGCGCCTTAGGTAGCAATTCCTCTATGAATACTGTTGATATCGGCATTAATATAATTGATGATTTTATTGCCGAATGCACCGAAGTTTTAGATTACCCCGAGGCAACTTTATCTATTACCGAACTTCGCAAAATGCCTTATACTTACGATATATTAACAGATTATTTTGCAAATGCCACCGATGACATTTATAACAATGAATTTGCAAGAATATCGAACGCAAGGCGAAACAGCAAAGATTTTGGCGATGGCGAATACGAACAAATTGATATAATTGATTTTATTTACAAAGCCGATATTGAGGGCGAAGAGGCTGCAATTAATGCCGTAAACAGCTCTGTAAGATATTACAATAACAGCTATGATGTAGATTATGCATACGGGCTTGCTATGTACTTCCCGTTCAATTATCCCGAATATTATACCGAATACCAAGATATCATGCTTGATGTTGGAATAAGTTACGATTACACACAATTTTTTAATATATTTATAAGCGCCATGCGCGGCGGCCAAATGCAAAAAGAGATGAACACAAACACCCAGGCCACCCACGATTACACTAATGAAGATTGGTACGATGAACAAACCGCACTTAACTATGCCGATGAGTATTCCGGTGAATTTTTAGAAGAGCTTATAATAGATGAAAAAGGCGATGGTTATGTTTTAAGTTTAACTGATGAAGAGTGGAATGAAATTTCAATTATTGAATTGCAAGTGCTTTTAGACGACGGCGAGGGCTATATTGATTTAGGTAGCGACAACGTTTATGAATTTGATGATGATGGTGATTTAAAAATAGAGTTCGATTACACATGGGTTACCCTAGACGGCCACACTGTGCCTTTTTATGCCGAAGATGAAACATATGTAAGCGAAGATGAATGGAGCACATACGGCAGCGTGCCCGCATTATTAAACGGCGAAGAATACATTGAAATTATTGTATATTGGGGCAGCGATTCGCACTATGGCCATGTTTCAGGTTATAGAAAGCAAGGAGAAATAGGCACACCCGCAGGTAAAGGTTTGTTCGAGCTTGAAGCCGGCGATACGATTGAGTGGATTTTTGATTACTACACCTACGATTGGGAATATGAAAACTCTTATATAATGGGCGATGTTTACACCTATAGCGGCGGTGAAATTGAAGTTAGTTACGATGATGTAGGCAATATGGATGCAGTAGTATATTTTGTGCTTTACGATGTTTACAATAATATCTACGAAACAGAGGCGATTATTTATACCGATTAATGCTATTTTATAATAATTTACAAGGTTGAATTTAACCCTAACAACATATAAAACCACCCCAAAAAACAAGGTTTTTCACCTGGTTTATTGGGGTGGTTAATTTATAATATATATCAAAATAAAAATGTTTAAAAAGTACAGCTTTTAAAGCATACAACTTTATTGCGTTGGCGTTTCCATATAAACTTGTTTTGCCACCACCACATATCTATTGTCATAGCTATCGCCTGCGTTCATGCATGTGGAAAGCACAAGGAATTGATCATCTTCTGTCAAACCGGTTAAGTTCATGTTTGCGGTTGTGTCGGGTGTTGTTTCTATATGGTTTATAAAGCCCTTAAGCTCATTAATATCATAATAATTTTTACCATAAAGCAAGCTGTAATTATCGTTTATAAAAGCCGCTATAACCTCATATTTATAGTTTGCCGATGGAGTATAAAGGAAAACATCAGGGTTTTCTTCAAAATAAACAGGATCACGATAATTATGAAGTTGGGTAAAGAAAGCTTCATCGTTTGAATAATGGCCGTAAAGTACTGTTACAGGATCTTGCAAATTATCGCTGTTAAACATATCCGCAAAAACTGTACCTAAAATATCACTTTCGCCATTAAATGCAGTTGAAAGGTATTTTATATTGTCTACACCTCTAACTATTGGGTAATCAATAACAGTTCCCGGCACGGTTATGTAACCTATGGCATCGGTGTTAATGGCTTTAAGTTCATCAAAATTCACATCATCACGCAATGGAACAACAGTTTGCTCAGGTTGTTCAGGTTGTGATTCAACCACAACTTGCTGTGCTTGCGAGCTAACCGCAGGTTGTGAATTTGTAGGTAAATTAACTGCTTGCTTAGAAAACATTGCTGTTACAACTGTAGCCGTAATAATTAAAACCGCACAAGCCGCAATAATTATTCCAAGTGTTTTATTATTGCTCGATGTACGTTGTGATGTGTTTTTTGTGTTTTGTACACTTGGTGTAGCTTGCGCATTTTGTGGCATTTGCTGCCTTGGTGCGCTTTGTGCGTT